>NZ_CP035544.1:1310000-1637500 GCF_004139715.1 Muriicola soli | reverse complement strand
GATGGAAGGGTTTGAGAAATTTAAAAAAGACAATTTTGACATTTGTATTCTCGATGTTATGATGCCCTATAAAGATGGTTTTACTCTTGCCAAGGAAATCAGGGACAAGAACGAGAACGTCCCTATCGTTTTCCTTACGGCAAAAACAATGAAGGAAGATGTCCTCAAAGGGTATAAGGCAGGTGCCGATGATTATCTGAACAAACCTTTTGATTCAGAGGTCCTCTTGATGAAACTCAAAGCCATACTCCAGAGAAAAGCATCGAGTACTTTGGCTGATAGTAAACAGTTTGAATTTAAGTTTGGAAATTTTCATTTGAACTCCAAATTGAGATTCCTGAAATACAAGGACGAAGAACCTATCAAACTTTCCCCTAAGGAAAACGAACTTCTTCGCTTACTTGCCCTTCATGAAAACGATTTAATGCCGAGGGAACTTGCACTGACTAAAATTTGGAGGGATGACAATTACTTTACCTCTCGTAGTATGGATGTTTATATTGCTAAATTGAGGAAGTATCTGAAGAAAGACGGACTTGTTGAAATCCTGAACATACACGGGGAAGGTTTCAGACTGGTTGTAAAATCCGATAAGAAAGAAGGGTAAATCAGAGCCCAAATAAAACTAAAAGGCAGCAATTCGCTGCCTTTTTTATTTTATCTGCTTCAGGATTTCTTTCAGGATCATTTCCGGTTCAAGCGTTATTGAGACTTCTATGGCATCCACAGGAGCTTCTAAGGCCTCGAATTGGGAGGTTAGCAAGTGTGAAGGCATAAAGTGATCTCTCCTTTGCTTTAGCCGATCTAAGATCGTTTCGTAGCTGCCTTGCAGGTAGATCCATATGGGGGGTGGTACGATACTGTCCTTTAAAGTGTCCCGGTAATGCTTTTTAAGGGCGGAGCAGGCGATTACGGCACCTGTTTTCTGATTTTTTTGAGCAAGGGAATTCAGGGCCTGCAGCCAGGACTCCCTGTCCCGATCATTGAGGGGAATGCCCTTGGACATTTTCGCGACATTTTCTGCAGGATGATAATCGTCACCGTCATAAAATGGCAATGACAGAGCGTGGGACAGAAGACGCCCTATGGTAGATTTTCCACAACCAGAAACACCCATGATAAAGAACACCCCGCTTGTATGTTCGTCTTTACCCATTTTCAATTATTTGGTCAATGAATTGAATATGCTCTGTTAAATCCCGGTTATAGGGAATCCATCTTATTTCCTTGTTTTTTCGGAACCAGGTTCCCTGCCGTTTGGCAAACCTTCGCGTATTCTTTTTTATTTCTAATATGGCATTTTCTAGGTCGGATTCGCCCTCCAAATAGCTAAATATCTCCCTGTATCCAACCGTTTGCAGGGCGTTGAGATGTTTATAATTCCTAAGGGTCTTTACTTCCTCAAGTAGCCCTGATTTCATCATTTGATCAACACGGCTATTGATTCTTTGATAAACTATCTCCCTAGGGGCTTCCAACCCCAATATGACAGACTGAAAAGGCCTTTTTACTTTAGCCTTACCCAGGAAATCAGAAAACGGTTTCCCGCTGGAACGAATCACTTCTATGGCCCTTAGGATGCGTTGTGGATTTTGTAGATCCACCTTCTGGTAATAATCGGGATCCTGAAGCTTGAGTTCCTCCTGAAGGGGTTTTAGCCCTTTCTCTTCCAGTTCCTTCTGGAGTTCTTGGCGCAAGCCGGGTTTTGTTTTCGGGAATGAATCAATGCCGTAGACCACCGTATCGATGTATAATCCGCTTCCCCCAACCATTAATACAATATCGTGGTATTTAAATAGTTCATCCAATTTCTTGATAGCATCCCTTTCAAAATCTCCGGCCGTATAGTTTTCATGTACACTTATCTGATGTACGAAGTGATGAGGCACCATCTTCAATTCCTCTTTGGTAGGGACTGCCGTACCAATATTCATCTCTTTGTAGAATTGCCTGGAATCAGCTGAGATAATTTCAGTCTTAAAATGAATTGCAAGTTGTACAGCCAGGGAGGTTTTTCCTATCCCAGTTGGCCCCACAATTACCAAAAGGGTTTTTTGTGCCATCAGTCTTCAATTAGCCTGAATCCACATACCCTGCAGTAATGCGCATCCTCCTTAAGGATAACCGTACCACATTCTGCACAGGATTTGTCCTTCTTTTTACTGTCCTTATTTTTGCGATTTGAGGAGGCGTATTCCGCACTGACAATTCCTGTGGGAACGGCGATAATGCCATATCCCACGATCATAATGAAGGTGGCGATAAATTGTCCTAGACCTGTTTGAGGGGAAATATCACCGTAACCCACTGTAGTGAGCGTAACGATGGTCCAGTAGACACTATGAGGAATACTATTAAACCCGTGCTCAGGGCCTTCCACCAGATACATGATCGTACCAAGGAGAACAGAAACGATAAGGACAAAAAACACAAAGACCAAGATCTTCGTCCTGCTGGCTCTGAGAGCCCGGACCAGATTGTTAGATTCTCCTATAAACCTGACCAATTTGAGGATTCTGAAAACCCTAAGAAGCCTCAAGGCTCTAAAAGCAGCTACGTATTGCGATCCCATAATAAACAGGGACAAGTACTTGGGAATAGTAGAGAGGAAGTCGATGATACCAAAAAAGCTGAAAACGTATTTCCTGGGCGACTTGATACAAATAATTCTCAGGATGTATTCAATGGTGAAGAGTATAGTTACGATCCACTCGGAAATGTTTAAAAACCCGTGAAATTTCTCATCAAAACGAGAATCACTTTCCAGCATTACAATGATTACACTGTAAAGGATCACGACCAGGAGTACGATATCAAACATCTTCCCGGCAGGCGTATGCGTGCCGTAGATGACCTCGTGTAATTTTGATTTCCAATCTTTTCTGGATGGCTTCTCCGTCATGGTTTCGAATTCAGCTCAATTATATTCAGGACCTTCCTATGGGTTAGGTAGTAAGAAATTTGTCTGGAAATATCCTTGTTCCCTTCCATAGGGGTCAATATTGATTCCAAGATATGAATATTATTGATTTGATAATTTAGTTCGTAGAAACCCACTCCTTTCAGTCGACCTTTTTTTATAAGAATTGCACTGCGTTCGCCCACTTCCCTTCCTTTATCTACTACCATTATATCCTTACCTGCAATATTGAATACACTATTGTTGGCATTCTCCTGACCATTTGGATGTAGATCAAGTTCAAGATCTTCACTTTTTAGTTGGTATTTGGGGGGATTTCTTTTGATTACTTCATGGAGTTTCAGAAAGGCGATGAGTTCATTTCCGGTAAGCTCAAAGGTTACCTTCCGTGTTTCTTTCTGAATACCCCTGCTCAGGGAAGTGTCAGAGGTAAAATGTTCATTTACCCTTTTTTTAATATTTGTACTCTTTCCGCTGTAAATGATCTTTTTGTCCTTGTTATACATGTAATACACCCCGGTTTCCGAGGGCATCTGATCAACGATCTTCAATTGCCGGTGTGTTAATTCTCCATGCGTTTCGGCACGGGTAACTTCGCTGATGATCTCTTTATTGAGGTCCTTAGTCAGTAATATTTTAAATAATTTGAGTGTGGCAAGGGCATCGCCGTTTGCGCGGTGTCGGTCACTTACCGGGATGCCAAGTGATCTCACCAATTTCCCAAGGCTATGCGATTCGGCTTCCGGGATCAATTTTTTTGCCAGGTCAACAGTGCAAAGGGTCTTGCGTTCAAAATTGTATCCCAGTCTTCTGAATTCTGTCCTGAGGATCCGGTAATCAAATTGGGCATTATGGGCAACTATGACAGAGCCTTCGGTTATTTCAACTATGCGTTTGGCAACTTCATGAAATTTCGGAGCGGTACGCAGCATTTTACTGTTAATTCCCGTCAGATTGACCACGAAGGGCTGTATTTCACGTTCGGGATTGACCAGGGAGATAAACTGATCGACCACCTTATGACCATCAAATTTATGAATGGCGATTTCGGTTATACCTTCTTCGTTGTACTTTCCTCCTGTAGTTTCTATGTCTAAGATTGAGTACATGGGATGCGCTGAATTTGCTCCTTATTTACCGTGTGTTATTGTCTTGCCCCAAAGATACTACTTCCAATCCGGACCATAGTGCTGCCTTCTTCTATGGCGATATCGTAATCTCCACTCATCCCCATGGAAAGTATAGATACTTCGGGCATAACAGACTTTAGGGCGTCGAACATTGTTTTCAGAGAATGGAATTCCTGGCGGATCTGATCCCTGTTATCCGTAAAAGTTGCCATGCCCATCAGCCCCATGATTTTTACATGCTTAAAATCCTTTAACTCTTCATTTGCAAGGAGAGCCTGTAATTCCTGTTCGTCAAAACCGAATTTAGTGTCCTCCTTAGCAATGAACATTTGGAGCAGACAAGGGATCGCCCTGCTGTGTTTTCGCCCATGCTTGTTTATTTCGCGGAGTAGTTTTAAACTGTCCACGCCGTGTACAAGAGAAACATAAGGAGCCATGTATTTTACCTTGTTTCGTTGCACATGGCCAATCATATGCCATTCTATGTCTTCTGGCAAGGAAGACCATTTTTCAGTCATTTCCTGAACCTTGTTTTCCCCGAAAACGCGATGTCCTGTATTATAGGCTTCCAGAATTTCTTCATTCGACTTGGTTTTGGATACCGCTACTAAGGTGACATCCGAAGGAAGATCATTTTTTATTTTTTTCAAGTTCTCTGCGATAGACATATGTTGTATTATAATTCGTAGATGGTGAGCCCACTTTTTAATTTAGGCTCTATATATGTGCTTTTCGGGGGCATTACCAATTGTGCATCCGCAATGGCCTTGATCTCGGCAATAGTGATCGGAACCAGATTAAATCCCACTTTAAAATTGCCCTTGTCGATCTCCGTCTTCATCCGCAGTACGTTGTGTTTTCCGTATCCGTATTGGATGCGCTTATCATTCCGCAAATCTTTAATTCCTAGGATAGGCTCAAGGATAGTCTTGTACAGAATATGTGTGTCTAATTTGCTCAAGGGATCTTCAAGGGGAAGTACATTTTTTCTCAAATAGAGGGAGTAGAAATCCCCGTCCAAATACATGCTGAAGTGGTGCTTTTTAGTTGGTTTGTACAACTCTGTATCCGTTTTTTTAATCCGGTACAGCTCGTCGAGTTTTACTAAAAAAGACTCTTTGGAATGCCCGTTCAGGTCTTTTACCAGCCTGTTAAACTCGAAAATCCTGATTTCGCTCTCCGGTATAAGGTAACTCATAAAATAATTGTAGGCTTCCTTCCCGTTGTGCTTGGGGTTTTTAGCTTCATGCCATTGGGCCAGCAATTCTGAAGAGGAACTGCGGTGATGTCCGTCAGCGATATACAGACTGTCCATTTCAGAAAATGTTTTTTCAATGGATCTCACGGCTTCGGAGGAGGATATTTTCCACAGGAAATGAGTGGTCCTGTCCGGGGTCGTGAAATGGTATACCGGATCCTCTTTTTTAGTCTTGCTTATTATTCCGGCAAGGGTGGGATGATCCGGATAGGTCATCAAAACGGGTTCGGCATTGAATTTTACAGTGTCGAGGTATTGGGCGAATAATCTCTCCCTGCTCTCAATAGTGTTTTCGTGCTTTTTTATAACATTGTTGCGATAGTCAGCAACACTGGTGGCACAGAAAATCCCGCAACAGCTAAAATCATTCTTTTTTATCTGGTAGAGGTAGAAACTGGGTTCTTTCTCCTTGATAAAAACTCTTTCTTCCAGAAATTCCATGTAGCGATTGTGAACCAGTTGGAATCGTTCCGCTCCCGAAACTTTTTTATGAAATTTAAAACCAGGGTTGATAATATGGAGAAAGGAAAATGGATTGAATTTTAGAATAGCCTTTAGCTCTTCTTTAGAGTAGACTTCATAAGACCGGGATGTTACATGGGCTACTTTATCTGGAGCCGGCCTGATGGCCCTGAATGGTTTTACTTTGGCCATTACGCTCTTTTAAATTGGGAAGCAACTTTCTCTGCTTTTCTAGACTCGGAATAATCGTAGAAACCTTCTCCTGATTTAACGCCTAGCTTACCTGCCATCACCATATTGGTCAGAAGAGGGCAGGGAGCGTATTTTGGATTTTTAAAGCCGTCGTAGAGTACGTGCAGAATGGAGAGGCAAACATCCAGTCCGATAAAATCTGCCAATTGAAGAGGCCCCATGGGATGTGCCATTCCCAACTTCATCACGGTATCAATTTCTTCAACACCGGCCACTCCGTTATACAAGGTTTCTATGGCCTCGTTGATCATGGGCATCAGAATACGGTTTGAGACAAACCCGGGGTAGTCATTGACCTCGGTTGGTGTCTTGCCTAAATTTAGCGACAGTTCCATGATGGTATTTGCCGTAGTATCAGAAGTGGAGTAGCCTCTTATGATTTCAACGAGTTTCATTATAGGGACGGGGTTCATAAAATGCATCCCTATGACCTTATCCGGTCTTTGAGTAACAGCTCCTATCTGCGTAATGGAGATTGATGACGTATTGGTTGCCAGGATGGTATCCGGAGGGCAAATATTGTCCAGGTCCTTAAAGATATTTAGTTTAATATCCAGGTTTTCACTTGCGGCTTCAACAACCAGGTCAGCATTGGCAGCGGCATTTTGAAGATCTGTTGATGTTGTCAGATTATCGAGCGTCGATTTAAGCTGTTCTTCACTGAGGGTTTCTTTTTGAACCATACGATCCAGATTTCTGCGAATCGTCTTTATACCATTTTCCAGTGCCTTCTCTGAAATATCCACTAGTGTCACCTTAAAATTATGCTGTGCAAACACATGGGCAATTCCATTACCCATAGTCCCGGCACCAATTACAGTAATATTCTTTATCATTATTAGCTCGTTTACGTGTTATAGGTCAAATGACGCGATCACTTGCAGTGCAACCCTCAGGGCCCTGGTTCCGTCTGTTAAGGTCACCTCGGGGGTAGTATCCTGATTGATGGCATCTGCAAAGGTTTCCAATTCGTCAAGGATCGCATTATTGCTTTTGATCTCAGGGTTTTCAAAATAGATCTGTTTTTTCATTCCTTCGGCATTTTGAAGGACCATATCAAATTCGCCCGGCTTTTCAGGAGCATCTTTCATTTTAACGACTTCCACCTTTTTCTCTAAGAAATCGACTGAGATGTAAGCATCACGCTGAAAAAATCTGGATTTCCTCATGTTTTTCAGCGAGATTCGGCTGGCTGTAAGGTTGGCAACGCATCCGTTTTCAAATTGGATTCGCGCATTGGCGATATCAGGTGAGTTACTGATCACAGAAACCCCACTGGCGTGTATGTCCTTAACTTCTGAAGGGACCACGCTCAGAATGGCATCGATATCATGGATCATTAAATCAAGGACCACAGGTACATCAGTTCCTCTGGGATTGAATTCAGCGAGCCTGTGCGTTTCGATGAACATCGGATTGTGAATGAGATCTTTAACGGCCGTAAAAGCCGGATTAAAGCGCTCCACGTGTCCTACCTGACCTTTCACCCCGTATTGTTTTTCCATGGCGATCAGGCTTTGCGCTTCTTCAAGGGTTTTGGTGATAGGTTTTTCCAGAAATACGTGTCTCCCTTTTTCCATGGCTTTTTTAGCACAATCGAAGTGGGATAGGGTAGGAGTTACTATATCAACCACATCGACCGCTTCAATAAGGGTATTTATATTGTCAAAATAGGTGTATCCGAATTCTTTTTCCACCTTTTTTCCGTGAATAGAATCGGCATCGTAGAATCCAACCAACTCGTACTTAGACGACTCATTTAAAAGTCTCAGGTGAATTTTCCCCAAATGCCCAGCACCTAAAACACCAACTTTCAGCATACTTTAAAATTTTGTCAAAAATACGGAGATTAATCTTAATTCATCTCAGCTAAAAAATCTGAAATGTGCTAACTTTACACGGAGCAGAAGCACATTTGATAAAACAGACTTATTGAAAGATACCTTTAAACATCAGGGCATGCGGAATAAATTGGCAGATACCGTGGCTGCCAAAGGCATTGAGGACAAAAAAGTGGTTGATGCCATACGAAGCATTCCCAGACACTTGTTCATGGACAGTAGTTTTGAAGACCATGCCTACCAGGACAAACCCTTTCCCATTGCTGCAGAACAGACCATCTCACAGCCGTACACAGTGGCTTTTCAAACCGAACTTTTAGACGTGCTTCCGGGTCATAAAGTTCTTGAGATAGGAACGGGTAGCGGATATCAAACTGCCGTCCTCTTGCATTTAAAGTCCAAAGTTTACACCGTAGAAAGACAACTGGAGCTTTTTAAAAAAACAAACATCTTCTTTAAGAAAATGGGATATCGTCCCAAGAAATTAGTATTTGGCGACGGCTACAAAGGACTTCCTGAGCACGCCCCATTCGACAGAATTATAGTTACCGCCGGTGCACCCGAAGTCCCAAAAAAATTATTATCCCAGCTCAAAATTGGAGGTAAGATGGTAATCCCGGTTGGAGAAGAGGACCAGGTGATGATGCGGATAACAAGGAATTCAGAAACGGAATTTAAAAGGGAAACTTTCGGAAACTTTCGATTTGTACCCCTGCTGGAAGATAAAAACTAGTAAGGTAGATCACCTAATTGTTAAAACTCTTTTTGATTCTGTCTAAACGGACTTTAGACTCCCTTTCCTTAATTGACTCACGTTTGTCGTACAGTTTTTTTCCTTTCGCGAGGGCGATCTTCATTTTTGCCAAACCCCGATCATTGACAAATACGGAAAGGGGAACTATTGTGAGTCCGCTAGTACTCACTTCTTTGTGTAATTTTTGCAGTTCCTTCTTATTGAGCAGAAGTTTGCGCGAGGCTTTGGGTTGGTGATTAAAGTGCGTGGCATGAGAATATTCATCTATTTGCATATTTATCACAAATAATTCTCCATTTTCATTGAATTCGCAAAAGCTCTCAGTGATAGATGCTTTGCCTAACCGAATCGACTTAATTTCCGTTCCGGCAAGTACAATTCCTGCAACGTAGGTCTCCAGCAGCTCATACTGGAAACTCGCTTTTTTGTTCTTTATATGGATCTTCTTCTGCATGGCAGCACAAAAATAAGAACAATTCCTGCAGTGCCGGGTTCATTTTATGGAATAATCCCTGTTTCTTTGTACTATGGATACTAAATACTTTATGAGATCATTTTTACTCGCATTCTTGGTTGTTAGCGTTTTTACCGGCTGCGGAGATCCTAAAAACATCCCGTCTGCGCAAGAACTGGTAGACCGAACAATTGAAGTTGCAGGTGGTGATCTCTACGAACAAAGTGAGTTTAGATTCAAATTCCGGGATATGGTGTATGTGCTTGAAAGGGAAAATGGAGAAAAAATCATGAAACGCATCAAACAAACCGATTCAGGGCAACTTACCGATGTGCGAAATGGCGATAAATTCAATAGAGTTTTTGAGGGAAAGTCTATACAGGTTTCAGATAGTATGGCCAATGTGTACAGCAATTCAATAAACTCGGTACATTATTTTGCTTATTTGCCATACGGCTTAAATGATGCTGCAGTGAATAAGGAGTTGATAGGGAAAAAGTTGATCCGAAATAGGGAATACTACAAGGTCAAAGTTACATTTGAACAGCAAGGCGGTGGCGAAGATTTTGAAGATATTTATATTTATTGGATTGATAAAGAGACATTTAAGCCTTCTTACTTAGCGTATGAATTTCATGTGGATGGAGGCGGAATGCGATTCCGAGAGGCATATAATGAACGTTTTGTCAACGGGATTCGCATAGTGGATTACCGCAACTTCAAACCAAGGGGAACAGCTGACATTATGGAAATTGATGACCTTTTTGAGAAGGGTCAGCTTGAATTGCTGTCAGACATAAAACTTGAGGCCGTAGAGGTTAGTCGGGACAATTACAATTAAAGTTCAGGCGCACATCGGTGGTCATGTCTCCTATTTGCTGGACTATAAAAAGGCTGCCGTTATCCGAGTCATCCATAGGTGGGTATTTTTCTTCCCCTATCATTTTATTTACAAAATCCGGAGTGGTATTGCTGTGTCCTACAACTAAAACATTCTTTCCAAGATTATCAGCTTTAAAGGCCGCAACATCGATCATAGAAGGGTCGTAGTACTGGCGGATCAGGTCGTATTTTACTTCTGCAGGCGCAGCAGTCATGGTTGTACGACGATAGTCTGTGGTATAAATAGCAGTGATATTTGCATCATTTAGGATTTCTGCCCAATGCATAGCTCTGCCAAGGCCTTTCTGGTTGAGTTCCGGATCTCTGTTCTCAGGATCAGTCCTGTCTTTTTCAGCATGTCTGATGAAATAGTAGGTAGTTACTTCAGGGCCAATTTCAGTATTTGTGAGTTGGGTTTCCTCTTTACAACTGAAAAGGGATAAAAGGAATATCAAACAAAGCGATAAAAGTTTTGGTTTCATAGGTGATTGATTTATTTCTTTTAGGCTAGCTACTATTATGTAACTTTACTTTTGTAAAAATAGTATGAAATTCCCTTGATTCAACCGATCTATGCCAAAACCCCTTTTTATTTTCCTCTTTCTTATTTGTGTTATCATTGGAAAAGCTCAGGAAGTTAGCTTGCCTTCAGATTTCAGACAACACAATTTAAATCAGTACAATAGCAGCCTTTTTAACCCCGTATTTACCCTTGATCGCAACAATCCTCAATCCTTGTCCGTATGGAGCAGATGGCAATGGCAACAGCCTGATGCCGACCCAACCACCTTGTTTGCCAATTATACGCATAAGTTGAATCCAAGATCCTCAGTTGGAATAGGCTTTTTACAACAAAATACCGGCGTTTTCCTTCAGACCGGGGGCGTGCTCAATTACGCATACGACTTTGAAATTGCACCTGATGTTTTCCTTGCTTTGGGGATTAATCTCTTTGGTTACCGCGAAGAATTAGCCGACGATCGCTTTCAGCAGAGTCCGAATATCAATCTACCCTTCTTATATGATGGTCCTGAATTTATCCTGCAGGCGGCACCGGGAATTCGATTGGCCTACAAAAATCTCAGTCTTGGCTTTACGGCGGAAAATGCTGTGATATACAATGTTAGTCCTAGTGATAACAATAATGGAGATGCGGAAAAAATATTCCTGGGCTCAGCAAGCTATTCCTTGCCTGTTAAAGGTACCGGAATTCTCGAAAATGCATATTTACGACCATTATTGTATATCAAATCAATCCCCGAAATGGATGCGCAATACGGAATAAACACCCTTTTTGCAAGTGACAAGATTTGGTTACAAGGAGGGTATCATAACTTTTATGGCTTCTCAGGAGGAATTGGCGGAACTTTTTTAAGAGTTTTTCTGTGGGGGCTCTGGTTGAAATTGGGAATAGTACGGAGCTGAATGGCAAGGACCCCACATTTGAAATCGTGACCTCTTATCAATTCGCAAAACCTGATCCCAGAAGAAAAATAGTGGGCTTCGAAATAGAAGATGAGGAAATACAGGAAGAAGTTGAGGAAGTTTCTAAAGAAAAGAAACTCAGTAGAAAGGAACGCAAGGCCCTGGCTTTGCTCGCCGAGAAAGAGAAGCAGGATTCAATAATTGCCGTTCAAAAACGCGACTCAGTTGCCCTGGCTAAACGTAGGGCAGAGGAAGAAGAAAGTCAAAGGGCGGCAGCTGAACTCGAAAGAAAGAAGGATTCTGTTGCTGCAGTGGCGATGAGGAATGATGAAGAGGCTAAAAAAGAGCAAGTTGTTGAACCACAACAAGGAGAACGGTTTGAAGAAGCGGTTTTAACTGAGGATATCCGTCCTGGCTTTTATTTAATTGTCAATGTTTTTGGAACTCAGCGGTACTACAACAGTTTTATGGAGACGTTGAGAAAAAGAGGCCTGGAACCTAAGTCTTTTTACCGGACTCAAAGGAAGCTTAATTATGTCTACCTCAGGCGATATGATACTATGGGTGAAGCCAGGAAAGCCAGAGACAGCAGATTTAATGGGAAATATAGTGATGCGATCTGGATTTTCAGGGTAAGAGTAGAATAAGATCAGATATTCATTTCTCGTTTTACTAAGACTTCCAGGTAGGCAATGGTGTTGACCAGGTATTTTCGATCACCAGAGATGGTCGCCATCGCGATGGCCCCTGAATCATAGTGAACATTTGTTTTGCGAATTGCAGAGGCGGTACAGGTAATTTAATCTCACTGTTATTTACTCCGTTTTCAAGAACTAATGCAATTTTACCTTCAATGGTCCGTAAAGTTTCCCTTGCTGCTCCTAGTAAGTGGCGATTGTTATAATGGGCATCAACACCTACATTTAGTACCGGACATCCTCCCATAGGGGCAGTGAACTCATCGTAATGCCTGTAAAAATCTGTAATCCTAAGCAGAATGTCCAGCGTATGGCCTCCTCCCTCTATACGTTTGTCTATAGCCGCGAGAAGTGCGGTGCTCAAATGCTCGAAAGCAGCCAGAGCCAGAGATTCTTTATTTTCAAAATTCCCGTATAAGGCACCTTTCGTAAGGCCTGTGACCTCAGTGAGATCGCTCATGCTGGTACCAATATACCCTTGCCTATTAAAAACTGGGGCCACTTTTTCAATGATAAAGGCAGTGGTACGTTCGGCTTTGGAGGTCATTAAGGGTCAATTTTTTACGAATATAAAAAACTAAGCCCTGTGAAGGGTATATTCTGATGAAAAAAAACAGCCGGTGAAAAGAGTTCCCGGCTGCTATTAAAATTTTATTTAAAATGTTATTCTACCAATTCGGATTGGTTTCTAAATACCAGTCCATTATCAAAGGAATCGATAAGGATAATGCTTTCTGCTGTGATGTTTCCACTTAACAATTCTTTGGATAAGTTATTCAGCACTTCCTTCTGAATAGTTCTTTTAATTGGCCTCGCCCCGTATTGCGGGTTATATCCTTTTTCCGCTAGATAAGCTATGGCTTCTTCTGTTGCATCGAGGGTGATATGCTGTTTCCCAACCATCTTTTTTAGCTGTTCTATCTGAAGGCGCACGATATCCACAATATTCTTTTTACTCAGAGGAGTAAACATAATTATATCATCGATCCTATTCAGGAATTCGGGTCTGATATTCTGTTTTAAAAGTGCCATCACTTCAATTTTCGCCGCTTCCGTTGCACTGGGCAGGTCCTTTAAATTTTCAAAGGTATCCTGTATGATGTGGCTGCCCATGTTACTGGTCATAATAATGATGGTGTTTTTAAAATCGGCTACTCGCCCTTTATTATCAGTAAGCCTGCCTTCATCCAATACCTGCAGAAGGATATTAAACGTATCCGGGTGTGCCTTTTCAATTTCATCAAGTAATACGACAGAATAAGGTCGTCTTCTCACTGCTTCCGTGAGCTGGCCTCCCTCATCGTAACCCACATACCCGGGGGGGCACCCACTAATCTGCTCACCGAATGTCTCTCCTGGTATTCACTCATGTCGATTCGGGTCATGGCATTTTCGTCATCGAACAGATAGTCTGCCAGGGTCTTGGCCAATTCGGTCTTGCCCACTCCTGTTGTCCCTAAAAATAAAAAGGATCCAATGGGTTTCTTAGCATCCTGTAAGCCAGCCCTGCTCCGCCTGATGGCGTCTGACACGGCTTCAATGGCCTCTTCCTGCCCAACAACCCGCTTGTGAAGTACTTTTTCAAGTTTAAGGAGTTTTTCGCGTTCGCTTTGCAGCATTTTGGTAACAGGGATTCCCGTCCATTTAGCCACTACCTCGGCAATATCTTCATTGGTCACTTCTTCTTTGATTAAAGTGCCACCCTCCTGAGCCTCAGCGAGATCTTGCTGTAATTTCTCCAGTTTTTGCTGGGCTTCTTTGATTTTGCCGTAACGCAATTCTGCAACGAGGCCGTAATCTCCGTTTCTTTCAGCTCTTTCGGCCTCCAATTTGAATTCTTCAATATCTACCTTGGTTTTCTGTACAGCATCGATCACTGATTTTTCACTCTCCCATTTGGCAAAAATCTCATTTCTTTCCTCCTTAAGGTTGGCAATATCTACATTCAATGCTTTTAACTTGGCATGATCTTCTTCCCGCTTAATTGCTTCTATTTCGATCTCCAATTGCATTATCTTCCTGTCTAGAACATCGAGATCTTCTGGTTTACTATTGATCTCCATCCTTAGTTTAGAAGCGGCCTCGTCCATCAGGTCTATTGCTTTATCTGGAAGAAAACGATCCGTGATATACCGCTGAGACAACTCTACTGCTGCTATTACGGCTTCATCCTTAATTCTCACCTTGTGATGTGCTTCGTATTTCTCTTTGATTCCTCTCAGAATTGAGATCGCACTTTCAGTGTCAGGCTCATTGACCACTACCTTCTGGAACCTGCGTTCCAGGGCTTTGTCTTTTTCAAAATATTTTTGATATTCATCCAGTGTGGTTGCTCCAATCGCCCGCAATTCCCCTCTTGCGAGGGCAGGTTTCAGTATGTTGGCCGCATCCATAGCTCCCTGCCCACCTCCGGCACCAACCAGGGTGTGGATCTCATCGATAAACAAGACAATATCGCCATCGCTCTGAGTAACTTCTTTGATAACCGACTTAAGACGTTCTTCAAATTCTCCTTTGTATTTTGCTCCTGCGATAAGCGCACCCATATCGAGGGAGAAGATAATTTTGTCCTTTAGATTTTCAGGTACATCTCCCTGAATTATCCTGTGGGCAAGACCTTCTGCAATAGCGGTTTTCCCAGTACCCGGTTCTCCTACCAGCATGGGATTATTTTTGGTACGTCTCGAGAGGATCTGAAGGACGCGTCTGATTTCTTCATCCCTTCCTATAACGGGATCGAGTTTGCCACTATCGGCCAACTCGTTGAGATTTCTTGAGTATTTATTGAGAGCATTGTAGGTGTCTTCGGCACTTTGGGAAGTGACCTTTGCTCCTTTGCGCAGTTCTCTGATCGCAGCGATCAGATCCTTTTCAGCAACCCCCTGATCCTTTAGGATTCTGGAAATTTTGCTTTTCGACTTAAATATGGCCAGGAGAATGTGTTCCAGAGAAACAAAATCGTCCTTCATGTTTTTAGCGACAATATTGGCCTCGGTCAGTGTTTTTCCTGCTTCCCTGGAAAATTGTAGCTCGCCTCCGGACACCTTGGGAATACTCTCCAGTTCTTTATTGACCACTTGTTCCACCAGGGACAGATTAACGTTCAGTTTCTTTAAAATAAAAGGCAGAACGTTTTCATCTGTTTCTGTTAGCGCTTTAAACAGGTGCTCGTTCTCGATCTGAGGATGTTGCATCTCCTGGGCCAATTGCTGGGCCAATTGGATAACTTCCTGTGATTTTATGGTAAAATTGTTAATATTCATGCTCGTTATGTGTTTTATATTCTAATGTCTATTTTTGACATGAATAGGTCAACAATCTTACCATTGTTATCGACCAGACAAAATGTCTTATAACCCCCAGATATACAGGACAATAAGTCAGTTAGAATGATTCCTGGGGAATAAAATTAAAGTCAGCTATGGGCGTATTTAATTGGTGGAAAGGAACGGATGAAAAAGAGTCCGAGCAATTAGATAAAGCGAAATGGAATCCCCTTGAAACGGAATCTCAGTTGGAAGAGATTATTCACCGTTCCGGCGAACGCACACAAATTATTTTCAAAAATTCTACGAGTTGTGGGATCAGTGGGATGGTGAAGCGATCCTTTGAGGCTAATTATCCTTTGAGACCCGGGCAGGCAGAACTCCATCTCTTACACGTGCAGTACAATCGTGAACTTTCGCATGCAATAGCTCGGGAATTTGAAGTCAGGCATGAATCACCCCAGTTGCTGGTTATTAAGAATGGAAACGTAGTTAAACACGCTTCCCACGGAAGTATAAACGATGTTTCTTTGGAGGACTATCTTTAAAAAAACCCGGAGTAAAACCCCGGGTCCTTTCTTTAATTAAATCGATGTCTGCCGACTATCTCTTTCAGTCTTGCTTTCAGGTCTTCACCCGCATCGTATACCATCTGTTCATTACTTGGGAACGGAACGGCGCCCAAATTTAGCAGAGCGACTAAATCATTATCAAGAGCTCTTCTATCCCCACTATAGTTGGCATATACATGCTGGAAGAGGAATTCGCTGGAGAGCGGATAAGAATTTAACTGCTGCTGAGACTGTAAGTCGACAAAACTTACCAAACCGGTTACCTGAGCCAGCTTTTGCTGGGTAAACTGATAGTAATTACAAGTGACAGTTTTATAATTGTCTACCTTAATCTCATTGCCAAGACTATCCTTAACCAGGTTACCATTCTCATCTTCCAGGTATCTGTACCCATCCACAACCTGCTTTTCCTTTACGAGTTGTTTTTCATTTACCTGTTCCGGAGAAATGTTGATTTCCCTGAATGCTACCTGCATCTCGTAATCGTACTTGATATTTTCCAGAGGATTGTTATGGTACTGTGTCCATAGATCATCCAGACCATAGGTATTAAAATTCAACAACTCTTCTTCCAAACGTGTGGGAATCACCATCTGGGTGTCATTGATCATTTTCACCTTAACGTAATCCAGACCCCTTTGATAGGCCAGCTCCATCTGATCCTTGGTATCTGCAAAGCCGGGATTAATCTCGTCCAGATATCTGAAATCTTCATAGGCCTTTCTGTAATCCATTTTATTTGAAGCAGATTCAAAAAGAGAAAGGGCGTTATCGTATAAATATTCTGAAAGCCTGTCTTTGGAATCAATAATATCTTCATCAAAGTTTTTAAAATCGAATCGTGCATTCCTATTCTCATCGCGAATATATAAGGGGAGTAGGGGGGTGATTCGATTTTGAATTTCCCTCAAGCGGGAATATCCTTTGTAAATGGCCTCCAGGTTAGCCGGATTACCATCCTTTTCAAGGAAGGCAATGTTCTGGAGTTCTCGCTCCATATTCTTAGCGAATGCTTCTTCAAGGATAAGAATATAGGGTTGATTCCCCTTTTTACCCTTGTTGTCAGCCAGGCTTCTCATAGCCCTGTTCATGGCTTGTTGGTAGTTTCCTGTGTTAATCGCTTCCTGTGTCTTTTTAACACCTCCACAGGCTAATAAAAACAATATTGCCGTGCTATAAAGTAATGCTTTTTTCATGACGTTACGTTTTCTGGTTTTTATGGCTTATCCAAGAGCCATGCCAAAATATTCCAAAAGCATAACGAAAAAGGTTGTTTTATCGTATAGTTACGACGAAATACCTAATCAATAAATAAAAAATAATAGGGGTTAAAGCGATAAAGCCGGTAATATTTTGGTTGAAACTTCACCAAAACCTATCCTAACCTCTTTGTTGGAACAATATCCCTTCATGATAACAGTATCGTCGTCTTTTAGGAATTTACGAGTACTTCCATCAGCAAGTGGAACTTCCTTGGTTCCCTGCCAGGAAAGTTCGAGCATAGAACCGTAAGAATCCGGAGTTGGGCCAGAAATGGTACCGCTCCCCATCATATCCCCACTATTGACCTTGCACCCATTGATCGTATGGTGCGCAAATTGCTGTGCCATCGTCCAGTACATATATTTAAAGTTAGTATGGCACAAAGAGGTAAAAGGCCCTTTCTCGGTTTGTATACCTACTTCAAGGTGGATGTCAAAACTTTTATCCCCCTTTTGTCTCAGGTAAGGCAAGGGTTGAGGATCCTGGGCCGGACTTGCAACGCGAAAAGGTTCCAGGGCGTCCAGGGTGACGATCCACGGAGAAATAGAAGAGGCGAAATTTTTCCCCAAGAATGGTCCCAGCGGAACATATTCCCACTTTTGTAAGTCCCGTGCGCTCCAATCGTTGAATAGAACCAATCCAAAGATATATTCTTCAGCTTCTTCCACTGAGATAGGTTCACCCATGGCATTGGCATCTGTTGTGATAAATGCCATCTCCAGCTCAAAGTCGAGTAGTCGTGACGGACCAAATACAGGTTCATCGGCTCCTTTCGGCAGGGTTTGCCCGTTGGGTCTTCGAATAGGTGTTCCACTGGGAATGATGGTGGAACTGCGTCCGTGGTAGCCTACAGGAAGGTGCAGCCAGTTGGGGAGTAGGGCATTTTCAGGGTCCCTGAACATCTTACCAACATTGGTGGCGTGTTCCTTACTGGAATAAAAATCTGTATAGTCACCAATATGCACAGGTAATTGCATCTCAATTTCGTCCATGGTAAAGAGGACGATTTTTTGGTGGTCTTTATTTTTCTGAAGTTCCTGATTATTTTTTTCAAAAAGTTCACTAATTCGGTTCCTGACCAGGCGCCAGGTCTTTTTTCCATCGGATATAAAATCATTTAATGTATCCTGAAGGAAGATGTCCTCTGTTAAGGGTATGTCTTTAAAGTAACCGAGTTGATGCAGTGCTCCCAGGTCTATGGCGTGATCTCCAATTCGCGTACCTATAGTAATGACGTCATCCCTGGTGAGGAATACCCCGAAAGGGATATTCTGAATCGGGAAATCTGAATTGTCCGGAACGGGTAACCAGGACGAAAGTGATGGGTCATTAGCTTTTAGTGGCATGTTGAAAAATGTTAATTGCTGTTTAATAAAATCCTGATCAAATATATTATTTTCTAAACATTAACGCCCTGTAATTTGTACTTTTACGCCTCAATGGAATGAAATTCGTTTTTATGAAAAGGGATACACAAGTATTTGAACTGATTGCAGCCGAAAAGGAGCGGCAGATCAACGGAATTGAGCTTATCGCATCTGAAAATTTTACGAGTCCGCAAGTAATGGAAGCAGCCGGTTCGGTATTGACGAACAAATATGCTGAAGGATACCCAGGCAAGAGATATTACGGTGGTTGCGAAATAGTTGATCAGGTAGAGACTATCGCCATAGAACGGGCCAAAGAATTGTTTGGAGCCGTATACGCCAATGTACAACCGCATTCCGGGTCACAGGCCAATGCCGCGGTTTTTCAAGCCTGTCTCCAGCCCGGTGATACCATCCTTGGTTTTGATCTTTCTCATGGAGGACATCTCACCCATGGCTCTCCCGTTAATTTCTCGGGTAAACTCTATCGCTCAACCTTTTACGGAGTTGAAGAGGAAACGGGTATGCTCAACTACGATAAAATTCAGGAAATCGCATCCAAAGAAAAACCAAAGCTTATTATTGCTGGTGCGTCGGCCTACTCCAGAGATATAGATTTCAAAAGGTTCAGGGAAATTGCAGACAGCGTTGACGCCCTTTTGCTGGCTGATATTGCTCATCCTGCAGGCTTAATCGCTAAAGGGATTCTCAATGACCCGATACCACATTGTCATTTTGTGACCACTACTACTCATAAGACCCTGAGGGGTCCGAGGGGCGGACTGATCTTGATGGGGCAGGATTTTGATAACCCTTTTGGAATCCGCCTGAAAAACGGCAATCTGAGAAAAATGTCTGCTTTAATTGACCTGGCAGTTTTCCCAGGAAATCAAGGAGGTCCTCTGGAACACATCATTGCTGCAAAGGCTATTGCATTTGGTGAAGCGCTTACGGATGAATTTCTCCATTACATGATTCAGGTTAAAAAGAATGCAGCCGCAATGGCTGCAGCTTTTGTAGGGAGGGATTACAAGATCATCTCAGGCGGAACAGACAATCACGTAATGCTTATAGACCTTAGAAATAAGGGAATTACAGGGAAAGAAGCAGAAAAAGTATTAGTTCAGGCCGATATTACAGCGAACAAAAATATGGTGCCTTTTGATGACAAGTCGCCCTTTATTACTTCCGGGATAAGGTTTGGGACTGCGGCTATTACAACCAGAGGGCTAAGGGAAGACGACATGGGCGTCATTGTTTCATTTATTGACGAAGTTCTCAGTAATCCGGAAAATGAAGAAGTAATCTCGAGGGTAAAGGAAAATGTGAATACAATGATGAGGAAAAGACCGCTATTTAACTCTTTATTGATCGAGCAGGTTTAAATCGCCCCTGATAATCTTTTTATTGTTGAGATCGTAGATCAGGGCTTCTTCATCCGATTCAAAATAAAGTCCCCAGTAATTATAATATCCTTTTTCATCAATCATATTTGGCCCTACTAAACGCAGTATAGCATTATCTGTTTCCACTTCCTCGTATACGGGAACAAAGATCTCCATCGGCGTCATAGTTAAATGCCGTGTGAGGTGAACATAGTTTTCGGCTAAAACGCTTAGGATCGTATCTAGCTGTTTTTCAACACTTTCGGGTCCAATTTTTTTAATGATGATGGTGCAGTCTTTCAGTTGAATGGCCAATTCTTCCACGTCGATAAAAGTCCCGTTCAACTCTCTGATTTCCTGCATATAAAGGTTGAGAAGGCTGAGCCCGTTATTAACCCAGTGAGGCCCGTGAGAACCCCAGTTTCCTTGCTGAATATGGAATAGAACTTCATGGAGGCCCATTGGGCAATACAACTCAATGACCAGGTTGTTTTCCTCGCAACAAACTTTGGAATTGCTGATATCTATTTTTGAAAAGTAGTCTTTTTCAAGTTGGTTCTTAAGAGAAGAAAGGCCAAGGACTTCTTGCTTCCCTTTTGTACACGAAGAGATATACACCTTGGTATTTTTGTATTTATGGGACATAGCAATTGCCTTTTAACCCTTAATGTAAAGTTAATGTTAAATACAAATAGCGCACTATATGAAAACCATAGAATATCTATGGTTTTTGTTTGGAAAGGGGATTAATTGAGAAAATTATCGCTGAAAAAAATTGGAGATGCCTGGGATTTTAAATGAACCCTCTGTTTCTAGAAGCAGTAATCAATGCCTGATCATTTTGTTTTTCCACGCCAAAAAGCGACTTAAGCTGTCGTTTTCGGTTCTCTATTCCCGGTAAGGATAGCGAAATAAATTTCACCATATCCTTGGTTTTGGTGCCAATTGATAAATGATACAGGATTTTTTTATCGTTTTCGTCCAGGGAGATGTCCTGTGCCATTTTCTTACGAATGGCAACCAGGGCTTTTTGAGTGTAGTAAGGCGGGGAATTAAGTACAGTGGTCACCATTGCCTGCAGCGATTTCTGATCTATTTCCGTTTTAACCATATATCCTTCCGGATCAACAGCCTGCATGATACTGTTGATACGATAGTTATCGCTGAAGGAAGACATAAAAACGATCTTGGAGTTGGGCGAAACTTTTCTTGCAAAGACCCCCAGGTCTTCCCCGGTTTTCGCAGGGCCATCGGTTGGATTGGAGAGTTGGATGTCTAATAGAAGAATGTCATAGGGGATACCTTTAGCGGCTTCCTCAATTCTCTTGGTAGCTTCTTCATAAGACTTGGCAGTATCCATCTGAACCTTGAATCCTTCGAAATCAGAATCCTCCAGGATAAATTTATAGCCCAGGGTCGTCATTTCATGGTCGTCAACTGCTAAGATTCTCACCTTTTTCATAACTCTTCATTTTATGCTTCCTGCAAGTCTTCAGGTAAAGATATTTCTTTTTTCGCTTCCTGCGAAATGTACTCAAGCGGGATTTCGACTAAAACGGTGGTACCTATACCTATAGCGCTTCTCAGGTACCATCTGCCGTTAATCTTGTTTACCCTTGATTTTATATTCTTGTGCCCTATGCCTTTTTTCTCTTTTGTGACATCGAACCCACGGCCGTTATCCTGGATGGAGATCACCAAGTCAGAATTATTGATCTCGAAGGAGACATACACCATCGATGCGTTGGCGTGTTTGATGCAGTTTTGAAGACTTTCCTGTAAGATTCGATAAATATTAATTTTTGTGATCCCTTCCAGGCTGTCCCAGTCCAGATCATGATCATAGGTAAAATGATAATCTATCCCGGCGGTTTCACAACTGTTTTTTAACAAATCTTCAATTGAGCTGATAAAATTGTTGAATTTCTGATAGGAGGCATCGTTGAGTTCATGTGAAATTGACCTGATCTCTTCCTGCACTTCCTTTAATTTCTCAATGGCCTGCTCCCTTAGTGCGACGGCTGCATCATCTCCTTTTTTGTTCAGGCCGAGCAGGATCATCCTAACCCCGTTCATTTCTCCGAGAATTCCGTCATGGAGCTCTTCGGAGATTCGCTTTTGTTCGGTTTGCTTCCCTTCCTCCAATTTTTGTTTTTGCGCAAGCATCAGATTGAAGATTTCCTGGTTGGCCTCCTGCTGTTGTTGCTGGAACCTAAGACGCTGATTCTTTACACGTTGATCAACAATTATAAACAGGGAAATGGCCAGAAGTAGAACTCCAATCGCTATGCCGGTCCATATAAGCTTCTGTTTAGACAATTGCTGATTTTTCAACTCCGTTTCATCGGTTTCAAAACGGATACGATCGAACTTGTTCCTTATTTGCCTTTCTTCTTGGTTAAGACTGTCTGATAGATGAAAATATTCACGACTATATTGCAGAGCATTATCTGGATCCAATTCGGCTAATAACTTTAGGGATTCCATATATCTCAAATTATTGTCAATCTCTTTGGCAAGGTCCCGGGCGTTTCCGGCAAAAATATAGGCATCTGCTTTCTTGCCGATCTTCTTACTAACAATGGCGATATTATAATAGTTGAGGGAAAGTCCTTCCAGGTCGTTGATGCTATCTCTAAGAAATTGAGATCGATAGAGCTTATCCTCAACCGAGGTCATATCTCCCATATAAAAGTCTGTCATGGCTATATGATCTAACAATTTGGCATAAAGCTCTGGGTTCAATTCATAAATACTGTCCCTTTTAATAGCTTTTTCAAAAGTTAATTTAGCCATGTTATAATCACCTTTATCATAATAAACATAACCAATATTGTTCTCAAGTGATGCCAGTCGCCTTTGATCTAGTTGGGCTTTTTTTAAATATTCTCCAGCTATTTTGTAGTAATCAAGTGCTTCGTCATATTCATACAATGCACTGGCCGCTATACCCATTGTATTATAGGCTTGATATAGTTTTTTATTGTCTTCCAAGGGTTTCAAGAGTCTAATTGCCTCTGTTAGTGTTACTAAGGCCCCTGTATTATCATTGATAGAAGTCTGAATACTTGCCATCGCTCGCAGTACCGATGCATTTTGAAGATCATCCTCAAGTTTTTGGTAAATTTTTTGTGCAGAACTTAAATAAAAATAAGCGCTATCCCTTTCACCCACAGAGGGCAAGTCAAAGTAGGCTCCTTTGTCCCAATAAGCCTCGGCCATCCTTGTGGAATCTTTAAGTTCCCTTGCAAGAAATTCCAATTCCTTATTAATTTGGAAGAATTTTGTTGAATCTGCTAATTCGGAATAAACTTGAGATAAAACGGAAAGATTGTTAATCTTTAAAGTATCTATTTCGATGGTATCTATAACCTTTTCGATTTTTGAAAGTTGCTCAATGCGTAACTCTTTTGAAATTGACCTGTTTTTTGAAATCGTCGCCCATTTGCTAAGACTATCCTCTAGTATGGCAGTTACTTGATTATCGTATTTAGGTTGATCCGGTTTACAGGCGCCAAAGAGAATAAATAAAAACAGGGGGAAGACAACTTTTTGCAACATTCAAGATTATTTGAATTATCAGATTACAATATAAAAAAAGGAGCCTTATTAATTATAAGGCTCCCATTATTTATATTCTAGATAAGATCTATCCGTCTCTGCCAGATCCTGAATCAGAATTACCATCAGTAGCCTGTGTTTCATATAGGCTTTGGTCTTCAGCAGTGTCGTTAGTACAGGAAATCATAGATACGCTAAAAAGGGCTATTGCTAAAATACAAGCTAATTTTTTCATGGGTGTTTCGTTTTAGTGGATTTATTTTCCTCTAAACTATTCCCTGGCTGAAAAAACTATTGCCCTAATTCATTAGTTTTAGTAAACACATGGTATCTGTTAGTGAACGCCACGTTTTTGTAAGAATTTTATTATTTAAGGGTAGAAATGGCGTTCCTGGATAACACCTTTTTAAGACCGTCTATATTCTCCTTATAGGTCTTGGAGAAGGGCAGCTGTTTTTTGCCTTCTTTTAATGCACAGATGCTCTTACCGTAATTGATCCTGGACACATAGTCCATATTGAGAATGTAGCTCTGGTGAATACGGATAAAATTTTTGGGTAAGGAGCGTTCAAAGGTCTTAAGCGTTTTAAAGGCACTGATGACACTTCCGTCCTTCATAATGAAGTCGGTTGCATTGTTATCAGCCTGAAGATATAAAATTTCGTCTGTATCAAGGTACTGGAAGTCCTTGTAAGACTTTAAACAGATGGTATGAGAGCTTACTTCTTTTGGATGCTGTTTTTTAAGTCGCAACAGCGTTTTCCTGATATCCAATTCGTTATAAGGCATTAACCAATAGTCGTAGAAACCATTTTTAATGGCGTGGTAAGCGTACTCTTTACTTTTTGCAATTCCTATAATGAGGGGTAGCTCATTCATATACTGATGCAGCTCAGAGACCATCAGAAAATAGTCCATGGCCAAATCATTCAGATTGATAAAAACGAGGTCGGGGAGAAACTTAAGGATAGAATTTATTCCTTCTCTGCTATCCTTTGATCGATCCACACAGAGAAAGTCGCCGTGATCCTCCAGATAATGCTGTAATTGCAAATTGGAAGTGGCGTCTGCATCAATTATGGTGTATCGATACTCCATAGGCAATTCATTGTGGGAAAATTAACAAACCTGCGTGAGAAACGACTATATACTTCCCTTAGAATAATTAAGGTTTTAGTGGCTAATATACTGAAAATCAATTAAAAAGAAAGAATATTCCTACAAATTGTAAAAACCTGTGAAGTTCGGACTTAATTTACTGCTCGTACGCACCAATGGCAGGATCTTCTGTCCGATCCTTCCCCAGGAGATCAAAGGGTACCAGCAGGGCAGTTTGTAGCTCTGCATTCCCCAAGGCAGATGAGGTTGCTCCAATAGTGTATAAATTTCCGAACGGGTCTGTAAATTCCGCGTCAGTATTAAGAAGGATATTTTCGTACCGGGCTATATTCGTAAAATCATATAGCGGATCATTCGCAAATTGACCACCACTATCAATGAATTTCATAAGGCAATGAGAAAAGTAAAAATTAAAGTCGAACCCCTCTAAACGCTCCAGGCTGAGTTCACTAGCCGTGTTGCCATCTACAATGCAATTGATGAAATTTGCCTGCAGGAGATCTTCCCCTGTCTCATTTCCCTCGCCATCGGTTTCAAAGGAGCTAAGCCTGAGAGCCGATCCCGTTCTGAAACCATTGCTCCAGTAGTTGGCGATGGTAGAATGCAGAAAATTATAAGTGCCGCCTTTTTCACAATACAAGCTATGTGTGCCCGCATTGCCCAATACCAGGTTTTCAGCTGCGATAGAGGTATTTCTACCCCATAGATTTACGATTGTACTGTTATAAATCTGGGAATTACTAATCTTTAGGGTAGGTGCAGAGGCTTCTGGATTACCTTCCACAAGCACGCCAACAGTGGCATTTCTAATTGTAAGATAGCTGATCTCGTTCTCAATGCTGCCTGGTGCAAGCCAAAGAGTACCCCATTGCCCCGGTACTTCTGCAAATTGCGGTTCTAGCCGGTCTCCTTCAAAAATCACTTCGTTCTCGAGGATTTCAGCATCTTCACTCAGCTCCCCATTAATTTTAAGACTCCCGCCTGTTCCGACAAGTATACCTGAATTTTCATGAAAAAAGACCCTTGTACCGGCAGCCATCGAAAGTACTTTATCTTCAGCCACTGCCGCGTAACCGTAGATTACATAAGGTAAATCTGCGGTAAAATTGAGTTCGTCATCCTCGAGGACAAAGCCTTCGATCCTCAATTCATTTCCCTCCTCATCGAGCCCCAGTAATAATGACTCCTTACTGCCATTTGCCAGAGTTGAGGGAAACAGGAAAATGGCCTCTTTTACCAGGGTAACCAGAGGAATGCGCTGTTCATTTGCTCCCTCATCGAACAAGATCTGGTCTACGTAAAGAAATTCATCCACCGCAGAAGAGGCTATGTCATAAGTGGTCTCAATAAAAATATAAAGGCTGTCTCGCGCCAAAAGGGGCACGTTACTGAATTCTTGCCCGGCTTGTCCATCTACGTTGAGGCGGTACTGGCTGTTAGTCCCTTCTCCCAGTCGGATACTTGGAATTTCAATATCTTCCTTTGTTCGGTTATAAACTTTGAGGCTATAGGTACTACTGCCAATAGTACTGAAAATCGTATCCAAAAAAACAGTGTCTTTTGAAAATTCGAGCTGACCTGTACTGGGAGAATAATCGAAATCTTTCCGACAAGAGCTGATCCAAATCAGACCGCAGAATAAAACTAATGGAACAAGGACATAGCGTATCACAGCCATTCAGGAATTAGTCTTTTGTATGAATACAGAACTGATCTCATCAGAGATCCGCATGGGTTTTAAGGTCTTTTTATTCAGCAGGCACCATTGGGTTTCAGATTTTAGCAAGGGCAACTTCGTTTTGCTGTCAAACATCTTCACAACCCTGACAGAGATGGCTCCTGCCGAATGATCTATATGCGTTTTCATTAATACGGTATCTCCCAATTTGGCCGCATTCCGATATTCTATTTTATGCTGTTTTACCACCCAAATGACGCTATCCCGTATGGATTGTGGTGCACGGGCTTCCCAATGTGCCTTTGAAATATCCTGTATCCACTGTACGTATCGCACATTGTTCACATGTTCCAGATCATCCAGATCTTCCTGTCTAACCTCTCTTTTCATTTCAAAGACCATACTATTCTTTTTTCTGCAGGGTAATCTCGAAGAGCTTGTCCCAATTTTTCCCAGTGACAAAGAAGGTGTTGCGTTCAGGATGAAAGGCTATTCCGTTGAGCACATCCAATTTCGGATGCTGAGCTACTTTTTCCTTGAGTCCGCCCAGGTTGACCACCCCTTCAATAGCCCCGCTCTTCGCATCGATGATCATCATACTTTCTTTTTGCCATACATTGGCATAAATCTTACCCTTGACGTATTCCAATTCATTAGCTTTATTAAAAATGGATTTGTCCGTTACGATCTGAATATGATCTTCCTCTTTCATGGTTTCAGGATTGAGGAGCCAGATTTTCTCCGTTCCATCACTTTTATACAGGTACTTGCCATCATTGCACAATCCCCATCCTTCTTTACTTTTTCCGTATTGGAATTGATCCATCCGATCTAGGGAAGAAGCCTTGTAAATAAAACCGACTCTTTGCTGCCACGTCAGTTGATACAGTTTGTCATTGATCAGGGTGATACCTTCACCAAAGTACTGTGGCTCTAAATCTACTTGCTGAAAAACTTTTCCGGTCTCGAAATTGATCTTGCGGACATAGGATTTTGCCCCACCTCCTGATCCTGTACTTTCGTATAAGGTATCCTTGTAAAATTCTAAGCCTTGGGTAAAAGAAGTGATATCATGAGGGAACTCATTTACAATACTGTAGGTGTATAACTGCGGACTTTGAGGCGCCAGTATTTTTATATCTTCAGAAACTTCCAGCACCTTTTCCCCGGAAATTATTCTGGCTGTCAGTTGCTGTAGTCCCAATTTCCCGGAATTGAGAATCCAACCCTCACCCGCAGATTCCAGTTCTTTTCCAGCAAGTACATATTTTACCTCATCTACCGGCAGATCTTTCTTATTCTTTAAAGAAGGGTAGATGGTGTCGGATGCTTTGTAGGATTTCCCTTTCTTTTTTAATTGCAAGGAAAATTGCCTGTCAGGATCTTTTTCCTCCCCACATCCGATAAAAAATAACAACAACACATTAAGAGTGAAGAACTTAATGAAATTCATAGCCAAGAGTAGATTTATAGGGCAAGTTACCCCATAAATTTAAGATTCTAAAACGATTGTCTCAAATTTAAAAGGTTGTATATTTGCACGAGGCAAGTCCTACACGACCAGCTCCTGTAGAATCCCCCAGGGTGGGAACGCAGCAAGGGTATACGGTCGTAGCGGTGCGATGTAGGTAGCTTGCCTTTTTTTTGTACCCTGTATTGAACAAAGTTGAGCTATTGAGGCTCCACTTGTTTTTTGGGTCGGCTGCATATTATTTGTTTCTTTGCAAACCTATGAAGGACAAAGTCGTATTAGTGACGGGTGGTTCTTCCGGAATCGGCAGAGCCATAGGAAACCATTTGCAAAAAGAGGGGTTCAGGGTCTACGGAACAACACGAAATCTGAGTAAACAACAGGATTTCAAGGACTTTCAACTACTGGAACTCGACGTTACAAAACCCGATACGATTGAAAACGCCCTTCAGCTGCTTCAGCAAAAAGAGGATGCCATAGATATACTGATCAACAATGCAGGCATAGGCATCACAGGACCCGTTGAAGAAACTCCTAATGAGGCTATTCTCCACAATTTTGAAACGAATTTTATCGGCCCTTTGAATATGATCAAAGCGGTCCTACCCGTGATGAGAAAACAAAAAAGGGGATTAGTCATAAACATTACATCCATTGCCGGAAAGATGGGACTACCCTATCGGGGTATTTATTCTGCCAGTAAAGGAGCACTCGATCTCGCAACGGAGGCTCTTCGATTAGAAACCAAGGAGTTTGGAATACAAATATGCACCCTTGCACCTGGGGATTTTAAGACTAATATTGCGGCAGGTCGATACCACGCACCTCTGAAGGAAGATTCGCCTTATCACAAACCATACGCCGCCACCCTTCAGATGATAAATGAAGATGTAGATCAGGCAGGTGACCCTGTCCTGGTAGCCGAAAAAGTACTGGTGATAATCAAAAAAACCTCACCCAAAGTCCACTATAAAGTGGGTAGCTTTATGCAGCGATTCTCAGTGGTCTTAAAACGTATACTACCGGGTAAAGTTTACGAGAAACTGCTTCGAAATCATTATAAATTGTAGCTTTGCAAGGAAATTATTGAAGGTCTTTAATTACACCATAATCAAAATCAGAACATATGAAATTCTTTATCGATACCGCAAACTTAGATCAAATCCGAGATGCTCAGGAATTGGGCGTTCTTGACGGTGTTACTACCAACCCATCCCTTATGGCCAAAGAGGGGATTACAGGGAGAAACAACATCCTCAAGCATTATGTGGATATATGTAATATCGTAAGCGGGGATGTTTCTGCTGAGGTGATTGCAACCGATTTTGATGGCATGGTTAAAGAAGGGGAGGAGTTAGCCGAATTGCACGATCAGATTGTGGTTAAAGTCCCAATGATCCGAGATGGCGTAAAAGCACTGAAATATTTTTCAGATAAGGGAATCAGGACAAATTGCACCCTCGTATTTTCTCCCGGACAAGCTTTGCTAGCAGCCAAGGCGGGCGCTACTTACGTATCGCCATTTTTGGGAAGGTTAGATGATATTTCTACTGACGGACTCAACCTGATTGCGGAAATCCGCTTAATTTATGACAACTACGGTTTTGAAACCCAGATCCTTGCCGCCTCTATCAGACACACCATGCACGTCATTGATTGTGCCAAACTGGGAGCTGACGTAATGACCGGACCACTATCTTCTATTGAAGGTCTTCTCAAGCATCCCTTGACGGATATTGGCTTAGAAAAGTTCCTGGCAGATTATAAAAAGGGAAATTAGAAAGGATTAGCAGACCGTTTCGCTTTAGAACGATCGGAAGATATTTGAAAAGGCATCTACGATCTTACCGTCTTTTGCGACTATCGCCTTATTGGGATCGTAGACGATAAGGGTGTTGACCGTTTTATCGAAATCTTCAGTCCAGTATTGTTCCAAAGGGTCGAGACCATGAGTCTTCACCATATTTTTCCAATTGGCCTTATCGGTCTTCATGTTCAGCCCGATAAACTGATGGTTGGGATATTGCGACTTTAATTCTGCCACACGTTTCATAAGATTCCTGAAATGCCCTGGTTGTGAACCGGACCAAAAGTAAAATACGACAGTATCTTTGGATTCGATGTCAGAAATCTCAATGGCTTCGTCATCGTAATTATAAACCGTGAAATTGGGTAATTCTTTCAGGGGCTGCATTTTAAGAATGCTCTGATAAAGGGTGTATATTTCCTCGCTGTGGGCATTATTTTCAGAGTATTTTTTAAAACTCTCGATAAATTCCACAGTGTTTTCTTCATTATCGTGCTTTAGGAGATAATCAATGGCTACACTCCTAAATAGATTATCCCGGAGATCTTTCTGTGTAAAAAGACTGTCTATGAGAAACAACTTATGCTGGTTTGAATGCAGATGCCTGCTCGCACTGTTCATATCTTTCGGACAGTTCTGCTTACAATGATTGTAGGCGAGGTTGCCGATGTGATACTTCATAAAATTATAATACGGTCTTAAGTAGGTAAAATCGTGATTGTTGTAACTAATGTTTTTTCGATAATCGTAGAAAGTGACCGGTAGATCGTGTATTTCGCCCTCCCCACTTCTCTTCCGGTGATAGAATGGATAGGCCTCCATGGAAATATTGGAACTGTATTCAACAAATGCTCTGGCCAGATCTGAAGCTTTGGCAGAAATTTCAAATTCCGTCTGGATTTGCTCAAATAAATCCAGTTTGGACTTTCGGAGTGAATCGATCTTCATTTGAAATTCACCGGGTTCTAAATAGTAGTAAGATTGTATTAATTCTCGCTCATCTTCTCTGCTGAGAAACATCTCCAAGATGAAGTTGTTGACCTCTTCTCCCTGTCCTGAGTATACAAGAGATTCATCAAAGTCGGAAGTGTTCAGCCTTATTTGAAGGCTGTCACCGTTTTCTAGATATATATATTGTGATTCCGGGCGATGAACAAAATGATGTAACCCTTCTGAAACGGAATCAAGGGAAAAAGAAAAGCGATTATCTTTATCGAGCATCGCTGTATCCAGTGCTTCTTCTCCTCGGAAAAGGATAACATGATCACTAGTTGGATTGACGATTTCACCTGCAAAAAAAACCCGATTGGGGTTTCCATTGTTCTGCTGGCAACTCCAAGTTAAGAAAACGAGACTCGAAAGAAGTAGAAGTCTATTCATATAAGGTGGCTCAATAACCTTGACAAAGCTAAGAAATGCCGAACGTGAGCCCTGTTAATAGGGCGTTAAAAAATTTAACTCCTGTCTGGGTAACACAGATAACTTCCGGGGCTTGTTACATCGGGCATATTTTACCTATTTTTGCAAAAATTTTAAAGAACTGCTATGTTATCTGTTTCAAATTTATCTGTACAATTCGGCAAACGAATTTTATTCGACGAAGTCAATGTCAGTTTCACTCAGGGAAACTGTTATGGAGTTATCGGAGCGAATGGTGCCGGTAAATCCACTTTCTTACGCATTCTGTCAGGGACAGTAGACCCCACTTCAGGACATGTACATCTGGAGCATGGCAAGCGGATGTCCGTTCTGGAACAGAATCACAATGCCTACGATGATATTTCAGTTTTGGAAACGGTGGTAATGGGTAACAAACCCTTATTCGAAATAAAAAAGAAATAGACGCACTCTATGCCGATTACTCAGATGAGAATGCAGAGCGTATTGGAGAGTTACAGGTAACCTTTGAGGAAATGAACGGCTGGAACGCAGATAGTGATGCGGCTGCTCTCTTATCCAACTTGGGGATTCGCGAAGAGTTTCACTACACACAGATGTCTGATCTGGACGCTAAACTCAAGGTTCGGGTGCTTTTGGCACAAGCCCTATTTGGATCTCCCGATGTCCTGGTGATGGATGAGCCGACCAACGACCTGGATTACGAGACCATTGAGTGGCTGGAATACTTCCTTGCCAATTATGAGAATACGGTGATTGTAGTATCTCACGACCGTCACTTTCTCGATGCGGTCTGTACACATATCGTAGATATTGATTTTGGAAAACTCAATCTCTTTTCCGGAAACTACACCTTCTGGTACGAAAGTAGTCAGCTTGCAGCAAGGCAAAGAGCCCAGCAAAACAAGAAAGCTGAAGAGAAAGCCAAGGAGCTGCAGGAATTTATTATGAGATTCAGTGCCAATGTCGCCAAGAGTAAACAGGCTACATCTAGAAAGAAGATGCTTGAAAAATTAAAAATTGAAGATATCAAGCCCTCCTCCCGCCGGTACCCGGCCATTATTTTTGACCGCGAACGCGAAGCGGGGGATCAAATCCTGAATATCGAAGGCATGTCTGCGAGTAGCGAGGATGGTACTTTGCTATTTGACAAACTCAATTTAAACCTGGCCAAGGGAGATAAAGTAGCCGTTCTTTCAAGGGATTCGAGAGCTACAACAGCTTTTTATGAAATTATCAACGGAAACAGAAAACCGGATTCCGGTAAATATCAATGGGGAGTGACCACCACACAGTCCTATCTGCCAGCAGATAACGCTTCCTTTTTTAATCAGAATATCAACCTCGTAGATTGGTTGAGACAATGGGCCAAAACCGAAGAAGAAAAAGAAGAAGTATATCTCCGGGGATTTTTGGGAAAGATGTTATTCAGTGGGGAAGAAGCGCTTAAAAAATGTACGGTTTTATCAGGAGGAGAAAAGGTAAGATGTATGTTGAGCAGAATGATGTTGCTAAGAGCAAATGTACTTATGCTTGATGAACCCACGAATCACCTCGACCTCGAAAGTATCACAGCCTTTAACAATTCGCTTAAAAACTTTAAAGGAACTGTTCTGTTTACGACTCATGACCACCAGTTTGCTCAAACTGTGGCTAACAGGATTGTGGAGCTAACACCGAAGCAGACTATTGATCGCTACCTGAGCTTCGATGATTATATGTCTGATAAGAGTATTAAAGAACTAAGGGAAAAAATGTACAGCGTTCCCGTATAGTTCCTTACCAACCATAAAAAAAAGCATTCGTTTGAATGCTTTTTTTATTTCTGTTCATCATCCTAGGCATTAAAATACTTGCTGTTCCAAATCGCGGGATTAAAGTTCTTCCCTAAGGCAAAGCCGTAAAAGATCACTACGGATGCAATAGACTTAAACATAAAGAAAAAGACAATCCAGAATTCAGCCTGTGTGCTGCTTTTGGAGAAGAGGCCTTCCGGGACCAGCAGTGTTGCCAAATAGGAAATCAGCAATACCAGCATACTTAGGTTGACGATATTTTTAAAGGGCCATGCCATAATTTTCCTCAAAGGATGAAGATCATTTCCCCAACGGTGTATCAAATAATAATAGCCGTTGCCTATAGGGGCAAATAGTAAAGGGTCGTCCTTATCTTCCAGGCGGAATAATTTGGATGGGGCAATTATTTTAAATCCTTCGATGGACAAATCGTGTTCTTTTTCCAGGGCCTTAATCTTATTGATTCCTTCCTTGGGAATTTCACCTTTAAAATATTTCGAATCGAGAAATCGCAGACGATAATCGATACAAATGTTTTTTATCTGTTCGATATGATAGATCTTATCGGTTTCCAGAAGGTCAAAGCAAAATCGATTTTCCACTTTTTTACGAGAACCTTCAAGTCGCTTTTGAATCTGCTCCTCTTTTTCACTGTCCTCTCTGAGAAATTCATAAACGGCCTCGATGAGTTTATCCTGCGTACCGTCCTTACGCATCTCGAGGGCGAGTTTTTCCTCGATATTCGTTCTTGGTAATAACATTCTTTTTCTTTTAGCAATTTCCACAAAAATACGTATTAAGATTACTCAAAGCAACCCATCTACAAGAAGCAATAAGTGTTAATATTATGTTAATTTCGATCACAGTTCTTTTCCCGACCTCTGTTTCCTGAACAATTAGTGTATATTGTCGACCATTTTATACCGTTTATCGATTAGACGGCAAGATTGAGTTATCTGAATGAGGACCTACTTTGTTAATTGTTTATTACTGCTTTTTATGATTCCGGCATTGGGAATAGCCCAGGCGGGAGACGATTACGCAGACTTCAAAAAGACGATTTACACCACCACGGTGGAGTCGGGCAACTACACCACACTTATCTCAGCCCTAAAAGCAACGGAACTCGATATACTCCTCGATGGTGACGCACCGTTTACGATATTTGCCCCTTCAGACAGGGCATTTAACAAGCTTTCGTCTGAGACTATTTCTAAACTGATGCGTCCCGAAAACAACAAGAAGCTCAAAGAAATGCTGACCTACTTTATGGTAGCAGGTTCACTTTCAGCTTCAAAAATCCTCAATGCACTTGTTAAAGGCAATGGCAAGGCAACTTTTACTACAGTACAGGGTAAAAAGATAAAGGCATCGATAGATGGGGTGGACATCATCCTTACAGATGGCCAGGGAAATCAGGCGAGGATAACGGTTGCAGATTCTGATCAATGCAATGGGATCATTCATACCATTGACAGTGTTATTCTGCCAACTCCGCTTTAATTTAATTACCTCAATTCGGCGCCCAATTGATTTTCGTAAGCCGACTTTATTTTATTCATGATCTTGTCTATTTGTTTGTCTGTCAGCGTCTTGGTGCTATCCTGAAGTGTAAAACTAATGGCGTAGGACTTCTTTCCTTTAGGTAATTTGTCGCCGGTATAAACATCGAAAAGCGAAAGTTCTTTCAATAATTTTTTCTCGGTTTTAAAGGCAATAGACTCTAGTTCACTAAAGGCAACCTCGTTGTCGAGTAAGAGTGCAAAATCTCTTCTTACAGAGGGGAATTTAGGTATGGGTTGGTAGACAATCTTTTGTTTGGCAGCCAGATGGCAAACGGCTTCCCAATCGAAATCGGCATAAAGAACCTTTTGTTTAATATCAAATCGTTTGAGCAGATTGCTTTGAACAAGCCCGAGGTGCACTAAAGAAGTGTTGCCCTGGGTCAATTGTATCGCCTCGCTAAAAACAGCATTTTTACTCGCTGAAGATGTACATTTTACAATACCCATTTTATTCAGGATATGCTCAACGATGGATTTGAGATAAAAGAAATCGGTAGGTTTTGAAGGTACAGCCCAGCTTTCGGCAGTACGATCCCCACTGATGAGCACTGAGAGGTGACGTTTCTCATCATAACCCTTGTCTGCCTGGTGATATGTTTTCCCGAATTCAAAAAGCTTCAAATGCTGCCGCTTTCTATTCATATTATAAGAGGCCGCTTCAAGCGTTGAAAAGAGCATGGATGATCTCATCACCGAAAGCTCTGAGCTCAGAGGATTTAAGATTTCTACTTTACTTTTTTCCTCGGGCTCGAGTAGTTGAGAATATTCCGGATTGGTAAGGCTATTGGACAGAATTTCGTAAAACCCTTTTGCCGCCAGTAAATCCCCAACGTGGTTTTGAAGAATATAGTCTTCAAATCTGGTGGAAGTGGCTACCGAGGCGTGGAGTTTAGGATCGAAGTTGACGTTGTTATATCCGAAAACCCTCAGAATTTCTTCAATTACATCTACCTCCCTGGTAACGTCGATCCTGTAAAAAGGGATCACGAGGCCTAATCCTGACTCTGTGACACTTTTAACTTTGATATCGAGAGAGGTGAGGATCGATTTGATCACATCCCTCGGGATTTCCTGACCTATTAGCTTGTTGATTTTTTCAAAGGTCAGGAAAACCTGGTTGTCTTCTTTCTTTTTAGGATAAAGGTCTACCACGTCGGAAGAGATTTCACCTCCGGTGAGTTCGCAGATGAGTAAAGCAGCCCTCTGCAAAGCGTATTCTACATTGTTGATGTCGATTCCCCGCTCAAACCTGAAGGACGCATCGGTATTTAACCCGTGACGCTTAGCGGTTTTACGGATAGAAACCGGATCGAAATACGCGCTTTCCAGGAATATCGATTTGGTGTTTTCTGTTACTCCGGTATTTATTCCCCCAAAAATCCCCGCAATACACATGGGCTTTTCCCCGTCGCAGATCATCAGGTCGTCCTCATGAAGGATACGCTCCTCCCCATCGAGGGTCATAAAACGAGTTCCTGGCGCTGTAGTTTTTACAACAATCTCCTTCCCAAAAATACGGTTTGCGTCAAACGCATGAAGAGGCTGGCCCAACTCGTGTAGTACATAGTTTGTGGCGTCTACCACATTATTGATGGGCTTTAACCCTATGGATCGCAGTCGGTTCTTAAGCCAATTTGGCGAGGCCTGTACGATAAGATTACTGATGGTAACCCCGGCATATCGTGGTGCCAGATTAGGATCCTTTACGGAGACTGCAATTTTCAGTGATCTGTTGGCCACATTGAAATTACTTAGAGACGGAGTGAGCATCTCTTTTTGTATGCCTAGTTGCCGGAGTCCGGCTTTCAGATCCCTCGCTACACCATAATGACTCATGGCGTCTGCCCTGTTGGGCGTTAACCCTATTTCAAAAACATGGTCGTTTTCAATTTCAAACAGATCTGACACGGCTGTTCCCACTTCGATGGACTTGTCCAGGATAATGATTCCATCGTGGTCTTCTCCCAGGCCAAGCTCATCTTCAGCACAAATCATTCCTTCACTTACTTCACCGCGGATCTTACCTTTTTTAATTTTCAGGGATTCCCCGTTATTCATGTACAAAGTAGTACCTATGGTAGCAACAGCAACCTTTTGTCCTTTTGCCACGTTAGGGGCACCACAAACAATCTGTACGGGTTCTTCTGCGCCGATGTCTACCTTAGTAAGTTGAAGTTTATCGGCGTTGGGGTGTTTGATGCAATCGAGAACATGACCCACAACAACGCCCTGCAATCCTCCGGGAATCGAAACAAAATCGGTAATACCTTCTACTTCCAATCCCAGGTCTGTGAGTAATTCGGCAACCCTGGTCGGCTCCCAATCAAGCTGAATGAATTGCTTCAACCAGTTATAAGAAATTTGCATGGACGATTCTTAAGCGACCAAAGATAAAACAATGGGTGTTCACTTTCAAAGCAGAACTAAGCTTTCATCACGATTTATGCAAAATTTGTTTAGTGTTTTATTTCGATATTTGCACTTTAATTAAAAATATGAAAAAGAGTTTTCAATTATTGCTGTTGATCCTAATAGCCTGTAGCTGCAAGGAGAAAGAAGAAGCAGTTCTTAATGAAGGGATATGGAGGGCTGAAATGGAGGTGCAGGATGGCCAACTTCTTCCTTTTAATTTCTTGCTAAAAAAAGGTGAGTTTGGATATTCCATGGAGGTTTACAATGCAGAAGAGACTGTAAAAATTGATGATTTTACACTAAAGGGAGATTCAATTACCATACAAATGCCGGTCTTTGATGGGTATTTTGCCGGGATTTACGCTGAGAATTTAATAGAAGGTGAGTTTATCAAAGATGATCTGGAGAGAAATGTTCCGTTCAAGGCTGTCTATGGTGACAGCCTAAGATTCAAAGGGAACAAGGTTTCCACTCAGAATATAGAAGGTATATGGCAGGCGGAATTTAGTGAGAATACTGATGATGCGTACATCGCCAAAGGAATTTTTCAACAAGAGGATGGAAGAGTCATAGGAACCATCAGAACTACCACTGGCGATTACAGATACCTTGAAGGTACTATGCAGGGGGATTCCCTCAAGTTGTCCACCTTTGACGGGGCGCATGTATTTCTCTTTCTGGCAAAAGTGACTGACACTACCATGAACGGCGTTTTCTATTCGGGCAACCATTTTAAGGAGCCCTTTGAGGCCATTCGCAATGAAAATTATGAATTGCCTTCCGAAGATTCACTGACGTATTTAAAGAAAGGCTACGACAAGGTGACTTTTTCATTTCCCGATACCAAAGGCAATTACATCTCGCCTGATGATCCTCAATTCCGTGATAAGGTTGTAATACTTCAGATTATGGGAACATGGTGTCCCAATTGCCTTGATGAGACTAAGTTTCTCGTTGATTATCTCGGGAACAACCCAACTGATGATTTGAAAATCATTGCCCTGGCCTTTGAATATGCAAAAACAGAAGAAAGGGCGATCCGGGGTATAGAGCGCTTAAGGGATCGACTAGAAATACCTTACCCAATTGTCCTGGCCCAATACGGGACTAGTAACAAAGAGATTGCCAATGAAAAGCTCCCCATGTTAAATCACATTCTATCTTATCCAACAACAATTTTTATCGACAAGCAAGGGAAAGTCAGGAAGATACATACGGGATTCAACGGTCCCGCCACGGGGGAGAAGTATCTCACTTTCAAAAAGGAATTTCACGACTTTGTACAAGAATTACAGGCCGAATAAAAAAGCCCTTCCGTGAGGAAGGACTTTCTTGGTGGCTGTAAAAAAAAGTAATTAAATAATGGTTGATTTACCCAACCAGATATTCTCCTTATTCAGGATGAGATAGTCCTCAGAATCCCTGATGTTTGCCGATATAAAATCCCCGATATGATTTGTTCCGTATTTGCTTGACGTATTCAGATCCGGAGAAACGATTCCTTTTTTTATAGATTTGAGAACGGCTATAACAATTGCCCTTGATTCTTCATCGAGTTTAAAATGATCTAGAAGCATGGCAGCAGAAAGGATAGAGGCAACGGGATTTGCTATGTCCTTCCCGGTTGCCTGTGGGTAAGATCCGTGTACCGGTTCAAATAAGGCATGATTGTCTCCTGTGGAAGCCGAAGGTAATAAGCCTAAGGAACCTCCAACGGCACTACCTTCGTCAGAAAGGATGTCACCAAACATATTTTCTGTGAGGATCACATCAAACTGGGACGGTTTTAAGACTAATTGCATGGCCGCATTGTCTATAAACATAAAATCGAGGGCTACTTCAGGATAACTCTCTCCGATCTTTCCTACGGTTCGTCTCCACAATCGACTAGATTCGAGAACGTTGGCCTTATCGATTAGGGTTAATTTTTTTCTCCTCCTTTTGGCAGCTTTAAATGCGAGGTGAGCGATGCGACTAATTTCACTTTCGGTGTATGTACAAACGTCTGTTGCAGAGGTTCCATCTGCACTAACCGACTTATCACCGAAGTAAATTCCGCTGGTCAATTCCCGATAAATGACAAAATCGGTACCGGCAATGACCTTTTTCTTTAAGGGGGACTTTTCCATTAAGGTGGGAAAAACCTTGATAGGCCTGATGTTACAGAAAAGACCGAGTTCTTTTCTCAATCGCAGTAATCCCTGCTCTGGCCTTACCTTCGCATCTGGATCATTATCGTATTTTGGATCACCTATGGCTCCGAAGAGTACAGCGTCAGAATTTTTGCAGAGTTCAAGTGTTTTCTCCGGCAGGGGATCGCCGGACTTATCCATTGCTGCGGCACCAACAACAGCCTCAACGTATTCAAATTCGTGGCCAAAGGTCTCTTCAACAGCCTGAAGACATTTAACTGCCTGGGCAGTTACCTCTGGTCCAATACCGTCACCCGGAAGCAAGGCAATTTTAAGTTTCATATTCAGGCAATGCTTTCAATGTTGATATTGGCATTTTCGATAATCTGATGGATATCCTCATCCACGATTTCCTTCTTCCTGTCAGCAAATCGGAGGAAATGCTCGTAAATGACATCGAGCTGTACTTTGGTGAGTTCATATCCTATGTTCTTTGCCCTGTAAGCCAAAGCGGCTCTTCCACTTCTGGCCGTAAGGACAATGGATGAATGATCTACCCCAACTTCTCTGGGGTCAATAATTTCATAGGTCTCCCTCTTCTTTATTACACCATCCTGGTGGATACCCGAGCTATGCGCAAAAGCATTTGACCCTACTATTGCCTTGTTGGGTTGTACAGGCATCCCCATTTTTTCGGATACCATTAAACTGGTATCATAAAGCAGTTTGCTGTTTATTCCTGTATCTAATTTGAGGTAGGGATGCTGTCTGAGAATCATAACCACCTCTTCAAGGGAAGTGTTACCGGCCCGCTCACCAATGCCGTTGATGGTACATTCAATTTGTCGGGCACCATTGATCACTCCCGAAATAGAATTGGCTGTGGCCAGACCCAGGTCGTTATGACAATGACATGAAAGTATGGCCTTGTCAATTCCTGAGACGTTCTCCCGAAGATATTTCATTTTTGCTCCGTATTCTTCCGGCAGGCAGTACCCTGTGGTATCGGGAATATTGAGAACAGTTGCCCCGGCTTTGATAACTTCTTCGCATACTTTTGCCAGGTATTCGTTGTCTGTTCTGCCCGCATCTTCTGCGTAGAATTCAACATCTTCTACAAAAGTCTTGGCATAACGCACGGCATCAACCGCTCTTTCGAGGATTTTTTCCCGGGTGGAATTGAATTTGTATTTGATATGCGAATCTGAAGTGCCAATCCCAGTATGGATCCTGGGTTTTCTGGCATATTTTAATGCCTCAGCAGCAACTTCGATGTCTTTTTTTACCGAGCGGGTAAGACCGCAAACGGTGGCATTCTTGACTATTTTGGCAATCTCATTGACCGAATTGAAATCGCCCGGACTGGAAATTGGGAAACCTGCCTCAATGACGTCAACTCCCAGAGTATCGAGTCTTTCTGCGATAACCAATTTTTGTTCAGTGTCCAGTTTGCAACCCGGAACCTGCTCACCATCGCGTAGGGTAGTGTCAAAAATGTATACTTTATCTTTGCTCATTATAATTACTTAATTTTACTCACCATAACGAATGTATTACAACCGTTCTATACCAATTCAGTGATTGTAAGGCATTTACAACGTTAATATACTTTTTATAGTAGTTAACTTTATGATAATCAGATAGATAAGCATATCATTTTACGATGACAAATGTCAATAAGGACGCCTTATTTGTTTTAGTTAAATCACTTTCCAAATCGGAGAAGCGACAATTCAAGTTGTATGTAGGTCGGTTAGGGGTCAATACAGATGCTAAATTCCTGGCTTTGTTCAACTTGATGGACAAGATGAAGAGCTATGACGAGAGTGTGATCCTGGGCAGCGGAATCGTAAAAAAGGCCCAACTTTCTAATCTCAAAGCACATCTTTACCGGCAGATCCTCGTAAGCCTGCGTCTAAATCCCGTAAACCAGAACATCAGGGTTCAAATCAGGGAGCAGCTTGATTTTGCTACCATCCTGTACCAGAAAGGCCTGTACAAGCAAAGCCTCAAAATCTTAGATAAGGTAAAATCAACGGCCATTGAAAATGAGGAAAAGAATATAGCTTACGAGATTGTGGAGCTTGAGAAAATTATAGAAACTCAATACATCACAAGGAGTATCCCGGACAGGGCCGACGAGTTGGCTGTCCAGGCCAAAATGCTTTCAGAACAAAACCTCATGACCAGCAAGTTGTCTAACCTCTCACTTCAGCTATACGGAATGATGCTCAAGGTGGGCTATGTAAGGAGCGAGGAAGACCTGCAACGCGTAAAAGAATACTTTGATGCCCACCTCCCCAGCTACAACATCAACAACCTTGGTTTTCGCGAAAAGCTGTGGTTGTACAAAGCACATCTTTGGTATAGCTTTTTGACTCAGGATTTTTTGTCCTGTTATAAATACGCCAGTAAGTGGGTAGACTTATTTTACGAATACAAGGAAATGATTGCGCTAAACCCTGTATTTTTTCTCAAGGGAAATCATTATTTGCTGGAATCGCTCTTCTACGTAAAATACGCCTCTCAGTTTGAGTCGGTGCTCGCCAGGCTCGAGGAAACGGTGGCCCAAAAAGACTTTCCTGCCAATGACAACATAGCTTCCCTGAGTTTTCTGTACATCAATGCGAATAAGCTCAATCTACATTTTTTAAAAGGTACCTTTGAGAAAGGCTTGTACCTGGTTAGGATCATCGAGTACGGCATAAACAAGCATCGCGACCGTATAGACGAGCATCACATTATGGTTTTCTACTACAAGATTGCCTGCCTGTATTTTGGGGTAGGGGACAACAAGAATTGCATCGTCTATTTAAAGAAAATCATCAACAACAAAAATCTCAAAATGAGGGAAGATCTGATGTGCTTTGCACGGGTCCTCAGTTTGGTTGCGCACTATGAAGCGGGGATGGACTATCATCTGGAAATTCAATTAAAGAGCACGTATAAATTCCTGCTGAAAATGAACGACCTGCATGAGGTCCAGAAAGAGATGATCAAATTCTTACGTAAGCTTGGGTCGATCTACCCCCACGAACTCAGGGCCGAATTTCAGAAATTATACGACCGACTCAAAGTTTTTGAAGATCATCCGTATGAAAAACGTGCATTCCTATACCTGGATATCCTTTCCTGGCTCGAAAGTCATTTGGAAAACAAACCCGTTGCAGAAGTAATTCGCAAGAAAGCTCTGAAAGCTCTTCGATAGCAGAGGGTATTAAACACAGGCGTTCCAGAGTTCTTCATCAGGAGGCGCGGCAATCAATTTGATCTGTTCTTTTTTCACGGGATGCTCAAAACTCAATTCCCGCGCATGTAGGTGAATCCCACCATCGGGATTACTCCGGTTAAATCCGTATTTGAGATCTCCTCTGATAGGAGCCCCGATCTTTGAGAGTTGTGCCCTGATCTGATGGTGCCTACCCGTCAAAAGCAAGATTTCTACCAAACTGTATCGATCTAGATATTTAAGCACTTTGTACTCCAGTTCTGCCTTCTTACTTTCCGAAACTTCCTCAGCGTAAGCGTAAGACTTATTTTGCTTTTGATTGCGCTTTAGCCAATGGACTAGTTTGCCTTCTTCCTGCGGTAATTTGTTTTTCACCAGGGCCCAATAGACCTTTCGGGTTGCTTTTTCGGCAAATAATTTGTTCATCCTGCTGAGCGCCTTGGAGGTTCTTGCAAATACAACAACTCCTGTTGTTGGCCTGTCTAAACGGTGAATGACTCCCAGGAAGACCTTGCCGGGTTTATCGTATTTCTTTTTGATGTATTCTTTAACGTGTTCACTAAGAGGACTATCACCGGTCTTGTCTCCCTGCACGATATCGCCAACCCTTTTGTTGACCGCAATGAGGTGGTTATCCTCGTAGAGGACCTGGAGGTTAGAGGCATTTGAGGTAATTTTATTTAAAGGCAAAGCAAAAAGAATTTACAAGACGAGTGTATGAGAATTTAAACAAGGGAATTCAATATTGCTCTTCCTCACTGGGAAAGTCGCGGGTTTTTACGTCTTTCACATAATTGGAAATCGCCTCGCTCATTTCTTCGTACAGGTTCATATATCTCCTTAGAAACCTGGGATTGAATTCATGTGTCATTCCCAACAAGTCATGTATGACCAATACCTGGCCGTCTGCATGCCTGCCACCCCCAATGCCTATGGTGGGGATAGAAATGCTCTCCGAAACTTTTTTCGTGAGGGTAGCGGGGATTTTTTCAAGGACAATTGAAAAGCACCCCATCTTCTCGAGCAATTTGGCGTCATCCATTAATTTTTCAGCCTCTTCTTCTTCCTTGGCCCTTACGGTATACGTCCCGAATTTATATATCGATTGAGGGGTTAATCCGAGATGCCCCATCACCGGAATACCGGCATTAAGGATGCGCTTTACTGATTCTTTAATCTCTTCCCCACCTTCTAGTTTAACGGCATGTGCCCCGCTTTCCTTCATGATTCGAATGGCCGAACGCAAGGCCTCTTTAGGATCGCTCTGATAGCTTCCAAAGGGGAGGTCTACCACAACCAGAGCTCTTTCAACAGCTCTAATTACAGAGGAGGCATGATAGATCATCTGGTCTAGGGTAATGGGAAGGGTAGTTTCATGCCCCGCCATTACGTTGCTGGCCGAATCCCCCACGAGAATGACATCTACCTGAGCGGCATCGACGATTTTGGCCATGGAATAATCATAAGCCGTGAGCATGGAAATTTTCTCGCCCTGTTTTTTCATGTCAACCAGTGACTTCACGGTGACTCTTTTGTACTCTTTTTTAGCGACAGACATAATAGTTAGTTTGCGCGTTAAATGTAAGGAGAAATGACCAATTAGACATGGGGCTGCTCTTTAGGTTTTACATAATTATGTACATTAGATCAAAATGACCGGAAACTCCTAAATGATATGAAAAACTACCTAGTTCTCTTATTTCTGTTTGCAATCACGATCGGATCGGCACAGCAAAGTCCGGAAGAATCAGTTAAAAAGACGGTTAAAGATTTTTTTGAGGCATTTCACTCTCGTGATTCCGCTCAGCTTGTGGATAAAGTTTCTCCAGGGATCAGAATGCAAACTATAGGGAAGTCCGCGGCTGGGCTCGACAGCGTAGTGACTGTGCCCTTTGAAAGATTTGTACAATCAATAGTCTCTATCCCAGATTCAGTGCAATTTCAGGAACGTTTGCTTTCCATCTCGGTGAGGGTAGATAATAATATGGCTCAGGCCTGGACGCCCTATGAATTCCGGATCAATGGCAGTTTAAGCCATTGCGGTGTCAATTCCTTTCAACTGTTTAAAGCAGAAGAAGATTGGAAAATACTTTACATCATTGATACCCGAAGAAAAGAAGGATGTGAGAACTAAGGAAGTTTTCACTCCCTAACGCCCAAGTTACCCTCTATCTCAGAAGTGTAATCGAAATCAATAACACCTTTCTACCTTAAGTATGTGACAACCTGTCAGTTTCTCTGGGTTGGCACTATGTTTGACATTTAAGAGAGCGAATAGAAACGAAAACATTAATATTAAAAAAGATAAGATGAGCAAAATTATTGGGATAGACCTGGGTACAACCAACTCGTGTGTTTCCGTAATGGAGGGAAACGAGCCTGTTGTGATTCCTAATGCCGAGGGGAAACGGACTACGCCGTCTGTTATAGCCTTTGTTGAAGGTGGAGAGATAAAAGTGGGTGATCCTGCCAAAAGACAGGCAGTGACCAATCCCCACAAGACCATTTACTCCATCAAGAGGTTTATGGGAAACAAATACTCAGAATCCAAAAAAGAAGCAGAAAGAGTACCGTATAAAGTTCAGAAAGGGGACAATGATACCCCTCGAGTGGATATTGACGGGCGTTTGTACACGCCGCAGGAGTTGTCTGCAATGATCCTTCAGAAAATGAAGAAGACAGCCGAAGACTATCTGGGGCAGTCGGTAAGCAGAGCTGTAATTACAGTCCCCGCCTACTTTAACGACGCACAGCGTCAGGCTACAAAAGAAGCCGGAGAGATCGCAGGTTTAAAAGTAGAAAGGATCATCAACGAACCTACCGCAGCATCACTGGCTTATGGTTTAGACAAGAAACACAAAGATCAGAAGATTGTTGTTTTTGACTTTGGAGGGGGAACACATGACGTATCCATCCTGGAATTGGGTGATGGGGTATTTGAAGTATTATCTACCGATGGTGACACCCATTTAGGGGGAGATGATGTGGACCAGAAAGTAATCGATTGGCTAGCCGACGAGTTTAACAAAGAAGAAGGTATAGATCTAAGAAAAGACCCTATGGCTCTTCAGCGTTTGAGGGAAGCTGCAGAAAAGGCAAAGATCGAGTTGTCTAGTTCTACCCAGACCGAGATTAACTTGCCTTATGTAACTGCCACTGCATCCGGACCAAAACACTTGGTAAGAACACTCACGAGGGCCAAGTTCGAGCAATTGATCGCCGACCTTGTAAAAAGGACCATAGAACCCTGTCAAACGGCATTGAAATCGGCCGGCCTCTCTAAAAGTGATATCGATGAGATTATTTTAGTTGGAGGATCAACAAGGATTCCAGCCGTACAGGAAGCTGTTGAAAAATTCTTTGGAAAGAAACCTTCCAAAGGTGTGAATCCCGATGAGGTTGTAGCCGTAGGTGCTGCAATACAAGGAGGGGTATTGACAGGAGATGTAAAAGATGTTCTGCTCCTGGACGTTACTCCTTTATCTCTTGGAATTGAAACCATGGGAGGCGTAATGACGAAGTTGATAGAAGCAAATACGACCATTCCTACCAAGAAGTCACAGATCTTTTCAACCGCGGCTGACAATCAGCCATCAGTTGAGATCCATGTACTTCAAGGAGAAAGGCCAATGGCTGCTGACAATAAAACGATAGGACGGTTCCACCTCGATGGAATACCACCTGCACCCAGAGGTACTCCTCAGATTGAAGTAACTTTTGATATTGACGCTAACGGAATTATCAAAGTGTCTGCTACAGATAAGGCGACTAATAAAACTCAGGATATCCGTATCGAAGCTTCTTCAGGACTTACCGAAGAGGAAATCGAAAAGATGAAAGCCGAGGCAGAAGCCAATGCAGATGCAGATAAGAAAGCTAAGGAAACAGCAGATAAACTCAATGAGGCGGATGCAATGATTTTCCAGACCGAAAAGCAATTGTCTGAATTCGGGGATAAATTGTCTGACGATAAGAAGAAACCCATCGAAGAAGCACTCGAGGAATTGAAAAAGGCCTACGAGAGCAAAGACATCGCTCTGGTAACACCTGCACTCGAGAAGATCAATGAAGCCTGGAAAGTAGCTTCTGAGGAAATGTACAAAGCCCAGGCGGCTGCTCAGGAAGGTGAGCCATCAGCTCAAGGTGAAGCCGCAGCTGAAGACAGTACTAAAGAAGGTGATAATGTAGAAGACGTTGATTTTGAGGAAGTAAAATAGGATTGTATATTCTATATGAAAAAGAGGTAGTTTACGCTACCTCTTTTTTTTTTCGGCACGTAAATTGTTTTCATTGTACAAAGAAGCCGTAATTTTGAATCGATGATAAAGGACTACCTAATTAATACTTTTTTGAAAATACAGATAGTATTCCTGGCTTTTGTGGTGTGTTCTGCATTTGGTCAGGAACCCCGGGTATTTACCACAGAAGATTTTGACCTTCTCGGACAGGTAAAGTCATGCCTGGTGATCACCGATTACGGGAAGGAAGCTTTTGAATTCGACCGTAAAGGACTATTGACCAAAGTAACCACCATTTACAGCGATACCGATTACGATATTAGTTATTACAAATATTCCAGGGGCCTATTGAAAGAAAAACGCCTTGAAAATTACCGGGAGGACAGTCTGGACCGGCAAACTTCTCTTGCTCATGTTTATTCTATCGACACCTTACTCAACAAGGTGGTAAAAGAAAGTGTGTATTCTTACCAAAGAGAATTCCTCGATCAATTTCAATATAAATACGATACCACCGGAAATCTAATTGCTGTAATACGAACCACAAATGAAGGAATAGACGATACCCAGATCACTTATGATACCTTGAGGGGGGAAATCACCAAAACCATCAATGTGAATGGAATTACTGAACATTCACTTCGGACTGCTGAGAAGGAAGTAAAGGGGCAATTACTTCGGGTAGAACTGGAAAAGAAATATTTAAAAGGAGAACCTTATAAAGCTACCGAATCATTTAAGGATACTTTGGGGAGAACGCTCAGGGAAATAAATTTTGATTATGACGAGGAGAAATCCGGATTTGCCAAATCTGGCGAAGTCAGCTACATTTACGAGGAGCAAGGATTTTTAAAGACCAAAATCCAGAAAACGAACAACAGCGAAAAAAAGCAGGAGTATATTTATCAATTTGATGGTCACGAGCCTTCCAACTGGATCAAAATGATCATCACACCTGACAATCAATACACAACACGCAGGATTACTTACTACAAGGACGATCCTCCTGAAACAGATGGCGAGGGCTGAAAGGGGTTGTGAGGTTATTCTAATTTCTTGGAGCACTCTATCATCGCAAAAAGAGCCTTGTTGTGAATGGCTATTGTCTGGGACACATAAAACGCCCTAAGTGTTTTGAGGCTTTCGACCCTGAGCTCTTCTTCTGTCTTTACTTTTCGTGAATTGAGAATTTGTTTGGCCTTATCACATTGAAATAAGGTGACGAGTTCCCGAATCGATTTTTCCAATTCGGCCAGTTCGGCTTCTGCCTGCTGCTGATAATTTTTCTTAATTTCCCACTCCTCCGATACACTTTCCTCAGGAGTAGAAGTCAAATCCTCTATTACGGGCGGGACCTTCTCAGAGGACTCAGGATTTTCTTCATTTGTGATTCCTATAGTGCATATATCCAGATTTCCCAGAAGCTGTTCTGCATTTTCAAGGGCTTTTTTAGTGTAGAAACGACCCATTTCCCACTTCTCTTGTTTTAAGGCTGTTTCCAAATTTTCAATTCCGTCCAGAATAGGATCAGTGGCCTTCTGGCAACCACAATTTTCATTTTGTGCCTTTGCTTTTTCAAAGGCAGTCAACGCCCTTTCTGCATAATATTGCTGGTGTTCAAAGTTATTTGCCCCCATTGATTTTTTCGCATGAGACAAACTGTAAGCTGCGGAGGCATAGGCATTGTTACAATTGGCTGATACACTGGTGAAAGCAAGTAAGGCAAGTGCAAGGACGGCGCAAATTTTCATAAGTAGGATTCTGGGGATTTATTTAAAAATGTGAACAGCGTTGTTGGACTTTTAGAACGCCATAGACGGGGGTTTATTGCTTGCAACAAGGGTTTAATTTGGGCAGAGAGCTAACGCTTTTTCAGATCATTATTTGGATGTGCTGAACAGCTTAGGTTTAATTTCTTCCCAGGACTCCGGGAACAGACCATAACAGCATGTATTTCGTTTAAAACCATCAGAGAGATAAACATTTTTTAACAAGATGCCTTCAAGTTCGGCGCCTAGTTTTTCCACAGCCTTCCTGGAACGAAGATTTCTCTCATCAATTCGGAATTCAACCTTTTCAAATTTCAATACTTGAAAAGCGTAATCAATCATCAGACTCTTCATATGAGTATTGAGGCCGCTCCCGTGAAATTTTCGTCCCAGCCAGGTAGCCCCAATATGAAGGACCTTGTTAGTCCAATCGATATGCATATATCGTGTACAACCGGCCGTGGCTGCAGATTTATTATCAATCACAAGAAAGGGAATAGCCAGCCTTTTATCCCGCTGTTCCAGGGCATTTTTAATATAGGCAGATAAGGCAGCTTCTGAATGGATCACTGAAGGTGAATACCGGATAAGGCCTGGTTCTATTGCTATTGGCAAAAGTTGCTCTAGATGGTCTTCTGACAGGGGTATGAGCTTTACCCGTTTATTTTCCAGGCTAATTTTGTTCAGGTTCACGGTAACTTTTTGATGATTTCGTTTTTTACTTCATGCCCGCCAACAAAAATTTCAATAGCAGCCTTGCCTTGAAAAAGATGCTCAATTTTCCTTTTTTCTGCATCCCATCGCGCTGGTGTTATGTACTCATCGTGTTTCCCTACAAAAAATCGTATTTGGGTGGATTCACGGAGATGGCTTAAATCATGAACTTTCAGCTCGTTGGGCATACCGCCCGCATACAAGATCAAATGACTACAAACTATTTTTTTTCTCGCCACCCATCGCATCGCAATAGATACTCCCTGTGAGTACCCGAAGATCACCAATTTGACATTTTCAGGTAACGCCTCTTGTTGCAGAACAGCGTCGAGGTATTCCATAATATTGTCAATTTCCATTTCCGTGTCTTCCTTGGTTAGCCAGCTTGCGCCCACGTGTTTAAATTCTCCATTCATGTAATACTTAGAAGGTGCCTGAGGCGCTATAAGGTAGTTTTCTTCGTGATTGAGATCTTTAAAATATCTCAGGAAGTATTTACTCAGGTAGCCCATTCCGTGAAAAACAAACCACACATACTTTGTTTTGGAATGAAGCTTATTTAAAGTGGCATACGGTTTTCGGTTCGTAAAGCTGATGTCTTTCTGTGTCAGATCCATACCTAAAAATACAAAAACACATCGCCCTCTGCTGTAAAATTAATAGCATTTTCGTCTAAAATAAAAAAGCGCAAAAGTCAAATCTTGCGCTTTTCCATCGGCGTACAGTATATTACCTCATTGCATAGCTGTACTTTTAATTTTGTGCCAATTGGTAAACCTCATTGATATCAACTTTCAAATTTTTCTTGAGTCCGTCTTTTATCAATTGAACCTTGGCCACTTTAGAAACATCCCTGTCGTCATAATAGGACACTATATAAATGTCCTTGTTTATGGTCCAGCCTGGATGAGCTTTATGAATATGTTCCCTTACAGCCAGGGGGAGTGTTATATCCTTGAAGCGTTCATAAGATTGCAAGATCTTACCCTCAGAATCGTAAGTAGCTATGATGCTGCCATTGTTTTGCTCAAAGAAAACTTCGTAAGCTTCAAATTGGCCGTTGTAAATGTCTAATTCGGTTACATCAAACTGAGCTGCTTTTCTTTCTAACTTCTGTACTGATATAGGCATGTTTTTATCTACAACAGTATATACATAATCGAGGTTTAACGGACTTACCGTTACACCTTTCAATTCAATTGCCTGCTCATTTTCCTGAGCAAAGCCGATACAAACTACGCTAATTAAAATTAGGCTTAGAACTGTTTTTTTCATGATGAATGATTTTAAATGATTAATAATTGGCAATGAGGTCAATCTCAACTTACTTACATGCTGATGAACAATCACAGACTGATTATTGTTCCGTGTTGCTATATTTCAATCTTGAGGTTTTTACGCATACCGTCTTTCCGAATTTGTATTTTACAGACCTTTTTCACTTCCTTGTTTCCAAAGTAAGAGACCAGGTACAGATCTGAGTGGATGGTCCAACCCGGATTTTCAGAGTGGATTTTGTTTCTGATAAAAGCGGGTAAGGTTATGTTTTTAAAACGCTCTGAGGTCTGTATGATTTTTCCGTGCTGATCATAGGTGGCGATAATGGTGCCGTTATTCTGAGAAAAAATAACCTCATAGGCCTCAAAGTTTCCGTCGTAAATGGGATTCTCTGTGATGTTGTACCGGGCAGCCTTGTTCTCGAGTTTAGTGACCGCTTCGGGCATTCTCTCGTCAACCACAGAATGTACGTAGGAAATGTTTAATGGTCTAACTGTAATTAACTTTAGATCTACCGTGCTGGGAGCTCTATAGAGTTGTTGGGCAGTAGTGAAACTGCAGATGAATGCAGTAACACCTAAGATAAGAAGTGTTCTCATAGTGTTTTGATTTTTTGATTGACATGATGATGGATATTATAAACTTTGATTAGTGTTAAGGTACAGTCACTACAACATACCTCAGTGTGCTCTAGGTAACACTTTAAGACTATTTTATGAATTGAAAAAAAGGAATCAGACCCGGCTGTGTTGAAATTCTCGTTTCAGGCCTTCAATAGAAGTAATTCGCATATATTTCCTTCCCACTTCCAATATCCCCTGATCTTTTAAACCATTGATGTGCCTGTTTACAACAGATCTGGTGGTGCCGATTAAAGCGCCAATTTCGTCATGGGATAGATCATTGATATGCTCAATGACACCCGTATTCTTATCCATGTTCTTGTAGAGCAATTTGGCAAGTCGGGTTGGAATATCCTCCATCACAATATTGGTCACTGATTTTTCCAGGGTTTGGATTTTATATGCCATGTATTTCATCAGGGACAAGCTAAAATCGTGATTTTGTATTAACCATTTCTTCATTTCCGGTAGCGGCACATAAAGCAATTCTGTCCTTTCGAGCGTCTCGTAATAGACCTTGCGCTTTAAGCCGCCAAACAACGACATCACACTAAACACATCGTCAGAAAGCAATAGTGTAAGCGTGAGCTGCCGGTCATTCTTGGAGTCAAACACATAGACCTTAAGCTTTCCGGTAATTACGAAGAAGAAATGATGGGAGGTGTCCCTGGTATCCAGCACACAGGTGCGATTTGTACAAATGCGGCTCCGTGATAAACGGAGTAGTTCTTTTATAGAATCAGAGGGAACGCCCTTGAATAGTGGATTATTCAAGAAAACTTCAAAGTAATACCTGTGCCGCTCTAATTCAACATTCACAATACTGTTATTGTGATTACCATCGAATAAGAATGAATTTTCGCAGGGTAGTTTAAATATCGAATCAACCTCCGGTTAGTTCAATAATCAATGTTTGCTTTATTCGGATAATCAGTTAGGTATTTGTTTAAAAGACGAAAAAAAAGTAAATGTGTTACACCGATAAGAGGTAAATCTTATAGAATCTATAGGAATAAGCTACAAATGCCTTATTGATCCGAGAATGCTTAATTTTGTCAAAAATTTGAAATGAGCGATTACAAAGCCAAAATCCTTCAGGTCTGTAATGAGATCAGAAAGAACACCCTGATGGAAACTCTTGAGATTGAATATGTAGATGTAGGTGAAAACTTTCTTATCGCAAGGATGCCGGTAAGCCCGAAGGTGCACCAGCCAGATGGGGTGCTTCATGGAGGCGCCACCGTGGCTTTGGCAGAGAGTGTTGGTTCTGCTGCATCGTACGTCTTTCTCGATGGCCAGTCCTTTTTTGTTCGGGGGATAGAAATAGCGGCTAACCACGTTCGCAGCGTCAAAGAAGGATGGGTATATGCCAAAGCAAGTATCCTCCACAAAGGCCGGACTACCCAGTTGTGGGAGATCAGGATTACCGATGAAGAAGATCGCTTAATTTCCCAATGTAAACTCACGACCATTGCCCTCCCCAAAAAATAAGATTCAGGACGAGTTGTTGGCTCAGTTAGAGGCTCATCATCAAAATCACTTGCCTTTTGTAATTTTTAAGTACCCCGGGGCTTCAGAACTGAAGGCTATTCTTCAATCTGATGCCAGCCTGAACTTCACCTCAAATTTTACTGAACCGGGTTTTGTTTTCAGTCCCTTTGATGATGGTCAGCGAACCATACTCTTACGACCCGATGATGTCCTAATTGCAAAGCTCCACAATACAGAATTACCAAAAGAAAGTAGCCTGCGCCAACATATTGAGGATCAAAAGGAGGCAAGCCGATATAAAAAACTAGTAGCGGATGCAATTACGGCCATACAGCAACATGATCTAAGAAAGGTGGTTTTGTCAAGACCAATTGAAGTAGCTACAGCCAATTCAGCAATTAATATTTTCAACCAACTTAGTAGGGAATACCCCACTGCATTCTGCTACTGCTGGTACCATCCAAAGGTAGGTTGCTGGGTAGGAGCCACCCCGGAAATTTTACTGAAAGTACAAGGTGCTCAATTTACCACAGTTGCCCTTGCAGGCACCATTGAAAAATCGGGTACAGAAAAACCAAACTGGCAGGCCAAGGAAAGGGAGGAACAGCAATTGGTGACCCAATATATTTTAGAAGTTGCAGCAGATCTGGGTATTGAGGTCAATAGTTCTGAGGCCCAGACAACAGATGCCGGTGCCTTATGGCATTTAAAGACAACCCTTTCGGGAAAGGTGCAACCGGAGCAAATTGCCAGCATGATCCGTAGCTTGCACCCTACACCCGCGGTTTGTGGAATACCCTTAAAGGAATCTATGTATTATATAGAGCAACATGAAGGCTATCCGAGAAAATTTTACACAGGCTATCTGGGTGAAATAAAGGAAGGGAGTCAGCGGGAAATCCAATTGTTTGTTAACCTCAGATGTATGGAATACAGAGAAGGGAAAGCGATTGTCTACGTTGGCGGTGGAATCACTCGAGATTCCGATCCGGAAAAGGAATGGCAGGAAACTATTGCAAAAAGCAGGACCATTCTGAAGGTGCTGTAGAATTATCGGATATCATTGGGAAAGCAAGTTATGGGGTTGTATTTTTGCAGGCCTATGAGACACCCGAGTATCCCATCTGCTCAACTACTGGTTCAATACTGCAAGGCCATGGATATTTCTCAGGTAGTGATCTCTCCTGGCTCGAGAAATGCACCCTTAATTATTGGCTTTTCTGAGGACCCTTTTTTTAATTGTTACAGTATTGTCGACGAACGAGCAGCTGCCTTTTTTGCCATAGGTATTACACAGCAATTGAAACAACCGGCCATAGTGCTTTGTACCTCAGGGAGTGCTCTGCTTAATTTCTATCCGGCAGTAGCCGAAGCATTTTACAGCGATCATCCTTTATTGGTTGTCTCCGCAGACAGACCCCCTTACAAAATTGATATAGGAGACGGGCAAACCATAAGGCAGGACCGCGTTTTTGATCGTCATATTGGTTACAGTGCGAATTTAAAACTCGATGTAAGTCATGCTACTAAATCCATCTCCACCTTCGCTCCTCAAATGCTTCCCGAGGGTAGATCGGTTACAAACATTCAGGAAGAAATTTGGGAATATAACAAGAACGAACTAGGTCGGGCTTTTGATGTTTTGTTTCAAAAATCCTTGCCCGTACATATCAATATCCCATTTGAAGAACCCCTGTACGATACAGTGTCCTCCCTCGATAAATACTTAGATCTGAGCTCCGGACAAAAGAGTACAAATGAAGAAGCGGGAGACCTTTCCGATTTTCAAGACCAATGGAATACAGCTTCTAAAAAAATGATTTTGGTAGGGGTAATGTCGCCCGGCGAAATCGAAACCAAATGGCTCCAATCCCTTGCGGATGATCCTTCGGTCCTGATCTTTACAGAAACTACCTCCAATTTGCATCACCCGAACATTATTCCCAGTATAGACAGCATCATTTTCCCTATTGAGAAATCGGAGGACAGAGAACAAAAATTTAAGGAATTACAACCCGAAATACTTTTAACTTTCGGAGGATTGGTAGTGTCCAAAAAAATTAAGGCCTTTCTGAGAAACTACAAGCCCAAACAACATTGGCACGTCAATCAACATAAAGCATTTGACACTTATTTCACTTTAAACCACCATTTTAAAACCACTGCTTCCAAATTCCTCAGCTCATTCATTCCTGGAATCACAAAAACTAGCAGCAACTATCGCTCCAATTGGCTCGGGGTTCGTGATGGTTATATGGGCAGGAGGCAGGAATACCTTAAGCAAATACCCTTTTCAGATATGTGGGCTTTTGAAAAGCTCATTCAAAGTCTTCCAAAGGATGCCATGGTGCAATTAGCCAACAGCTCAACGGTTCGTTATGCCCAGCTCTTTGATATGATACCCGGTCAGTCGGTGTATTGCAATCGTGGAACAAGTGGTATCGATGGCAGTACTTCTACAGCTGTTGGTGCTGCTGTTCATTATAAAGGCCCTACTGTATTGATCACAGGAGATCTCAGTTTTTTCTATGACAGCAATGGCCTATGGAATACGTTTATTCGGCCCGATTTCAGGATCATTTTGGTCAATAATGGAGGAGGGGGCATTTTCAGGATTCTGCCTGGCAAAGAAAATTCCAGGAATTTTAAAACCTTTTTTGAGACTGCACACCATATGAATGCTCAGCCACTCTGTGAATTATTTGGCTTTGAATATCACATGGCAAGTGACAAGGCCGGGTTGAAGAATGCCCTAAATGATTTCTACACCCGTTCAGACCAACCCAAGCTACTTGAAGTAAGGACTCCTGCTGATCTCAACGACAAGATTTTGCTCGAGTACTTTGATTTTATAACTTGACACTCTTCATATTCACTAACTAAGTTTTATTCTATGGCCAACAAAAGGGAAGTATTGATTGAGAAATACGCAGAAACATTAAGGACAAAGTTTAATCACCAACCTGATATGGCACTGCTTCGAAAAGTAACCATAGGCTTAGGCCCTTCCATCTACAATCGCGATTCGGCTAATGTCTCAGGCTCGAATGAAGCGGAGCTGGCCAGGGTTAAGGATAATTTTTTGATCAATAAACTGGGCCTGCAGGATAGTGAAGTCCTCGATAAAGCCATACTTGATATCATTGAGGAATACGGCGTCTCAGAGCGCACGAAGTACCGTGCGGTGATTTACTATCTGCTCACCAGGAAATTTGAAAAAGAGAATATCTACAATTAATGCCAATTAACTGGATGACTAAGGCTGCGAATCCAGGTAGATTAATGCAGCCGGGGATGGAATTATGATTGAATTGGGTAATTACAACGAGCTTACAATTCTTAGAAGTACAAGTGTTGGTCTATTCCTCGGGGATGAAGATGTGGACGATCTGCTTCTGCCTACCAAATATGCGCCGGAGGATTTTGAAATAGGTCAAAAACTAGAAGTATTCTGTTACCTCGATCATGAGGAGCGGCCCATTGCCACAACACTCAAACCCTTTATCAAAAGAAATAGTTTTGCGTATCTGCGGGTAGCAGAAGTGAACGAAATAGGTGCTTTTATGGACTGGGGTCTGGAAAAACATCTATTGGTTCCGTATCGGGAACAGAGAAGTAAAATGGTTCAGGGATCCTGGGAGGTAGTCTACTGCTATCTGGATGAAAAATCATTTCGGTTGGTGGGGTCGAGTCGACTTTCTAAATTCCTGTCAAACGAGAATACAGAGCTCAGTTTAAATGAAGAAGTCTCTCTTTTGGTCTACCGTCGATCTGATTTAGGATGGGATGTGGTAGTGAACGGAAGCCATAGGGGCCTCATTTTCCACAGCGATGTATTTCAGGAAATTAGCGTAGGGGACAAGATTAAGGGCTACGTAAAACAAATTCGCCCTGATAAAAAACTCGATATTGCTCTTCAACCCATTGGACTTAAAGCATTGGAGCCGGCGGCCGATCTCATCTACCAAAAATTGCTGCATAGCGACGGCTTTCTTAATCTCAATGATTCATCTAGCCCTGAGGAGATCAGGTCAGTGTTTTCAATGAGCAAGAAAACCTTTAAAAAAGCCATTGGTACCTTGTATAAAGCGAAGCGAATAACCCTGGAGAAAGATGGTATTCAGTTGGTAAAGTAAAACGCGAAACGACTAATGAGATGCGCTTCTTTTCTGGTCTCATTTAAAATACTGAATCCTATTCTCTAAATACTAGTTATTATTTTTTGATTCTGAGCTTTTTGGTTATATTTAGGACCCACTTTTTAAAACTGCACATATGCCATTTATAGAGGAAAGCGACCTGCTGGAATTACACAAAGATATCGACAAGGCTCAAATTATTAATGAGCGACTTTTAGATCAGATCAAATACAAGAATAAAGAGCTGAAACGCAGTAAGATACAGCGAAATATCTTTGCGGGAGTAACGGTATTATTCCTTATTGCTTCCCTTGCTATTACCTCTTTTACAGCCGGCTTGAGTACCTCCAGTTCCCAGGTAGCTGAAAATAGTTTTTCTGTACCTCTAGACAGTCTGCAGAGTTTTAAAGACAGAATTGATAATCTCAAAAAAGAAAACGAAGAATTAAGTCTGGTGAAGGAGTTTTATCTGGCTAAAAATTTCCTTGAAAAAGAGACCATATATTCGGTTCAGATTAAATCCTTTGTCGATAATAACCTCACATTGTCTTCTCAGTCTTTAAATAATACCTTGTTTGTAAAAACTAATCCTTTTTATTCCTATTCGCTCGGGAATTTTGAAACCCTTGATGAAGCGCAGAAGTTCAGGAAACAACTTGTAAATCTTGGCTTTGAAGATGCTTTTGTGGCTTCTTACAAAGAAGGTAAGCGACTCAAGATAGAACCCGCCAATTAATATATTTGAAAACAAAAGCCTGGTTAAGTGCAGTTCGATTGAGAACGCTGCCCTTATCGGTGTCCGGCATTTTGGTTGGATGCGGGATGGCTGCCATTTACGGTCAGTCTGATAGAATCGTCTTTATCCTTGCATTAGTATCCACTCTTGGGTTACAAATTATATCTAATCTCGCCAATGATTATGGTGACGGGGTGAAAGGCACCGACAATGACGAACGGATAGGACCGAAACGGGCTTTGCAGAGTGGTTCGTTGTCCCGGAAAGAACTCAGAACAGGAATACGTCTCTCCGTAGTAATCACCCTTATCTTTATTGGCCTGCTTCTTTACGCCGCTTTTGAAGGCTATCCTGCATTCATTCTTTTATTCTCTGTCCTGGGAATTACAGCAGTTTGGGCGGCCATTAAATATACCGTAGGGGATTCGGCATACGGGTACAAAGGTCTTGGGGATTTATTTGTCTTTTGTTTTTTTGGCTTGCTGAGTGTTCTGGGATCACTTTTTTTATTTACAAAAGAACTTGGATGGACCGATTTGCTGCCCGCCGTAACCGTCGGTTTGTTGAGTACCGCGGTTTTGAATCTGAATAATATGAGAGACTTTATCTCCGATTCGAGGGTAGGAAAAAACACCTTGGTGGTAAAACTGGGAATTCCCCGGGCCAAAGCATATCATTTCTTTTTATTGCTCGTTTCACTGCTATGTATGCTTTACTATTTAATTTGGGTTGATGCAGAATGGTATCAGTTCTTATGCCTGATTGTCTTTATCCCATTAACAATACACGCCCTAAGGGTTCGACAAATTAAGTCCCCGGTCGACTTTGATCCGGAACTTAAAAAAGTGGCTTTGAGTACCTTTTTCATGGCCTTACTCTTTTATCTTGGGTTTAATATTTTTTTGTAAATTTGAATACCATAACCGTCATAAACCCCATACATTTTGGAACAACCCATAAAGATCCTTATTGTAGAAGATAATGTGATCATTGCAGACGATATGCAGTCTATGCTTGAAGAAATAGGCTATGAGATCGTCGATAACGTCATTGTTTATGAACAGGCCGAAGAGGTCTTAAAAAATAACCACGTAGACCTGGTTCTGATCGATATCATCCTTGCTTCAGATAAGACCGGAATCGATCTCGGAAAACACATCCGTGAGAAATACAACATCCCGTTTATTTTCGTAACCTCTAACTCGGATAGGGCAACAGTAGAAAATGCAAAGACCGTGAAACCTAACGGTTACCTGGTGAAACCTTTTGAGCAGCAGGACCTCTATACCTCCATAGAAATTGCCCTTTCTAACTTTGACTATTCTGAAAAAGGAAGAGGGGATTCGCCTTCTGAAGATACCACTGAAAAAGTGGTTTCTAATTCGGTTCTTAAAGACTCTATCTTTGTAAAAAAGCAACACCTTTACTACCGGATTCAATTTGAAGACATTCAATTCATCAAAGCAGACAATGTTTACCTCGAAGTAAACACCGTGGATAAGAAATTTTTAGTGCGGTCTCCTCTAAAAGACTATTTGGAGAAACTTCCCAAAAACAAGTTTTACAGGGCCCACAAGTCATATATTGTCAACGTTGATCACATAGATGCCATTAATTCTAAGGATATCATGATCAATAATACGTTGATTCCCATCTCCAAAGATTTTAAGGAATTTATCATTTCAGCAATGAATTCTTAAGGATTGGCGTACTGCCAAATCACTTCTAGATTTGAGTTGTTTCTGGCGAATTTGTCTCTTCACCACAACTTTCTGTGCTTTTACAACAATACTTTTCCCTTATCACTCTGATGGGGTATTTTAGTATTCGAAATAGACATTAACTTTTTTCATTTTCATATAGTGTTCTCGTTAAAAAGGGTTTTGCCAATTAAGGCAGACCCTTTTTTTATTAGTATCAGGAATGAAAGTTCGCTCTTATTGTAGTCGTGAGAAGGGGAGAGGGATGCTTTGACAAACAGAATAACTCATTTCACAACACCTGAGCGCACTTTCACAACATTTCAGCAAATCTCAGGCAGCATCCTGCTATTTTTAAAGCGTTCTTCGAACTTCCCAAATCTTACCTCTTTTTTTACCCTGCAATAGACAACGGCGTTACAGCCCGACAAGGCATTTTATATCAAAAAATTATTGAGTTTCATTTGAATCTCCCAATACGACAATTAGAATTATTATTGAGACTTAAAAATTCATGGATTATCCGGGAAAGGGAATTAACAACACATCCAATACAGTTTACAACAAATATTAAACCAGCCCGTTAAATAATGGTAAGTTTGAGGGACGTATTCCAAGGGAAGGAACCCAAAATTTTATGAAGGAAATTACTTCTATGTACTAAGCGTGTTATGGCAAAAAAGCTTGGCATCATTTTATACTTTTATTTCGCTTTTGCGGCTTTATCCGGCTTTGCACAGGATTTAGACCCATTAGATAACGATGCTTTGCTCAAATTCCAGAATGCGGAGTCCGTTTCGGATAGGTTCAGTTTCTTTTTTGAGACAGTGAACAGATACAATACGAATTCGGCCTACGACTGGTTGGATGCTGTGGAAAGATACATTAAAAGTGCCGAGAACGGTGGCGATTCTCTGGCCGTTAAAAAGTACAAACTCATTCAATCTCAAATTTATTTTGACCTGGGAGACTACGATCGGAGTGTAGCTGTCGCAACAAAGATCTACAGTGAAAAACACAAATTAGACAAGCCTGCCAAAGAATTATTGCTCAATATTTTAGACGATAACTATTCCCGACTCGAACTCTACGACAAACAGGTAGAAATACGCAAGAAAAAAAGAGAATTAGGCTTTAAAAACAATATTTCCTTTTACGACATCTATTCCAATTTAGGTTTTCACAGACAGGCCATGAAAGATTATATCATGGACAATAAGAATGAATTTGAGGATAACGATTATTACGGCCGCGCGATATATCATAATTCCATAGGAAATTTTCTGCTGCTCGATAAAACAACTTCCACCGCTCTTACCAATTTTTCCAAGGCCAAAGGATTAATCGATGTGTACCACAACGATATGAGCGTTGTAAAAACCGAGAGTGACATCATCAATGCAAATCTGCTCAAAGGAATCATCGAAGGAAATATTGGGAAGTGTTATCTGCAAATGGGCCAGTTCGAGGAGGCCATTCCTTATCTCGAAACCAGTATATCAATTATTGAGGAAAACAATATAGGACGTACCTCTACAGAGGTAAATGAAAATGTACTCGCCCTTGCCGAATGCCATCTCAGATTGAACAGGCTAAATATCGCAAAGGATTATCTGGATATCGACCTGGAGTTAACGAAACCCAGTCAGATTATCAAAAAGAACCGCTTATACGCGGTATACTACGACCGGATAGGCGATTTTAAGAACCAGGCGATGTATTTGAAAGAGAACGTGAGGATACGGGATTCTCTCGAAATAAATCAATCCTCAATAAAAACGCAGCAGATTGCTACAATAATCGCGGAAGAAAATCTGGAAGATTCGAGAAGACAGATCAGTCTTCAGAAACTCGAAATGGAACAGACGCGCAGCGATATGGCGGCTATGGATGAAAGGACAAATTTAGTCTTTATCTCTCTGATTTTTACTCTTTTGGGTTTTGCCGGATTGGTATTTGCCTATCTGAAAAGTATAAAGAATCAAAGGCTGATCGCAGAGCAAAAACACATAATTGAGAATGCCCTGGTGGAAAAGGATTCCTTGCTGAAAGAAATTCATCACCGCGTTAAGAATAACCTGCAAATGGTTTCAAGCCTGTTGAGTCTGCAGACAAAAAATACCCGGAGCAAGGCAGCGATAGAAGCCCTGGAAGAAGGAAAGAGCAGGGTGAAAGCAATGGCGCTTATTCATCAAAAACTCTATCAGAACGACGATCTGTCCGTCATCGAAATGCAGGGATATATTGAAAGCCTGGTAAATAGCGTCCAATCGGTTTTTAAGAAAGGTGGTCACAGTATTAATATCACCATAGACGCAGAGGGGGTTGAACTCGACATCGACCGTGCCATACCCTTTGGCCTGATCCTGAACGAACTGGTCTCTAACTCTTTTAAATACGCCTTTCCTGAAGATAAGAACAACGGTAAAATTTACATACACCTCAGAAAAAATGGAGATCAGGGCTATTTTGAATACACCGATAACGGGATAGGCTTACCCGATGATTCTGAAGAGCGAGCCAATTCGTCTATGGGTATACGTTTGATGAACCGACTCGTAAATCAGTTGCAGTCCAACTTAAATATTGATAAAACCACAGAAGGAGTTCGATTTTGGTTCAATTTTAAATAAATTAGGGCCATCAAATCGATTTGTATGGAAATCACCTTCCTGGGGCACGCTTCCCTTACCGTAAAACTTGATGATCACACCCTTTTGGTAGATCCCTTTATCACAGGGAATCCCATGATAAATGACGCAGTTAAACTAAAGGATTTGAATCCTGATTTTATCCTGCTCACTCATGCCCATCAGGACCATGTCCTGGATGTTGAAGCAATTGCAAAACAAGCCAATTCGAAGATTGTCAGCAATTACGAAATTGCCATGCACTTCCAGGAAAAAGGTTTTGAAGTTCATCCCATGAATCACGGAGGTAGCTGGTCATTCCCTTTTGGTAAGTTGAAATACGTAAATGCTGTGCACACCTCCTCCTTTGCCGACGGCACCTATGGCGGACAACCGGGGGGATTTATTCTTAGTGCTTCCGGAAAGACTATTTATGTCGCCGGCGATACTGCACTGACCATGGATATGAAGCTCATCCCTGAAGAGTTCAATTTAGACCTGGCCATCCTTCCTATTGGTGACAACTTCACTATGGGCGTTGATGATGCGATCCGTGCTTCCGAATTCGTCAAATGCGATTCCGTAATGGGCTATCATTACGATACCTTCGGCTATATTGAAATTGACCATAAACAGGCCAAAGATTCATTTAAAAAGGCAGGCAAGAAACTACATCTTTTGGCGATAGGGGAATCACTCTCCATCTGATCAGCTCTATTTGTTTTTACTATTGGGGTACAACAGCTCAGACATTTATACCAGAGACCGTTTGGAATTTAGCAGGAAAGACCATTTATGGCTAAATTTGCACAACTTCTTATGAAAGCTTCTTTTAAAAAACACATACTCCATTTTAAAAGACCTGGCGGAACCTCCAGAGGGGTTTTGAGGGAAAAAGAAACATGGTTTATCATCCTTAACGACGGACAGAAGGTGGGAATAGGTGAATGTGCCATGTTCAAGGGCCTGAGCGTTGACGATGTTCCTAACTACGAAGAGAAATTAAAATGGGTCTGTTCAGAAATAGACTTGGGTATGGAGGTACTTCGCCGTGAGTTGCAGGAATATCCCAGTATTCAATTTGGACTGGAACAGGCGTTCCGATCTCTGCGTGCTGAAAATCCATTCTGTCTTTTTCCTTCTGATTTTACAGATGGGAATGCACCGATACCAATAAATGGCCTTATCTGGATGGGGGATAGGAAGTTCATGGAAGAACAACTCAAAGATCGTCTGGCCGATGGCTTTACTTGCCTGAAGCTCAAAATAGGAGCGATCGATTTTGAAACAGAAATCGAAATCCTTAAAGGTATACGTGATCTGTACAGCGCTGAAGAGGTTGAAATCAGGGTAGATGCAAACGGTGCCTTTAGTAAAAATAATGTTTTTCAAAAACTGGAGAGACTGGCTGAGCTTGACATTCATAGCATTGAACAGCCCATAAAGCCAGGTCAGACCGAACTTATGAGGGACTTATGCGTTGAAGGAATATTGGATATTGCGCTGGATGAAGAATTGATAGGAATTTTCACTGAAACAAAAAAGAAAGAATTACTACACATAATTAAGCCGGATTACATTATTTTAAAACCCAGTCTGGTTGGTGGATTTCACGGAAGCATGGAATGGATTACCTTCGCCGAGGAATTAGGAGTGAAGTGGTGGGTAACCAGTGCTTTGGAAAGCAATATCGGGCTGAATGCCATAGCACAATGGACATTTTCGCTCCATAGCCCATTGCCTCAGGGACTAGGCACAGGCAGCTTGTTCACTAATAATATAGATAGTCCGCTTGAGGTAAGTAAAGGCCATCTCTGGTACCAAAATGAAAAGGCTTGGTCAACGAATTTAATCTGAAAAGTATGTATATAGAACAAGGATATGAAGGAGAATACAAGCAATGGAAATTCTGGATTTTACCCTTAGGCTTTATTGCCCTGATGGTCTTTAATTACATTTCTGTACTTTATTCCCCGGTCAGCGTAGAAGTTATGATGGCCGATATGATCGAAAAACTGGGCTCTAATCTAGTTCTGATTTTACTTCTTTTCCCATTAGCCCTCGGCCTTTTCTTTGTACTTGGGTGGGTAAAACTGGTGCAATCCCAGTCAATCAGGGCGCTTACAACATCAAGGAAAAAAGTGGACTGGAAAAGGATTTGGTTTGCCTTTTTGCTCTGGGGTGGTATAACTGTGGGCTTAACCCTGATTGATGTATGGTTTTCTCCCGAGAATTTCGAGTTCAATTTTCAACTCATACCTTTTTTAAAACTAGCATTGATTGGAGTACTGCTTATCCCCCTGCAGACGAGTTTTGAAGAGTATATGTTCCGCGGTCATATGATGCAGGGCATCGGCCTGCTGGTTAAAAACAGATGGTTTCCATTATTATTTACTTCCTTGCTCTTCGGTCTGATGCACCTGGGGAATCCGGAAGTGGACACCCTTGGCCCAGGAGTGATGATCTTCTACATCGGTACCGGGCTATTTCTGGGAATAATTACCCTTATGGATGAAGGTTTAGAGCTGGCTTTGGGGTTTCACGCAGCCAATAACCTCTTTGGAGCGCTATTGGTAACCGCCGACTGGACTGCGTTTCAGACGAATTCCATTTACAGGGATGTATCTGAGCCTGTTCTGGGATGGGATATTCTGGTTCCCGTATTTGTAGTTTTCCCATTATTACTTTACTATTTTTCCAGAAAATACGGATGGAAGAACTGGAAGGAGCGATTGGCAGGAAAGGTACATACGAAAGAAGAATTTGAAGAAAATTACTCACATGCAAAATCAGTTTAAAGAAACACATCCTTCTTTTAGATTCCAAGGAGTACATTACACATATCACGACTTAAATGACATGGCCTACAGCCTTATCAAAGAAGGTGAAAAAGAAGAACGACTCATAGGTGATTTTTTAATGGACTGGGTATCCCCAAAGGACCATGTCTTTTTGAAAACTTCGGGAACAACCGGAAGAGCAAAATCCATTAGTGTCTCAAAGCAAGCCATGGTGAACTCCGCATTAAATACGGGAGAGTACTTTGGTATAGGAGCAAACCAGACTGCCTTATTATGTCTATCAGGCACTCATATTGCGGCGAAAATGATACTTGTCAGGGCCATGGTGCTCGGGTTGTCCCTTGATACTGTAGACCCTACCTCATCCCCGTTGAGCGCAATAAATAAGACTTATGACCTCTGTGCAATGGTTCCTTTACAGTTGGAGAAGTCCATTAAACATCTATCGAGGGTAAAAACATTGTTGGTTGGAGGAGCGCCGCTTTCTTCGGAATTGAGGGAAAAACTACAAAGCAGCTCATCCAAAATTTTTGAAACCTATGGAATGACGGAGACCTGTTCTCATATTGCCGTTAGGGCGGTCAATGGAAGTGAGGCGGAATTTAATGAGCAGCTGGTTAATCCTTTTAAAACCCTGCCCGGGATTACAGTTTCTACAGATTCCCGGAATTGTCTCGTGATTAATGCTCCTGATTTGGATGTAGACTCCCTGGTGACCAATGATCTGGTTGAACTCATATCGGAAAACGAATTTAGATGGCTCGGCCGTTGGGACAATATCATTAATTCCGGCGGGGTAAAACTCATTCCTGAAACCATAGAAAACAAATTAAACCCCATCATAGAATCTCGGTTTACTGTTCTGGGCAAGCCTGACAAAAAGCTGGGTGAAAAGTTGGTTCTTGTAGTAGAAGGAGAGGGGGATGCAGCTCAAATACTAAATAAAATAACGGATCTGGACAGCCTAGACCAATACGAAATGCCTAAGGAGGTACACTTTATTCCTAAATTTGAGCTCACGAAGAGCGGAAAACTCGATCGCAAAATACTCAAGGAGCAATTTCTGACTTAATCTTGATAGTTTTCCCAGACTTCTTTTGCTTTTTCCTTGAGATAAAGGGCCGTGGCCGGTTTTAGGGAGGCGGTACAAGGATTAATTGACGGATCTTTACCGTATATGGTTGTATAAAACAAGGCAGCTGTAAAAAAAGAACCTGCCTCGCTGGGATGGACCCCATCAACACTGTAAAACATAACTTCACTTAGAGGATCATCTTATATCTTTTGTAATCCCAATACTATAGGCCTACAATACCGGATACAAGAGGTGCTGCCTGTGCATAAGTGGCAAAAATATTAGCTAGCATCCCGGATTGATCCACATAGGCCCGGATAGTAAACATGCAGATCTCAGTCGAATTTCCTTTTTACTTAATTTGTTTATCGTACTTGCACTTTCAGCGTGATCCTGCATCGTGGCGCCATCTATTGCAATTTTATCGATAGCAGGTGTGTAGTCAAGATCGGCCACCGCGGTAAATTCCTTTGATAGAAATACAAGCCCACTTAAAAATGGGTATGACTGTTACCGATAAAAACAATATTTTTTACCTGAAAAAGTATGACAGGATCGGGTAACTCGGGCATGGAGATCTTCTTACTTTAAAAGCAGGCCATAGATAAGACGAGCATGACCGTGACAAAGAAGGAAGATAATTTCATTCTTAAATATAAGGGCATTTTAATTTCCCTAAAAAGCCGTATTTTGAAACATAATTTTATCTACTCTAAGCTTTATGGTTTCATACTTAAATCGTTTTAATTTTTTTCCATTTAAATATTGTTTAATTCTCTGCTTCCTTTGGGCAATTACCCCTGGGTTTTCCCAGCATATCCTGCCTGAGGAGGATCGCGCCCGGGTAGTTGATGAAATCCTTTCTACGCGTTTTAACACCCTTCTTCCCCAGCTAATGGACAAGACCGGTTTCGATATGTGGATACTTATTTCCCGCGAGTACAATGAGGATCCTGTACTTCGGACCATGCTGCCAGCCACCTGGCTCAATGCCAGACGCAGAACCATACTGGTGTTCTATAGGGATACGGCTAAAAATACCATTGAAAAGCTCGCTGTTGCGCGTTATAATGTCGGCAAAAATATTGATTCGGCCTGGGATAAGGAAGAACAGCCCAATCAGTGGAAACGCCTTATGGAAATCATCGAAGAAAAAAATCCATCCAAAATCGGACTCAATTATTCCAGGGACCACAATATTGCAGACGGACTCGACAAGACAGATTATGACGAGTTTATGGGATACCTCCCTTCCCGTTATCATAAAAGAGTGGGCTCGGCAGAGCAACTCGCCGTGCGATGGATAGAAACCCGCACAGAACGCGAAATGGTCATTTTTTCTCAGTTGGTCAGCATAACCCATGAAATTATCAAGGAAGCATTTTCAGAAAAGGTAATCACTCCCGGGATTACCACTACCTCAGAGGTGGAGTGGTGGATGCGGCAGAAAGTTACGGATCTGGGCCTTGAGACCTGGTTTCATCCTACAGTAGACATACAACGGACAAATGAAACTCTGGTGAGTCATTTGTATTCATTTTCGGGCAGGCCCGATGATATGGTCATCCTGCCCGGCGATTTATTGCATTGCGATTTTGGGATCACCTACCTCAGGCTTAATACCGACTGTCAGGAATTGGCTTATGTCCTCAAGCCAGATGAGACCACCCCGCCCAAATTCCTTGTTGAGGCTTTAAAAAAAGGAAACAGAGTTCAGGATCATCTTACCGAAAATATGAAAGAGGGGATGACAGGGAATCAGATCCTGGCTAAAGCCCTGGCGGCAGGCAGGGCAGAAGGGCTTCGCCCAGCAATATATACTCATCCTTTAGGCATGTACGGTCATTCTGCAGGAACAACCATTGGGATGTGGGATGCCCAGGGTGGAGTGATGAAAGATGACGGGGATAACTACCCCCTCAATCCTAACACGGTTTATGCCATTGAGCTCAATACCACTGTGAATATTCCGCAGTGGAAACGCGATATCCGTATCATGCTGGAAGAAGCAGGGTTTTTTGGCCCTGAAGGGTTCAGATATGTGAATGGCAGACAAACCGATTTACTTCTAATACCAAGGCCAATGCCCCACCAAGGTCAATGATATGAGAAATTTAATAGTCTTTTTAATTACAGTATTGTTGAGCAACTCCTTTCTTGGGGCTCAGGAAATCAGGAATCCAAATACGACGATCTTCTGGGATACATCTGTTTCCATGAAAGACAGAGATCTGGAGAAAGAGCTGGATGTTCTTGGAAAATTATTTCAACGCACACCAGACCAGGAAGTGCAACTTGTTCTGTTCAATATCGAAACTGAAGAACGATCGTACCAAATTAAAGGGGGTAATTGGGAAAGCTTGCGCAAAGACCTTTTAGCCATTACATACGATGGAGCCAACCATTACGCCATATTAAAAGGCCAGGCCAAACACCCGAATATTTATATGTTCACTGATGGAAACGGGGTTTTTGAAAAAGATTATCCCGAGCTTCCTGCCAAAAGCTATCTGATCAATAGTTCGCCCAACCGGGACGAGGAATTCCTGAAGAGGTCTGCCCTGATCAACCGTTACCGCTTGATGGACTTTGCGGCGATCTTACCTGAGAACATAGGCAGTCTGAAAAAGGTTCAAAGTAGTGGGAAGAATTTGGTGAGAGGAAAAGTGTATGTAGATAATCAACCAACACCTGATGTGGTGATAGCAGTAAAGGGTATTTCAGGGGGTACAAGGTCTGTAGTTGACGGAAGTTTTTCCATAGAAGCGAATCCCGGAGACAGTCTCTTGATTAGCAGCAGGAGCAACAATACCTACAAGGTGGTAGCCGTCGAAGATACGGATCAGATGAATGTGTTCCTGGAAGGCAATGTATTTACCCTGGATGAGGTTACGCTGATTGAGAAAAGACAAGAAGAGGAAACTTCAATGGTCACGACGGCTTATGGGAAGGAAAATGCCGAAAAATTGGGCTATGCAGCTCAATCGATAGACGAAAACGAAATCAACCCGATTCAGACAGATGTGTCTCAATCGGTAATCAATAAATTCTCTAATGTTAACCTGGGAAACACCGAAGATATCAGTAGAGCTACAATGCGATCGAACACCTCAATTTTAGGTAATAATTACAGTCTGGTTGTTATTGACGGGGTGCCACAACGTCAATCCGATTCATCTAAGGGGGCTTCAGTTTCCGGACAGCAAGTTTTTGATTACATCAACCCTGATAATATTGCCTCAATTTCAGTTTTAAAAGGCTATGCGGCTACCAATAAGTACGGTAGTATCGGAGCCAATGGTGTGATTCTCATAACGAGTAAAGGTGCCGCAGCTGCTAACCAAACAGGTGAACCCCGGGATCTGGCCCGACTCACGGATAATATTTACGATGAGGAACAAGCCGTTGTTGGAAGTCGTTCCGCGTTCAGAAAAACACTGGAATTATCTAATTCCACTGAAGAGGCATATACTGCATATTTAAAGATGAGGTCTAAGGCCGAAGCAGAGATGGAGTTTTTCTTTGATGCGGCCGACTATTTCAAAACCAGGGACAGCCAAAAAGCTGCTACAATAACCTCTGGCATCCTTGAACTGTTTCCCAGGGATATCAAGACAATGAAGGCGGTTTCTCTTGCCTTGTCAGAATTAGGGTATTATCTGCAAGTGCTTGCGATCAATGAGGAGATCATTGAGATTGACGATAAAAACGTGCAGGCGTATCTCGATTTGGCTGTTGCATACAGGCGCCTGGGTGAGTATAATAAGGCACTGCAGCAACTGCTGGCATTGCAGGAAAATTCTGCACCGCCAAACCTGGCCGTAAAGCCTATCGCCAAAACAGTAAACAGGGAGTTAAAGAATCTTGTATTCAAGCAGAAGGGTGAATTAAATTTGACTGGGGTCCCTGACAACTACTTGAATAACATTAAATACAATGTTCGCCTGGTTTTTGAGTGGAACGATCCGGAAGCCGAATTTAATCTGCAGTTTGTGAACCCTCAAAAACGATATTTTAACTGGGAGCACAACAGTATTTCCAACGCAGAGCGAATGAAAGACGAGATTTTAAATCGGTACACTTCAGAGGAATTTGAATTCTACGGAGAAGGAGTTCAGGGACAGTGGATCCTTAACGCTACCTATTTAAACCATATAAACATGACCAATCAGGTGCCCTTTGTATTAAAATGCACCATCTATCAGAATTTTGGATATCCCGATCAAAAATCGGAAGAGATAGTCGTCGTATTCAACAGTCGGCAGGAAACTAAGCAACTAAAAACCCTGCTTGTAAATTGAATCAATAATTTTCTTAATTTTAAGGGAATTGGCAGGTTTTTTGTGGTAATACTGCTGATCATTTAATTGAGAAAACGCTATGAAAAAGACAATTATTTTTAGCCTGCTTCTGTGTTTTACTGCAGCATTGCAGGCTCAGGAGAATCAACTTACCATCAGGGGAAAGGTGACTAATATGGAAACCCCGTTAGTTAATGCAGAAGTGCGTTCCGAGAAGAGCGGGCAAATGGTCAAAACTGATGTTGAAGGGAAGTACGAAATAGACACTTCGGAAGGTGACCTTGTGACCTTTTCATATCCCGGTCTGTCCGACATGGAGATCGTGGTGGAAGATGTGAGTTCGGTCCTCAATATTAAATTAAATACAGCAGTAAATGTCCTTGACGAGGTAGTTGTAGAAAAGACAAAGATTAAAAGTCAGGCTCAATTGCGAAAGGAATACAACAGCAATAAAAACCTGATCAATACTGCGTTTGGAATTCTCGACAAGGAAATCACAAACTTCTCTGTAAGGATTATCGATAAATCCCAATTCCTTTTTGGAGGCATTGATCTTGCATCTGCCATCCAATACCGAGCGGCCGGTATTCGTGTTGACCGCTCCGGTGATTTCTACAAGCCAACGATATACTTAAGAGGATCTGCAATGGGGATGTTCCCCGCTATTTATGATGTAGATGGTTTAATTCTCAAAGATTTCCCGGATTTTGTAAACATAGAGAACGTTGAGCGTATTGCTATTCTCAGCGGCCTTGGCCTTGTGAATAAATACGGAGGACAAGGAAATGGAGGAATTATCGTGATCAATACAAAAGGCGCAAATACCTTTAGGGAACCGCTAACGGGTGGCCCTTATGATCAGGCTTTGTTGAGGAATAATATTTATGGAGGGAATGCACTTTCGAAAGACAAATTAAGCTCAAGTGTTCCTACCTATCTCAAGGACTTATATGCCAGTGGGTCGGAAGAAGAGGCTCTGGAACTTTATAAATCTCAATCTAAAAAGTACAGTAGTTCCCCGTATTACTTTTTGGATGTCTTTGGGTATTTTGCTGCCAAGTGGAAAAATACGTCCTTTGCTGATCAGATTATTGAGGATCATTGGTATTTATTTAAAGAAAACCCGGTGGGGATGAAGGCTTTGGCCTACTTGTACCAAACCCTGGGTAGGACAGAAAGGGCGCATGAACTTTACAAAGAAATTTTCATATTGAGACCTAATTATGCCCAGTCCTACAGGGATCTGGCCCTGAGTTATGTCGATGTGGGCGATTACCGTAAGTCGGCCGCCATCTACGCCAGATATGACTACCTGATCTCTGAGGGTTTTATTACAGCAGAGGACAAGGAATTTACCCCCTTGATAGAACGTGAATTCAGCAACCTGCTCGAACTCCACAGAAAGGAATTGATAGGAACAGAGGCAAAGAAGGGCCCTTCCCTGAACAGTGATTTTGAAGGTACCCGTATTGTTTTTGAATGGAATGACAGCGAAGCGGAGTTTGAACTGCAATTTGTTAATCCGGAGAAAAAGTATTTCAAATGGGAGCACAGTTTGCTCGCCGATCCTGATCGTATCCGAGAGGAGAAAATAAAGGGATATTCCTGCGAAGAGTACCTTATTGACGGAAGCCTTACCGGTACCTGGCAGATTAATCTAACCTATTTAGGAAATAAGAGTTTAACCCCTACCTTTTTAAAGGCGACCATCTATTCCAACTTTGGGACGCAGTCGCAACGCAAAGAAGTGAAAGTGTTTAAGCTACAGTTAAAAAATGTAAATCAGGAGCTATTCAAGGTGCAAAATTCACAATCCCTTGTTTCGAATTAAATCAATTATTACATATTTTCTTTTTATATCCTTAGTTAATCTGGCCAATTCTCAGCAAGATTATAAAGGCATTATTGTAGACAAGAAAACAAATCAACCCATCCCTTTTGTCAATATAGGTATTGTGGACAAGGGTATTGGGACCGTGAGTAATGAAGATGGCTTGTTCCATCTAGAACTGGATCGGGGACTATTTAGTGCGGAAGAAGTGCTACAGTTCTCTGCACTGGGATATACTACTATTAACAAGCTGGTCTCAGATCTCGAATTTCGTTATAATGAATACCCCCGGATTCTCATGGAACCCAAGGTAGAATTGCTGAACGAAGTAGTGGTCACAAATGTGGGTTTATACGAAAGTGAAGAATCGATCGGCTATGAAAATGGGGGACATCAGTTTTATGGCTATTGGAAGGATAATATAGCTTTAGGGGGAGAACTGGGTACGAGGATACGGATCAGAAAGGGATTGCGCAGGCTCAATGAGTTTACTTTTGAGGTTGTTGGAAACACAGCTGACAGCGTTTTGATAAGGATTAACTTCTACAAAACAGACGGAAAGAGTTCTCTCCCCGGAACTAATCTAAACGAAAGCGGAAAAAATATTCTTCATACGATCAAATACCCCGGGCTTTACAAAGTTGATCTGAGACCTTTTGATCTGTTTGTAAAAGACGATTTTATTGCGAGTTTGGAGTTGTTGAGGGTGTACGGCAATAGTAAGATTGGACTTATATTGGCTGCAGCCAATAATAAGTTTACCGATTCCTATAAGAAATATGCCAGTCAGGATACATGGCAATTGTTATCGGATGCAGCCATGGCCTATAGGTTGCAAAGTACCGGATACTTCAAGAAACCAATAAAAAATCTAGAAACAGGAAGAAAGAGGAAGCAAATACATCCTTTATTTCAGGATATGTATTTAATGGGAATATAGCATTGGCAGATGTACAAGTGGTTAATCTGAGCAACGATATCACTGTTAAGACCAATGAAAAAGGAAATTATGAAATTCCGGCCTCGGAAGGGGATTTAATAGAGTTTTCTGCCAGGGGCATGAAAAAACTAAGGATCAAGATCCTAAAGAAGAAATTTATCAATATCAGATTGGAAAGGTCCTAGGAATTCAATTATTAAACTTGTAGCACACCCATGTTGAATGGTTTTTCAATAGGTGCATGATCAGCGGCCTCTATTCCCATGGAAATCCATTTTCTCGTTTCCAGCGGATCTATAATTGCATCTGTCCATAATCTTGCCGCCGCATAGTAAGGCGAGATTTGATGGTCGTATCGCTCTTTGATTTTATCATACAGTTCTTTTTCCTTCTCAGCCGTTATCTTTTCTCCCTTCTTTTTCAAAGAGGCCGTCTCTATTTGCAGAAGCACCTTAGCGGCCGAATTCCCGCTCATTACAGCGAGCTCAGCACTAGGCCAGGCAACGATTAATCGAGGATCATAGGCCTTACCACACATGGCGTAATTCCCGGCTCCATAACTATTTCCTATGACTACAGTAAACTTGGGAACCACAGAATTACTTACCGCATTGACCATTTTTGCCCCGTCTTTGATGATCCCGCCATGTTCACTTTTACTGCCTACCATAAAGCCGGTAACATCTTGTAAAAACACTAAGGGTATCTTTTTCTGGTTGCAATTGGCGATAAATCTGGTGGCCTTATCGGCGGAATCGGAATAGATCACGCCACCAAACCGCATTTCGCCTTTTTTAGTCTTTACCACCTTGCGCTGGTTAGCTATAATTCCCACGGCCCAACCGTCAATTCGGGCGTAACCCGTAAGGAGAGTCTTGCCAAAGCCTTCCTTGTATTGCTCAAATTCTGAATTGTCTACCAGTCGCTTTATGATCTCGAGCATATCGTATTGATCTGATCTCTTCTTTGGCAATATCCCGAATAGTTCTGCTTCCTTTTCTTTTGGGAGCGCAGGTTTACTTCTGTTAAATCCGGCTGAGTCTGATGCCCCGAATTTATCGAGGAGCTTTTTGATAGTGTCCAGGGCGTCTTTATCGTCTTTAGCCTTGTAATCGGTAACGCCACTAATCTCGCAATGTGTAGTGGCTCCACCCAGGGTTTCATTGTCTACCTGTTCTCCTATGGCTGCCTTCACCAAATAGCTTCCGGCCAGGAAAATACTCCCGGTTTTTTCTACGATCAGGGCTTCGTCACTCATGATGGGGAGATAGGCGCCTCCTGCCACACAACTGCCCATAACTGCAGCGATCTGAGGGATTCCCATACTACTCATAACCGCATTATTCCTGAAAATCCTCCCAAAGTGCTCTTTGTCCGGAAAAATCTGTTCCTGCATGGGCAGGTAAACCCCGGCACTGTCTACCAGATAAATTATCGGTAATCTATTTTCAATGGCTATTTCCTGGGCCCTTAAATTCTTTTTCCCGGTGATCGGGAACCATGCCCCTGCTTTTACAGTGGCATCATTGGCTACAATAATACATTGCCTGCCCTGGATATACCCCATGACCACAACAACACCTCCGGAGGGACACCCTCCGTGTTCTTCATACATGTCTTTGCCTGCCAGCGCCCCTATTTCAATGTGATCTGTACCCTTGTCCAAAAGATATTCGATGCGTTCACGAGCCGTCATCTTACCTTGGGAGTGATGCTTCTCTATCCGGGCTTTACCACCTCCTAATTTAATTTTTGCAAGCTGTTTTTTAAGGTCTGAACTCTTTAATTTATTGTGGTCTTCGTTGATATTGAAGCTGATATCCATATGTGAAGAAGGGTTTAATTTTAGACGACTAAAGATAAGGAGTAATATTCATTAACTTTGACAAAAATACAATGGAATATGGCAAATAGTGTGGGATGGGGAATAATTGGATTAGGGAATATCGCCCAAAAATTTGCCAAAGACCTGGCCCTTGTACATGATGCTGCGCTCATGGGGGTGGCTTCAAGATCCTTAGTTAAAGCCAATGCTTTTAAAAAGGAATTTAATGTCCCTTTTGCCTTTGACAACTACGATGCTTTGTTCGATTGTGAGGAGGTAGAAGTGGTCTACATTGCCTTACCTCATACCGAACACCTGACCTGGAGTATTAAGGCCATGGAAAAAGGTAAGCATGTTTTATGCGAGAAACCCGTAGGAATTAATCGCCGGGAATTGGAAGCCATGATTGCAGCTTCTAAAAAGAATAATGTCTTTTTTATGGAAGCGCTTTGGAGCAGGTTTATTCCATCCATAAGGAAAATCAAAGAGAGCGTAGATTCCGGAGAAATTGGAGCTGTGGGATATCTTCAGGCCGATTTCGCCTTTTTCGCCCTTGATCGTGACAGTGAGGGAAGGCTCTTAAACCCCGAACTTGCCGGAGGTTCTCTTCTCGATATTGGCATCTACCCCGTATTTCTGGCTTATTTGATTCTCGGGATGCCTGAAAAGATCAGCGCTGACGCCAAATTTATCGAAACAGGAACCGAGGTACAGATCGCCGTCACCTTCACCTACAAAGCAGCACATGCCCATTTATTCAGCGGCTTAACGGCCACAAGTCCGATGACAGCTACAATCGCAGGGAATGACGGAACTTTGGTTATTCATTCGAGATGGCACGAAGCGCAAGGTTTTACCTTAGACGTGGACGGACAGAAAGAGGAATTCCATTATCCCACAGTTGGCAAGGGATACACCTATGAAATTGAAGAGGTACATCGTTGCCTGGCAGAAAATAACACAGAAAGTCCATATTGGTCGCATAAAAACAGTTTGGAACTGATTTCCTTACTCGATAAGATCAGGGAGATCGCAGGCATACGCTTTCCCTTTGAAGGATAAATTCTTTCACTAGGCTTATATTCCGATGATTTTACGATATTTGATTTTACTAAACTAACTCGTATGGGAATGAATAAAAATACAGTCCTCGCCTGGGCTACCTTTATCATGATTTTAGTAGGCTTAGGTTTAATTGGTTTGGGAGCCTTTCGCTACGACGAAGTTGCCGGCTGGGGTTTTGCTTCCGTGGGGATTGGTTTTTTTGCCATCGCCTGGGTATTTAACGCACTAAAAGGAAGGGTATAGAGATCACAGGCAAATTTTCCACTTCATTTTCTCAAAGTAACTCATATACAGATGTCAGACGATAAGAAGGTCATATTCTCCATGTCCGGGGTTTCCAAGACCTATAAAAATGCAAATACCCCTGTTTTAAAAAATATCTACCTCAGCTTTTTCTATGGGGCCAAAATTGGAATCCTGGGGCTAAACGGCTCGGGGAAGTCAACGCTCCTAAGGATTATAGCGGGCGAGGACAAGAATTATCAGGGGGATGTTGTCTTTTCTCCGGGGTACAAAGTCGGATATCTGGAGCAGGAACCGATTCTTGACGATTCCAAGACTGTCCTGGAAGTGGTTAAGGAAGGCGTGGCAGAAACAGTAGCTATCCTCGATGAATACAACAAAATAAACGATATGTTCGGCTTGCCCGAAGTTTATGAGGACGCAGATAAGATGCAAAAGCTCATGGACAAGCAGGCGGGGCTGCAGGATCAGATCGATGCGGCAAATGCCTGGGAACTAGATACCAAACTGGAGATTGCCATGGATGCTCTGCGGACTCCAGATCCGGATAAAAAGATAGGAGTATTATCCGGTGGAGAGCGAAGGCGGGTAGCGCTATGCAGGCTGTTACTCAAAGAACCTGAAATCCTATTGCTCGATGAACCTACCAACCACCTGGATGCGGAATCGGTTCACTGGTTAGAACATCATCTTGCTACATATAAGGGCACGGTAATAGCGGTTACCCATGACCGTTATTTTCTGGATAATGTCGCAGGATGGATTCTTGAGTTGGATAGAGGTGAAGGGATCCCATGGAAGGGAAATTACAGCAGTTGGCTCGATCAGAAATCCAAACGCCTGGCTCAGGAGTCAAAGCAGGCTTCCAAGCGGCAGAAAACACTTGAACGAGAGCTGGAATGGGTAAGGCAGGGCGCAAAAGGCAGGCAGACCAAGCAAAAGGCACGACTCAAGAACTACGACAAATTATTAAGTCAGGACCAAAAACAACTCGACGAGAAACTGGAGATTTATATCCCTAATGGTCCGCGACTGGGAACCAATGTAATAGAGGCCAAGGGAGTGAGCAAGGCCTATGATGATAAATTACTGTACGACGATCTCAATTTTAAACTCCCTCAAGCCGGGATTGTGGGCATCATCGGTCCTAATGGAGCCGGGAAAACGACCATATTTAAAATGATCATGGGTCAGATAAGCCCGGACAAAGGTGAATTCACAGTAGGGGAGACGGCAAAACTGGCTTATGTAGACCAGAGTCATTCCAATATTGACCCCAATAAAACGATATGGGAAAATTTCAGTGACGGGCAGGAATTGATCCTGATGGGAGGACGGCAGGTGAATTCCAGAGCTTACCTGAGCAGGTTTAATTTTTCGGGCAGCGAACAGAATAAAAAAGTGAATATGCTTTCAGGGGGTGAACGTAACAGGCTCCACCTCGCAATGACCCTGAAAGAAGAAGGAAATGTCTTATTACTCGATGAACCTACCAACGACCTTGATGTAAACACCCTCAGGGCGCTGGAAGAAGGACTTGAAAGCTTTGCAGGTTGTGCGGTTATCATCTCCCACGACAGGTGGTTCCTGGACCGGGTCTGTACCCATATGCTGGCATTTGAAGGAGATTCACAGGTCTATTTTTTTGAAGGTTCCTTCTCTGAGTACGAGGAAAACAAGAAAAAACGCCTGGGTGCCGATCTTACCCCCAAGCGTTTGAAGTATAAAAATTGATTCGTTAATCCTGAAACCTAATAAGGTTCACTGGGATACCAGTCGAGCTGCACAACTTCTATATCCGGATTTCCGCTATTGACCAGACTTGCGAATTGGTTGACATCGCTCACGTCTGGACGGCCGCGGAAATGATAAGGATAAACCTGTTTTGGTTTGAATTCCAAAACGGCATCAGCTGCACTGTTTACCGTCATTGTGTAGGGTAAATTCATACATACAAAGGCCTTGTCTATGTCTTCAAGAGCTCGCATTTCAGGAATATCCTCTGTATCCCCGGAAAAGTATATTCGTTCGTCTCCTAAATTCAGAACATATCCATTGCCCCTCCCTTTCACATGGAAATTCTTAGCTTCTTCTCTGAGGTTGTACATAGGGATGGCCTCAACTAAAATATTGAACCGCTCTTTTGATTCTCCATTGTTTAAGACATCGATCTGAGTGGCAAATTGTTCAGGCATAAGGTCGGCAACAGCTTGTGGTACCATGATTTTGGCATCTGAAGTGTCTAAGCCTTCAATAGTTTCAATGTTATAATGATCCCCGTGGATATCCGTGATGAGAATGAGGTCTGGTTTTGGGTATTCGGCAAAAACTTCAGCCCCGCCAACAGGATCAATGTAAATAGTAGTGTTACCCCATTGAACCACCGCTGTGGCGTGTTCTATTGGACTTATCAGTAATTCGCTTTGAGATTCCTCTGATGCCATTGTTTCCGTTCCGGTTTTTAGAGCCTCTGCTGCCTCTTCCTTTTTTCCGTCCTTACAAGAGCTTATAAACAATAACAATACCGGCAAGAACTTTAAATATGTATTCATTTCAATAAGTTGATTATGGTGATTTCAATTTTTTAAAGATAATCAGGTTTATATTTAGTCTGAGATCTTTAACGCCATTTTAATATTGCTGCGGGTATAAGGTGGCGGAAATTCCATTTCGATTTCTTCAAAGCCAAATTTTCTGTATAAATAAATAGCGGTTTCTAGAATGGTGTTTGAATATAAAACTAGCCATTCTTTTCCCTGTTCCCGGGTATAATTGATGGCAAATACCAGAAGATCATGACCTATCTTTTGTCCTTCATACCCCTTTTTAACCGTCATTTTACCTAACTCAAAACTATTGGTTCCGTAGGGGATAAGTGAAAAGCAGCCTATGATGTGCCCCTCCGCCGTCTCTGCAAAGAAGATCGCTCCCCCGGGGTCGATAATTTCTTCCCGTGCCCTGCCCAACAATTCGCTGTCTTTGGGTTCCAAATGGAAGTATTCATTCAGCCAGACGAGATTCAAGTCTCTGAATTCTGTTGCGAGCTCCGATTTAAAGGGAATGATTTGAATAGCCATGAAATATTGGCTTTGGTCCTTTGTAATTTAATTCATTACATGTAAATCTAGAAGAATGTACAATATATTTTAATGCAAAAAATCTAAATCTAGACTTTAATCGTATATAGCATGTAAACACGTTACAAAAAGATAAGCGTATTAAACTTTTTACACTATGACTGAAACAAAAAGTAATAATGGATTAAAGGTAATTGCCGGTTTATTAGCCGTGGTACTTTTGGGTACTATCATTTATACAGTGAGTCTTTACCAGGACAAAAAGAAAAGGGAAACTGAACTAACTCAGGAAAAGGAATTGGTTGTTGAAGATCTTAAAAGTCTTCAATCTGAGTACGACAAGGCCATTCTCGAAAGCAACGCGACAAATGAAGAACTGGTTGAGGCCAGAGACAGGATCGCAAAGTATATCGACTCTGTTCAAACAATGCAGGCTGACATCTCTTCTTTGAGACGTTACAGAAACCAGGTGGTTGTTCTCAGAAAAGAAAGAGAGCAGTTGCTTCAACAAGTTGATTCACTTACCCGTTCTAATTCGCTTCTGGCTATGCAGCGAGACAGCACTTTCGTAGAATTGGAAAAGCAGGCTGTTTTCAATGATTCATTGGTTGTTCAAAACACTCAATTAGCCGAGGCTGTTGAAAGAGGATCTGCTCTTAACCTGTCTGATTTCAACGTAGATGCAGTAAAGGAGAGAAGTAGCGGTAGATTGGTTTCTACACCTAGAGCCAGAAATACCGACAAACTTAAAGTTTGTTTTACTATTGCCGATAACGTCATCGCGCAAGCCGGAGACAGACAATTCCTTATCGAGGTTTTAGATCCTCAAGGAAATGTATTGGGAGGTGGTAGCACTAAATCTACTGATGAAGGAGCTTCTGTAACTTACACAAAGACAACTGATTTTTATTACGAAAACCAGGATCTGGATGTTTGTGACTTTATCAACAAGCCAGGCGGAGATTTTCAATCAGGAAACTATATGGTTAATGTCTATGATGACAACCTGAAACTTCTGGGAACTTCTAAGTTTACCCTCAAGTAAAATAGAATTATTTAAAATGAAAAAGGGCCTTCAATTGAAGGCCCTTTTTTATTATCGTTTATTTCTTCTTTAGGGATCCTGTCATGTCCTCGGGTTTAACCCACTGGTCATACTCTTCGGCGGTGACGTATCCCAGATTGATCGCCTCTTCCTTTAAAGTGGTACCATTCGCATGGGCTGTATTTGCAATTTCTGCAGCTTTGTAGTAGCCAATCTTTGTATTGAGTGCTGTTACGAGCATCAGGGAATTGTTCAGTAATTGTTTAATTACTTTGTGATTGGGTTCTATTCCCGAAGCACAGTGAATATCAAAGCTTACACAGGCATCACCCAATAATTCCGCAGATTGCAGCAAATTGGCGGCCATCACGGGTTTAAATACATTCAATTCATAGTGCCCCTGGGCCCCTCCAACAGAAATAGCGACATCATTTCCCATGACCTGTGCGCATACCATGGTTAGCGCTTCAGATTGGGTGGGATTTACTTTTCCGGGCATGATGGAACTCCCCGGCTCATTGGCCGGAATAATGATCTCCCCAATTCCCGACCTGGGTCCGGAGGCCATCATACGGATGTCATTTGCAATCTTGTTCAGAGAAACGGCGAGCTGTTTTAAAGCACCATGAGTTTCCACCATGGCATCATGTGCTGCCAGGGCCTCAAATTTATTTGCTGCAGTTTTGAAGGGGAGTCCGGTAAATTCAGCAATGTATTTTGCCACCAGAACATCATACCCTTCCGGTGTATTTAGTCCGGTGCCTACCGCGGTTCCCCCGAGGGCCAGTTCACTTAAGTGATCCAGGGTGTTCTCCAGGGCTTTTAATCCATGATCGAGTTGTGATACATATCCGGAGAATTCCTGACCCAGGGTTAGGGGAGTGGCATCCATTAGGTGGGTTCTGCCAATTTTTACGATGCTTTCAAATTCCTCCACCTTTTTATTCAGTGTATTTCGCAGTTGTGTGATTCCGGGAATGGTCACCTTGGAAATTTTGGTGTAGGCTGCGATATGCATTCCAGTGGGGAAAGTATCATTGGAAGATTGTGATTTGTTCACATCATCATTAGGCTGTATTGTTTTAGCGCCTTCGCCAATCTTTTTTCCTGCTATTTCGTGGGCCCTGTTGGCAATTACTTCATTGACATTCATATTGCTTTGTGTCCCGGATCCTGTTTGCCAGATAACGAGAGGAAACTGGTCATCGAGCTTACCTTCAAGGATTTCGTCACACACTTTACCGATCAAATCGCGTTTTTCCTTTTCCAGAACCCCTAATTCACAATTGGCATAGGCAGCTGCTTTTTTAAGGTGAGCAAAACCGTAAACAATATCCAGAGGCATGGAGGCAGGTGGGCCAATCTTAAAATTGTTTCTTGATCTTTCGGTCTGAGCCCCCCAATATTTTTCGGCCGGGACTTTTACTTCTCCCATGGTGTCTTTCTCAATCCTGAATTTCATCGTATTGTGCTTTTAGATAAACAAAGGTAAGGCTTGAAGCAGAAAATCTGTTTTTCACATCGATAATTTTCTTTGCCGTGATTTGCATCTTTTAGGAATTTCCAAGTATCTTTGCTTAATAAAGCAAATTTTATGTTCGAATTTGATCAATACCTTGGATTTTTGGCATTTTTAACCATAGTGACTATAGGCTTCTGGCTGATGATGTTCCTCTTGCTTTTTGTAGTACCTTATTGGTTGGGTGGAAATCTAATGGAGATCTTTAAAGAAAAACGCGAGGCGAGAAGAGCCAAGCGAAACTCATAAAAAAAAGAAGCCATTTGGCTTCTTTTTGTTTTTTGTACTTTTTCTTCGATTCTGATCAGGTTCCCTTTTTCTTTTTTCTTTTTTTTGTTTTGGCTTTCTTTCCACCTCTTTCACGGTAAGCCTTTAGCGCCTCGTATTTGTCTTCAGGGAGGCTGGCTTTTAGTTCTTCGTCCTGACTTAAATTGATCTGTTCGTAAGCCTCTCTTGTTTTTTCTGGCGACAATTGAAGAATCTGAATTTCTATTCGCTGCTGAACATATTTTGTAAGGATGGATTTTAAAATTGCTTGTTCAAATTCGGAGAAATCAATAGACTCGAGGAGTTTGGGCATTTCAGCCTCTACGAGTTCTTCGGCCGTCATAGGCTCTGTTTTTGCCGGTGCAGTTTGGGTTTGTGGAACAATCCTCCGTCGGCCCATGGCTCCTACCTGAGCCTCTGCGTAAAAGGATATCCCTAAGAGGAATAATATAAGTAAAGTGTAATGTCGTTTAGGTATCATCGTTATTATATCAAATGTAAACTGAAGTAAATGAGCCTGCGGTTAAATGTTTGTTAAAAGACTAAGGGCCCTTACAAATTGGGAAATCGAATTAGTCTGAGAGCAAATCAGCGATATTCTCAGAAGGTCTTCCAATCACCCCTTTTTGGTTGTACATCACAATGGGTCTTTCAATAAGCTTAGGATGCTCAACAAGGGCATTAAGAATCATTTCTTCCGACATTTCTTTCCCCTTAAATTCCGATTTCCAGATGGCTTCCTGTTTTCTGACTATCTCCATTGGTCCCATGCTCAGGGTAGCCAGTATTTGCTGTAATTCGGATTTGCTCAGTCGGTTGTCGAGATATTTTACAACTTTAAACGGTTTCCCGCTTGCCTCTACAACGGCAAGGCCTTCTCGCGATTTTCGACATCTTGGGTTGTGGTAGATCGTAATCATAAGTTTAACTTTCGTGATTTTGTCCCATCATCATCAGATAGGCCTTTAAAAACATATCGAGGTCTCCGTCCATCACTGCGTCTACGTTACCAGTCTCTTCTCCGGTTCGGACATCTTTGACGAGTTTATAGGGATGCATCACGTAATTCCGTATTTGAGATCCCCATTCAATCTTCATTTTGGAAGATTCAATTTCATCGCGGGCTTCCTGCTTTTTGCGTAATTCAATTTCATACAATTGAGATTTAAGCATTTTAAGAGCGGTAGCTCGGTTGTCATGCTGCGATCTTGAATCCGAACAGGAAATCTGTATTCCTGAGGGTTTGTGCACTAATTGAACCTTGGTTTCAACCTTGTTCACATTCTGTCCGCCTGCACCACTGGAACGTGCTGTAGTGATTTCAATATCGGCAGGATTTATATCTATCTCAATACTGTCGTCCACCAGGGGATAGACATAGACCGAAGCAAAAGAAGTGTGGCGTTTGGCGTTACTGTCGAAAGGAGAGATTCGAACAAGTCGATGTACACCATTCTCACCTTTGAGCCAACCAAAGGCATAGTCTCCGTCTATTTCAAGGGTTACAGTCTTGATCCCGGCAACATCGCCTTCCTGATAATTGAGCTCTTTAACCTTATATCCATTTTTCTCACTCCACATCAGGTACATCCTCATCAACATTGCAGCCCAGTCGCAACTCTCAGTACCTCCGGCTCCGGCAGTGATTTGAAGAACTGCGGTCATATCGTCCCCTTCTTCGGAAAGCATGTTCTTAAATTCGAGCTTCTCGACAGCATCAACGGCCTTTGCATATTGTGCTTCAACTTCAGCAGGAGACACTTCTCCTTCTTTTTGAAACTCTAGCAGTACTTCCAAATCGTTGGCTAAGGTAAGCGAGGCATTATACTCTTCTACCCATTTTTTCTTAGCCTGAAGCAGACGCATTTGCTGCTGTGCTTCCTGGGGGTTATCCCAAAAATCAGGAGCTAAGGTCTTCTCTTCTTCATTTTCAATTTCAATCAATTTGGCATCGATGTCAAAGATACCTCCTTAACGCACCAAGGCGCTCAATAAGATCTTTCTGCTGATCTGTAGTTACCATTCTCTATAAATTTCATGTAAAAGTAAGACGTTTTGAAAGAGTGAAGAACTTTAAAAAACAAAATAAATGCTATTGTTGCTGCTGCCCCTGAACCTGAACACTATGGGTAGTGGTATTTTCTCCTTGTGAAAGAAGTATTCCTTTAATAGGGGAACAATCCGCGTAGTCCTTTCCGTGAGCAACTTTAATATGGTTGTCACTAGCCAAAATATTATTAGTAGGATCGAAACCTACCCATCCCACATCGATGACATAAGCTTCGGTCCATGCATGCATTTGAGAATCCCCGAAATATCCGTTCCCCTGGTGCAGATATCCGGAAACATACCTACAGGGAATGCCGTATTGTCTGGCGATAGCCGAAAACAGATGTGCAAAATCCTGACAGACCCCATGGCGATTCTCTACAATAGCGTCTAAAGTGGTATCTACATTGGTTACCCCTGCAGTGTAGAATATTTTTTCGAATACCCATTGGTTGAGTAGTTGCAAATTTTCAAAAACTGTTTTCTGCTTTTCGAATTGAAAAAAATCGCGATGTTCTTCTAAGAGAGTAGTCAGGGGAGTCTTACGCAAAAAAGGTTCGTGGTCTACTTTAAAAGGAAGCTCCTGATAACGGAAAAATTCCTCAGCGGGATCAATGGCCAGATCAAAATCGAAGGGGTTTACCGCAGTCTTGAGCAAAGAAAAGCTCGCACGAAAATTGATGCGGTCAAATTCTGACCTCGCCAGAATTCGCAAAGCCTTAAAACCATACGCATTTATGGAAACTTCATAAGGGAAGTCCATGGAATTGGTAAAAGCATAGGATAAGAGCTTCTGGTTATCGTCCTCATGCGGAAAGATGAGAAATTGCCACCTCGCCTCTTTTACAGGATATTCGTATTGATTTTCAGCATTGTATACGATGGAATATTCCAGAGACATGGTCGCTTATAGGTTGATAAAAACTGTGAGATTAGTAATGAAAAAATTCAGTTTCCATTTTGGTGCCAATATCGGCTAAATTCTGTAACATTCCTTCAATAAATTGTTCAATGCTACCTTCAATCTCATCGATGTATTTATATTGATATTCCGATCTCACTCTACCCACGAGAAAGGCCGTCGAATTCTTGTTGTAACGAAAAGAATTATCAAGAACCCTGATATGCGTGTATATCTGATTGAGACTGTTCATCAGCGATCGGGGACAATTAGGGTTGAGGATTAAGAATTCAAGCGTAGATGCACTTGATGGTGTCTTTTTGTAAAACCTGCGCATCATATCATAGGATTCAACACTTTTCAAAAGGGTTGTCCATTCAAAGCTATTCTTAAAGGTATCCCCGTATCCCCCTCTTGAGATAGAGGCATCCTTATATTTCGAATTGATAATGCGAATAAGTTGGTTCGCCCTCTCGAGGTTAACCCCCATTAAAATTATGGCATAAACTTCATCATGAAGTAGGGTGCTTCTGATCTTTCCCCTCAGAATGGACGACATTTCAATAATGTTGATACAGAAGTCGTACATCCCTTTTTTGATAAAATAGTCCTGGGGATATTTTAAAACAAAGTGATAAAACTTATTGATAGACTCGTATAAGTCGGTTGAGATCAGGTCCCTCGCACTATTGGCATTTTCCCTGGTATATTTTACGTTGCTGATAATGGAGTAGGGGTGATTTGGATCTAAGGCCAGCTTAAACAGCACCTCTTCTTCCTTTAATTCCTGCCCTTCCTTCGCTTCCGGGTCACCGATCATTCTCAGCATCGAATTCAGTACAAACTGTCTCGATCTGGAGAGTTCATTAGGTGCATCAAGCGAGGAAAAGTAATTTACGTGCATGTATCTCGCGATATGCTCAGAACGTTCGATATAGCGTCCCATCCAGAACAGGTTATTGGCAACTCTTGCTAACATATAGTTATGATTTTAATACCCAGGTGTCCTTAGACCCACCACCCTGGGAAGAATTTACGATCAGATTTCCCCTTTTAAGTGCCACACGGGATAAACCGCCCTTGAGAACAAAGTCTTTGTCTTTTCCCAAAATTGTAAAGGTTCTCAGGTCTACATGCCGCTGCTCGAACGAATTGGTTTCATCTATATAGGTAGGGTGAACAGAAAGCGACATGATGGGTTGAGCGACGTATTTACGGGGACTCTCCTGAATCTGTTTTTTAACCTTGGTAATCTCCTCCTTTGTAAGTCGATTCCCTATGGATATTCCATAACCCCCTGCTTCATCCACCGGTTTTATCACCAATTCAGGGATATGTTCCAATACATAGGCCAGTTCTTTGGGCCTGCTGCAGTGATAAGTATGTACATTGTTCAGGATAGGGGCCTCATCCAGATAGTATTTTATAATCTCGGGCATGTAGGTGTAAACAGCCTTGTCATCGGCCACACCGGTTCCTGGAGCATTGGCAAGGGTAACGTTTCCTTTTTTGTAAGCTGCGAATAATCCCGGCACCCCCAGGGCAGAATCTGCTCTGAATTCAAGTGGATCAATAAACTTATCGTCTATTCGACGGTAGATGATATCAACTTTTACAGGACCCTTGATGGTTCGCATATACACAAAGTCGTTTTCCACAAACAGATCACGCCCTTCAACCAATTCCACACCCATGGTTTTGGCAAGATAAGAGTGCTCGTAAAAGGCTGAATTGTACATTCCCGGAGTAATGACTACCGTATTGGGGCTGTCTACACCTTTTGGTTTTACCGATTCAAGGAGGTCTAATAAATTCTCGGCATAATTGGTGACCGTATGGGTTTCGTAATGATTAAAGACGCCAAATAAAGCTCTTTTTAGTGCTGTACGGTTGCAAATCACATAACTCACGCCAGACGGACATCTTATATTATCTTCAAGAACGTAATAATTGCCGTCCTTGTGCTTTATAATATCGGTCCCTGATATGTGGTTGTAGATACCTCCCGGCGGGTCAACATCCATCATCTGATGCAAGTAGTTTTCCGAAGAACTTATCAGTTCAAGCGGTACTACTCCTTGTTTTAAGATCTTTTTATCGTGGTAAATATCGTGCAGGAAAAGGTTCAGGGCCCTGCTTCGCTGAATAGCCCCCTTCTCGATAACGTCCCACTCCCCGGCATCAATGATCCTCGGAAAGAGATCAAACGGGAAAATCTTTTCCTGCATCTCCTTATCGTCATAGACCTGAAATGTAATTCCCTGATTAAAAAAAGAAGATTTAGCCTTTTCGTTTAAGCGCATATAATCTTCAATGGAATGCGCTCCGTATAGGTTGAACAACTTTTGGTAAATCTCCTTCACCTTGCCATTATTGTCGTAGAGTTCGTCAAAGAGGTCGTGATTTCGTTCGTAAGAAGAAAAAATAGTACTATCCTGGACCGGCATATCGATTTCTTTGGTGAGTCAGGGAAGATAGCTTAAAATGAATAAAATCGGAACTCTAAATCTGTAATTATTCGCAGGGATATTTACTGAATCATCAATAAATGGTATTGGCTTCGTGGGGATTTTTCAAATCAATTTGGAAAAGCGCTCTTCTGTTTCCTTCTAATTTGTATAAATTTAGGCTCTAAACTTTCGAGATGAAAAGAACACTGCTCTTACTTGCAATTCTAAGTGCCTTTACCGCACTTGGACAGATCACAGATAAAATGAAAGATTTTCAGAAATACGATGGCTTTTTTCCATTCTATTACGATTCTTCAAATGACAAGGTATACCTTGAGGTAAAGGAGCTGGAAAAGGATTTTCTCTATGTGTATTCTCTTAGCAGCGGAATTGGAAGTAACGATATAGGTTTAGATAGAGGACAGCTTGGAAATGAGCAAGTTGTATTTTTTAAGAAGGCCGGAAATAAATTACTGCTGATCCAGCCTAATCTAAGATACCGGGCCCTTACAGACAACGCTTTAGAGAAGCGGTCTGTGGAACAGGCCTTCGCCAAATCGATCCTATTCGGCTTTAAAATTGAAGAAGAGAAAGACGGTACGTATTATATTGATCTTACCGATTTTCTCATGCAGGATGCGCATGGCGTTAGTGAGCGACTAAAGCGTACGAAGCAGGGAAGTTACAGCTTAGACAAGTCGAAAAGTGCCTTTGACCTCGAGCGGACCAAAGCATTTCCCGAGAATGTTGAGTTTGACCTGATGCTCACCTTTAAAGGGGCACCAACAGGCAATTATATCCGGTCAGTAACCCCCAACCCGGAATTGGTGACAGTTTCCCAACACCACTCCTTTATCGCATTACCTGATGAGGGTTTTGAGATGAGGGATTTCGATCCTCGGTCGGGATCCTATCCTTTTAGTTATTACGACTATGCTACGCCGGTACAAGAATCATTGATCAAACGTTTTGTAACCCGTCACCGACTGGAGAAGAAAGATCCTGACGCGGCAATGAGTCAGGCCGTTGAACCCATAATCTATTACCTAGACAACGGTACTCCGGAGCCAGTGCGCTCTGCACTACTCGAAGGAGGACGATGGTGGAATCAGGCCTTTGAGTCGATTGGCTACCAGGACGCTTTTCAACTTAAAATGCTACCTGATGATGCCGACCCTTTAGACGTACGGTACAACGTCATTCAATGGGTTCATCGTTCTACCAGAGGATGGAGCTATGGCAGCAGTATTACTGACCCCAGAACCGGGGAAATAATAAAAGGTCACGTTAGCCTGGGAAGCCTCAGAATAAGACAGGACTTTCTGATCGCTCAGGCCCTGATGGACAAGCCTTTTGCAGAAAGGGATGATAATGACGAGGCCATGCTCAAAATGGCACTGGCCAGGATCAGACAGCTTTCAGCACATGAAATTGGTCATACACTGGGCTTTGCACATAACTTTGCCGCCAGTACCAATGCTCGTGCTTCGGTGATGGATTACCCGCACCCCTACATCAGCCTGAAAAATGGGCAGATCGATTTTTCAGAGGCTTACGACACGGGAATTGGAGAGTGGGATAAAGTGACAGTTGGTTATTCCTATTCTGATTTCCCTGTAAATACCAATGAAAAAGAAGCCCTGAATGCAATTCTTAAACAGTCTCATCAGCAGGGACTCCGGTACATTTCTGATTCGGATTCCCGACCTATGGGAAGTGCACACGTCCTTGGACATCTCTGGGATAATGGCGGCAGTGCCAGTACAGAATTGGATAGACTCTTAGAACTGCGCGAGGCAGCTATTAAAAATTTCTCAATAGATAACATTCGCAGCGGTGAGCCTAATTCGGTATTGGAAGACGTTTTTGTTCCTTTGTATTTTTTGCATCGATACCAAACCGAAGCAGCTGTGAAGAGTATAGGAGGGTTAAATTATAACTACGCGGTTAAAGGGGACGGACAAACGGTAGTGGAAACCCTGCCAGCAAGGGATCAGAAAGAAGCAGTTAAAAGTGTATTGAAAACCCTCGATGCTTCAGTAATTGCTATTCCCAGAGACAAATTACCATTGTTTCCGCCCAGAGCGATAGGCTACAGCAGAACAAGAGAATCGATCGATGGAAAGACCGGCGTTTCCTTTGATGCCTTATCGGCCACCGAGACCGCAGCAGACATGACCCTCGGCTTTCTTTTTCATCCGGAAAGGGCGTCCCGACTCATACAACAAAAGAGCCTTGATCCCACACAGTTGGGGCTGAAAGAATTGTTCGATACGGTGATTCAAGGAACTATAAGCAAAAGCCATAAAGACAGCTATCACCAGGCCGTGCAGAATACGATTAACTACAGAGTGCTGATGCACCTGATGAATCTCGCAGCACATAAGGATGTACATCCACGGGTGAATGCCCTGGCCAATGCCAGTTTGACGGCACTTCAGTCTCGTTTAAAAGGTTCAGGAGATCCCGACGCCAGGGAAATGGCGAGGCGTATAGAGGATTTTAATGAGGATAGGGACGAATTTAAGGTGATAAGCTCCCCTAAAATCCCCGATGGTTCTCCAATTGGTATGGCCTGTTCACAGTAATTTTTAAACGATCATATGCAGATTAACCTCATTAGTGATACGGTCACAAAGCCAAGCCCGCAAATGCTTGAGGCGATGATGTCGGCGGAAGTAGGAGACGATGTATTCAAAGCCGATCCTTCGGTCAACGCCCTAGAAGAAAAAGTAGCTTCCTTGTTTGGCATGGATTCGGCCTTATTTTTCCCCAGTGGTACTATGACCAATCAAACGGCGATTAAAATTCACACCAAGCCAGGAGATCAGCTCATCTGTGATAAATACGCTCACGTCTACAACTACGAGGGAGGCGGGGTCAGCTTCAACAGTGGCGTTTCCTGTAAACTTGTAGACGGGCATAGAGGGATGATGAAAGCCGAACAAGTTGAAGCAGCCATCAACCCACCGGATTTTTATCACAGTCCGCTCACGTCCCTCGTCTGTATCGAAAACACAACAAACAAGGGTGGAGGGGCTTGTTGGGATTATAAAGAATTAAAGGCCATACGAAAGATTTGTGACCAGCACGGACTGGGATATCACCTGGATGGGGCTCGACTATGGAATGCCCTTGTGGCGAAAGGGGAAGACCCAAAAGCTTATGGTTCTCTTTTGACACCATCAGTATTTGTCTCAGTAAAGGCCTGGGTTGTCCGGTTGGTTCTGTTTTGGTTGGCAAAAAGAAGTATATGGATCAAGCCCTGCGAATTCGGAAGGTTTTAGGCGGTGGCATGCGACAGGCAGGATACCTCGCTGCTGCGGGGATCTATGCCCTTGACCATAATATAGATCGCCTGGAGGAAGACCATCAGAAGGCAGTGGAGCTCGGTGCTCAACTTGAGAAAATACCTTTTGTAAAACAAGTGGAGCCAATTGAAACCAACATCGTCATTTTTCAGCTTGAGGAAGAAAAATGCACTTCAGAAAAGTTTCTCGAGGTACTGACCAAAAAAGAAATTCACATCATTGGAATGGGGCAGGGAAAATTGAGAATGGTCACCCATATGGATTACACAGCGGAAATGCACGAACATACCCTCAAAATACTGCAGTCGCTAACAGATTTATGATTGATCTATAGCAGCAATACGATTGCGGAAATTCACAATTCCGTTTTCCATTCCAGCTTCTGAAGTGTATTCTTTACTGGTCCCAATGGTCTTTCCGTTTTGATCCTTTAATGTAAAGTGAAATTTGCCGTTATGACCGGTCTTTCTTTCAAAAACAGAAGGCTTGCTGACTAATGGCGGAAGCTTTTCGAGGGTAGCGTCGAGTTCTTTTTTAGAAGGGAAAGAGACACTCTGTAAAATAGAATTACCACCCTTTGCGGTGACGATAAAACTGTAGTAGTTTTTGTTGTCTTTCTTTACTTCGATCATAACTTTATATTCGTTCCCGCAGCCGGAGGCAGCACATTTTTTCTATTTGAAAAGGGAATCCATTCCCGGAATATTAGGCATACCTTCCTTAGCTACTGCTGCTAATTCTGCTTCCTGAACCCCGGTGGCCTGGGCAATGGCTTTATTAAGGGTGATGACAAGATAGTCTTCCAGTTGTTCTTTGTCTTCCAGCAATGCATCTTCTATTTCGATGCTCTTAATTTCCCTGTTGGCGGTGATCGTTACAGACACTGAACCGTCAGCTGATTTTTCGTTAAGTGAAACGGTGTCCAATCTTTTCTTGGTCGCTTCAACTTTGGCACGGGTTTCTTTGAGTTTTCCCATCATGCCCATCATATCTCCGAACATATACTGATTTTTTGGTTTTAGAATCTCAAATTTACTAATTTGCCCGGATTTTAAACCATACCTGATGCTTCAATCTAAAAAACCCCTCATTCTCCTATTAAGTATTATTTTTGCAACCTCTTGTCAAAACCAAAACAAAGAAATGGTAGACGTTAGCCCTCCGGTAGCAAAAAAAATTCCTAAAAACCTCGAGATCCACGGGGATATTCGGGTTGATAACTATTATTGGCTGAAGGAAAGGGAAGATCCCGAGGTAATTTCATTTCTGGAGAAAGAGAATGAGTATTACCAGGCTAAAACTGCTCATACACTACCTCTGCAGGATAGCCTTTTTACGGAAATGAGGTCGCGCATTAAAGAAGATGACACCTCTGTACCTTACAAACGCAATGGTTACTGGTATATCACAAGATTTGAGACAGGAAAGGAGTATCCAATTTACTCCCGTAAAAAGGAGGTACTTGAAGCGGAGGAAGAGGTGATGTTCAATGGGAATGAAATGGCTGAAGGGCACGAATATTTTCGATTGACAGGTATTTCTATAAGTCCGGACAACTCCATGGCCGCATTTGGACGAGACACGGTTTCCAGGAGACAGTATTACATTCAGATTAAAAATCTAAAAACCGGTGAAGTTTATCCTGATAAAATTGAAAATACCACCGGAGGCTCGGTCTGGGCTAAGGACAATAAAACTTTCTTTTACACTAAAAAGGACCCGGTTACCCTCCGATCTGACAAGATTTACAAGCATGTACTGGGAACATCTGCTGAGGAGGACCAACTGGTCTACCACGAAACCGATGAGACCTTTAATACCTATGTGTACAAGTCCAAGTCGCAGGATTATATCATAATAGGCTCTAACAGTACACTAACCTCGGAATATCGAATCCTGGCTGCTGACGACCCCAATGGATCATTTAAGGTTTTTTCTCCGAGAACCCGGGGACTTGAATATTCAATCTATCATTTTGGACCTGATTTTTATATCCTGACCAACAAAGATGGGGCAACCAATTTCAAACTGATGAAGACTTCAGAAAAAGCTACGTCTTCAGAAAATTGGAAGGAGTATTTACCTCACCGGGAGGATGTATTGCTGGAGGATATTGAAATCTTTAAAGATTATCTGGTGATTTCAGAACGGGATAATGGCTTAAATAAAATTCAAGTGAATCGATGGGATGGTAGCGATTCCTATTACCTGCCATTTGAGAGCGAAACCTATGTGGCATATCCTTACGTCAATCTCGATTACGATACGAAATTATTTAGGTATATCTATAATTCGATGACCTCACCTTATTCGATTCTTGATTTTAATATGGAGACTAAGGAGGAAACCTTGCTGAAGCAACAAGAGGTCCTGGGTGGAAAGTTCAATTCAGGAAATTACCGTTCGAAACGACTCTGGGCAAAAGCCGGCGACGGTACCGCTGTTCCGATCTCCCTGGTTTATCACAAGGATACGCCACTGGACGGAAGCTCTCCACTGCTGCAGTATGCCTATGGATCATACGGCTCAACTATAGATCCGTCTTTTTCCAGCACCCGTCTCAGTCTGTTAGATCGAGGCTTTATTTACGCGATTGCTCATGTGAGAGGGGGAGAATACCTCGGCAGGCCATGGTATGAAGATGGTAAATTACTTACTAAGAAGAACACCTTTACCGATTTTATCGATTGCTCCCGATATCTCATTGCGGAGAATTACACCAGTTCAGACCATCTTTATGCCCTTGGAGGCTCTGCAGGGGGATTGTTGATGGGCGCAGTGGTCAACATGGCTCCGGAGCTCTACAACGGCGTCATAGCTGCTGTTCCGTTTGTAGATGTGGTTACGACCATGCTCGATGACACCATTCCGCTGACAACCGGAGAATACGATGAATGGGGCAATCCTAATGAAAAGAAATACTACGATTACATGTTGTCTTACTCCCCTTATGACAATGTAAAAGCTCAGGACTACCCCAATTTATATGTTTCCACAGGACTCCACGATTCACAGGTCCAATACTGGGAACCTGCCAAATGGGTAGCCAAACTCAGAGAGTACAAAACAGATAAGAACGAACTCTTTTTAGATACCAATATGGATGCCGGTCACGGAGGGGCTTCTGGTCGTTTTGAGGCGCTTAAGGAGACCGCTAAAGAATTCGCATTTCTTCTCGATTTAGAAGGGCTTGATCAATAATTAAAAAAAAGTAGTAATTTTGCCCCTGAAATACCGTTTATAGGAGGTGTTTCAACAAACAGACCTTATGGAACAAACGATAGACGCCCATAATTCAATCCTCGATCTTATTGGTAAAACCCCGCTGGTAAAATTAAACCAGATCACTTCTGCTATGGAAGGGGAGTTCTATGCAAAGATCGAAGCTTTTAACCCCGGGCATTCAGCCAAGGACCGTATTGCCGCATTTATTATAGAAGAGGCAGAACGGAAGGGATTACTGAAAAAGGACAGTACCATTATCGAGACTACCTCAGGTAACACAGGTTTTAGCCTGGCCATGGTAAGTATCGTAAAAGGATATAAATGCATTCTCGCTGTTAGTTCTAAATCTTCACAGGATAAAATTGATATGCTTAGATGTATGGGGGCAGAAGTATATGTTTGCCCGGCACATGTAAGCGCTGATGATCCTCGTTCTTATTACGAAGTGGCCAAACGCCTGCATCAGGAGACGGAGAATTCTATATATATCAATCAGTATTTCAATGAATTGAATATTGAGGCTCATTACAGAACAACAGGTCCTGAAATCTGGGAGCAGACCAAGGGGCAACTCACTCACTTTATAGCCTGTAGCGGTACCGGAGGGACAATTTCAGGGACAGCAAGGTATTTGAAGGAAATGAATCCCGAAGTAAAGGTCATCGGTGTTGATGCGTATGGCTCTGTTTTGAAAAAATACCACGAAACGGGAAAGATTGACAAAAACGAAATCTATCCGTACAGGATCGAAGGATTGGGCAAAAACCTGATCCCGGATGCAACGGACTTTAAGATCATCGATACGTTTTTAAAGGTAACAGACAAGGATAGTGCGCATACGGCTAGGGAGATTGCCAGGACTGAAGGGATCTTTGCAGGATATACTTCAGGAGCTGTAATGCAAGCAGTAAAGCAATTGAATGAACAAGGAGAGTTCAATAAGGATAGTAAAGTGGTCGTAATTTTCCCGGACCACGGTTCCAGATATATGAGTAAAGTCTACAGTGATAAGTGGATGGAGGCTCAGGGATTCCTCAATGAAATGCAATCGAGTAAGCAGAAAAAAGCCGGGATCGTAATTTAAAAGACCGAATTAGAAAAGACAGCAGGCGGCGGGTGTAAACTCGCCGCCTTTTTTTGTCGCCCGAAATAAAGTTATGAATCGTGGGTAAAAATCCATAGTTTTGCACAAACCAAACAGGGGTAAATGAGAGATTTATTTGACAGAATTATAGAGAATAAAGGCCCTTTAGGACGTTGGGCTTCACAGGCTGAAGGCTATTTCGTTTTTCCAAAATTGGAAGGTCCTATTTCTAACAGAATGAAATTCCAGGGAAAGGAAGTAATTACCTGGAGTATAAACGATTATCTCGGATTAGCGAATCTGCCCGAGATCAAAAAAGTTGATGGGGAAGCCGCTCTTGAATACGGAGCAGCCTATCCGATGGGTGCCAGAATGATGAGTGGACAGACGGTCTACCACGAACAACTTGAGAAAGAACTCGCATCCTTTGTCAGTAAAGAGGCATCCTACCTGCTGAATTTTGGTTACCAGGGGATTATGTCGGCTGTAGACGCCCTTGTTTCAAAAGACGATATCATTGTTTACGATGTAGATTCACATGCCTGTATTATCGACGGGGTGAGGTTACACATGGGAAAACGATTTACGTTTAAGCACAACGATATAGAAAGCCTTGAAAAAAACCTTGAACGCGCCACAAAGATGGCCGAGCAAACCGGAGGAGGGATTCTTGTGATTTCTGAAGGTGTTTTCGGAATGCGTGGTGAACAAGGAAAATTGAAGGAAATCGTAGCCCTGAAAAAGAAATTTAAATTTCGATTACTGGTTGACGACGCCCACGGTTTTGGAACTCTGGGTAAGACCGGAGCCGGAGCCGGTGAAGAGCAAGGCATCCAGGATGATATAGATGTTTATTTTGCCACTTTTGCCAAGTCCCTTGCAGGAATTGGAGCATTTCTGGCTGCTGATCAGGAGATCATTGACTACCTTAAGTACAATCTCAGGTCTCAGATGTTTGCCAAATCCCTACCGATGATTTATGTCAAAGGTGCCTTGAAACGCCTTGATATGTTGCGCAGCATGCCGGAATTAAAGGCGAAACTTTGGGAAAATGTAAATGCACTGCAGGAGGGATTGAAAGAAAGGGGCTTCGACATTGGAACTACATCTAGTTGTGTTACCCCAGTATATCTCAACGGTAGTATTCCCGAAGCTATGGCATTGGTGAAGGATTTACGTGAAAATTACGGTATTTTCTGTTCTATTGTGGTTTATCCGGTCATCCCCAAAGGTCTGATCTTACTCAGGATGATTCCAACCGCTACTCACACTATGGAAGATATATCCATTACTCTCGACGCTTTCTCGGCTATCAGGGATCGTCTTGAAAACGGAACGTATAAGAGGTTATCCGCAGCAGTGGCAGCGGCCATGGGGGAATAAAATCCTTTTTGGATTTACTTACTTCCTGTTTATAAGTCCCTCTTGTAGGTACGGCGCCTTTTGTAGACTTTGGGATCAAAGTGCTTCCAAAGCTGCTTGATTGCGAGATTATCTTCCAATTCGGGAGTTCTGTAGCAGGTTCGCACTTGCTTTTCTTTAAAAGTTTCGTAGTACTCATTAAAAATAATGGAAGTAACCCCTTTATTCTGATATTCAGGGTGAATTCCTATGAGGTAAAATATAACGTCTTTATTGTGTTTCCTCGCCTTCAGTAGGTGATACCATCCAAACGGGAAGAGTTTTCCCTTTGCTTTTTGCATGGCTTCAGAAAAGGAGGGCATAACAATGGCAAAAGCAATTACTTTGTCTGAAGAATCAACGATGAATTTAATGTATTCAGGATTGATAAAACTGATGTATTTCTTTTTGAAATATTCTCTTTGAACTGGGGTAATGGGAACAAAAGAAGATAATTTGGCGTAGGATTCGTTGAAAAGATCAAACATCTGATCTACCCAGGGCATAATTTCACTCGCCTTTCTAAAGTTCATTTCTTTCAAGCCGTAGCGCTTTTTGATCAAAACGTGGACGCGCTTAAACAAGGCCGGATCTACATTGCTGTTGGGAAACTTGTTTTCTTCATAGCCCTTTTCCTTTACAAAGCCCAGGCGTTCGTAATGCGACTGGTAATAGGGGTAATTATACCAGGTGATCATGGTCCCTATGTGATCAAAGCCCTCAATCAGGACTCCGACCTTGTCGAGGTTAGAGAAGCCAACCGGGCCTTCCATAAAATCCATCTTATTCTCTCTGGCGAGTTCCTCAACTTTTGCAATCAAAGCTTCTGATACCTCTGTGTCATCTATAAAATCGAACCAGCCAAAACGCATCTTCCGCAATTTTTGCTGATTGACCTCAATCCAGTTGATCATGGCAACCACACGTCCTGCAATCTCACCATTTTTATAGGCCAGAAAAAACCAGGCATCGGCATTTTCGAAAACAGGATTCTTTTCGGAATCGAAGGTTTCCATTTCATCCTTGATCAATGGTGGAACCCAATAAGGGGAGTCTTTGTATAGTGAGAAAGGAAAGGTGACGAATTTCTTCAGATCCGATTTGCTAACCGCCTGTTGTACACTTACCATATTAGCTGCTTTATTGAGCCAATATTAGGAATAATTGCGCACAGAATAAAACTAAGTGAAGGTTTTAAAAGCCTGACAAAGACTTTTTAAAAATGTTTAGAGGATCCGGCCTTTTATAATCAGTTCTTTTTTCTCTTGGCTTTGCGTTGTAGTTTACGCATTTTCTTCTTAGATATTCCCGGGAGCGTATTATTCGAATCGTCCTTAAAGGCATTCTTTTTAATAAAATCGCCATTCTGCCCTGCTTTTTGATCATCAATTGATATCGCCTCATCCTGGTGGAAGTCAAGACGATACGAAAAGCCCAGCGCACCAAATATTCTGCGAGGAGAATTTTTAATACTCGCCCCTACATTGAGATCGGCCTGAAATGACTTGCTAAATAGATGAGCTATACCAGTCCTGAAAAGGTTGTCGGCATATCTGTCACTTTTTATCCCTTGATTCTCAACAAAAACACTCCATTTGGGGTTTTTTAAGGCATGGGATACGGAAATCACGTATTGCATTTCCGGAAAATCTGTTCCTATCCTGTCGTAAATCAGATTGGAGATCAAAACCAGTCGAGGCCCCAAATGACTCTGGGTAGCGATCATAGCCCTCGGAGACACGATAGGATCCTCAGGATAAAAAGGGTTATCTCCAAGATTAAAGGTTGCCCCGGCATAGACAGAAATAGCCGGAACCAGGTCGCGAAGCTGAAATTTGTTATTGGCTCTCCAACTGTATAAATTGGGCTTGGCTCTCTCGGGATCCTTAAACGGATCAAACAACAAATATTTAAATCCTAACCTATTCCTTGAAAAATCTGTCCTCGTTTCATTGATATCAAAAGAAGTGAAAGTTATGTCTTGATTTACATATGTGCCTTCATAAATCACTTCGAGCATTTCCTTAAAGAATCCGTACCGGAGAACAAAATCGCCTCCCATAAGAGTTGATTCTTGGTTTAGAGGAATGTGGTCTCTTTGTTCGTATAAGAATCCAGTTTCCAATTGTACAACCCCTTTCCCTACGGCATAAGCGCTAACTGACAGTCCGGGCCTGTTCGAGTTGATCACTTCGGTGTATTGAGCAAGGCCTAAATAAGGGACTGCAAGACAGCAGAGAATAATTAAAAAGAGGTTTCTATTGGAGTTTAGGCATGCATCCATCAGCTGCTATTTTATTAAACTTTTATGACATTTGTACTGCTATTACAACGCTGGAATTGTACTTTTGATATAATTAGTAAATAAATTATGGGCTTTTTAAAGACACTACTGATAATTCTGCTAGTGTACTTCCTGTTGCGAATCGTATGGAGGTTACTGGCTCCCCGACTTTTTAAATACGCAGTAAAAAAAACGGAAGACCGATTTAAAGAGGCTTTTGAAAGGGCAAATCCAGGTTACCAGTCATCGCAATCAAGGGGCAATGATTTAGACAGAAAATCGCCCGGAAATCAAAAAAAGGATTCCTCTGAACAGCTAGGGGAGTATATTGATTTTGAGGAAATCGAATAAAAACCGTACTACGTAATTTATGAAGGGAGTCTTCAAATCATTTTTTACTCATTTTTTCACGATTACTTTCTTTATGGTGGTGGCATTGGCTTACTTCCACCCCGTTTTACAGGGAAAGGTCATCTTCCAATCGGATATCATGCAGTATACCGGTATGGCCAAAGAACAAAATGATTTCAGAAAATCCTATGATGAAGAACCATACTGGACTAATGGCGCGTTTGGAGGTATGCCTACTTATCAGCTGGGGGCTAATTACCCAAATAACTACATAAAAAAAATCGATAAGGTCCTGAGATTTTTGCCCAGACCTGCTGATTATCTCTTTTTGTATTTCCTGGGTTTCTATATTCTGCTGAGTTGTATGAAAATCGATTATAAGCTGGCCGTTGTAGGGGCGCTGGCCTTTGGGTTTTCTACCTATCTCATCATTATTCTCGGGGTAGGACATAATGCCAAAGCTCATGCCATAGCCTATTTACCTGCCATCCTCGGAGGTATCCTACTGAGTTTCAGAAAGAAATATTTCTGGGGCTTTGTTCTTACTGCGTTGGCCATGGCGCTTGAAATAAATGCCAATCACTATCAGATGACCTATTACTTTATGCTTCTGGTATTAGTTGTTGGACTGGTAGTATTGATCGATTCAATTAAAAAGAAGGCCCTGCTTTCCTATTTTAAAGCCGTGGGGGTTCTCTTTATGGCTGTATTGCTGGGAATAGCCGTAAATGCAACCGCTTTGATGGCAACCAAGGAATATGCCGACTGGAGTACGAGGGGAACTTCTGAACTCACGGTAAATCCGGACGGCTCTCCAAAGGTATCTGCTCAGGGATTGAGCCGAGACTATATCACCGAGTACAGTTACGGGCTCGCAGAATCCCTGAATCTTTTTGTTCCCAGACTTTTTGGCGGGTCAAATAATGAGGATCTCGGCACGAAATCAAAAGCCTATGATTACTTAACAGAACAGGGCGTACCCAGGAGTAAAGCGCTGGAATTTGCAAGCGGACTTCCGCTATACTGGGGATCACAGCCCATAGTTGCCGGTCCGGCTTATGTAGGGGCCATCCTAGTCTTTTTGTTTATCCTCGGTTTGTTTTTAGTCAAAGGCAGAACAAAGTGGTGGCTGCTGGGAGGGGTGATCTTATCCTTAATGCTTTCCTGGGGAAAGAATTTTGGTTTACTCACCGATTTTATGATCGATTATTTTCCTCTTTACAACAAGTTCAGGGCAGTATCGTCAATTCAAATAGTACTGGAACTTTGTGTTCCCATTCTCGGTGTTCTGGCCATAGCGGAGTTACTCAACTCCAGATGGAGTCGGGAAGAAAAATTAAAGGCCTTAAAACTGTCTTTCTTTATCTGCGCCGCGATTGGTGTTGGCCTCTTACTGGCAAAGGGAATTTTTAACTTCAACGGGCTTAACGACGAGGTTTACCAGAGATATTTTGGCGATGAGGTCCTGACAATGATCAAAAGAGACCGTGAGGCCGTCTATATTAATGATACCCTGAGATCTCTTGTATTTGTTTTACTTACTGCCGTTCTTCTTTGGTTTTTTATAAAGGACAAGATCAAGGAACGAATAATGCTTGTTTTTCTGGCGGTGCTGATTTGTGTTGACCTAGTTGGGGTTGCTCTCCGGTATGTAGATCAGGACGATTTTGTATCGAAAAGAAGGATGAACCAGCCTTTTCAGATTTCGAATACGGATAAGCAAATACTTGAAGATACAACGGTATACCGGGTCTATGATACGTCAGAAGGACTCAACGGGGCCAGGACATCCTATTTCCACAAATCGATTGGAGGATATCACGCTGCGAAACCGGCGGTGATTCAGGATCTGTTCGACTATCATATTTACCGCAACAACAGACAGGTTCTCAATATGCTCAATGTAAAATATGTCATTCAGCAAAATGAAGAGGGGCAAAAAGTAGCTTCCATTAACCCGGAAGCACAAGGCAATGCCTGGTTTGTTGATCTCCTGTTACCAGTGCGGACAGCGGACGAAGAAATTATGGCCCTGGACAGTGTAAATCTCGATTCGGAAGCGGTTTTTAATCGCTCAGATTTTCCACTGGTCAATCAATTTCGTTACGAAGTTGATTCAACCTCCATGGTTCGCTTAGTTAACTATCAACCCAATCAATTGGAATATCGATCGGAGAATGACCATGAAGGGGTGGTGGTATTTTCAGAGCTTTACTACCCTCTAGGCTGGAACGCCTATTTAGACGGGAAAAAAGTTTCTCATTTCAGGGTGAATTACGGGCTTAGAGCATTAGAAGTCCCAAGCGGAAATCATAAAATCAAATTTAAATTTGAACCGGAAGTTATTGCCAGGGGCAGTATGATTACCAATATAAGTTCTATCTTATTTGCTGTAATTTTATTGGGAGGCGGTTTTTTTACCTTTTTCAAGTCGAGGAAAAAGCAACGGGAAGAATGAAAAAAGTGCTCATCGTTACTTATTATTGGCCACCGGCAGGTGGACCCGGGGTACAACGATGGCTTAATTTTGTAAAATATCTCCCGGATTCTGAAATACAACCCGTACTCTATATACCTGAAAACCCACATTACCCGATCCTTGATCACAGTTTAAAGGAAGAAGTGCCAGATCAGCTTACCATTTATCGTCAACCCATCTGGGAACCTTATCAGATTGCCTCAATATTTTCAAAAAAGAAAACCAAAAAAATCAGTTCTGGAATAGTGCCTTCTAATAATCCGTCCTTTCTCGACAAGGTATTCTTATGGGTAAGAGGTAATCTATTTATCCCCGATGCAAGAAAGTACTGGATTGGCCCTTCTGTGCGGGTATTAACTGAGATCCTTGAATCAGAAGAGATAGAAACCGTGATCACCACCGGACCGCCACATAGTCTTCACCTCATTGGGAAACGGCTGAAAGAGCGCACAAACATCAAATGGATTGCCGATTTCAGGGATCCGTGGACGAGTATCGGTTACCACAAAGCACTCAGACTTACAAGGCAATCACAGAAAAAACACAAAGAACTGGAACAGGAAGTGCTACATTCGGCAGATCAAATCCTCGTCACCAGCAATACTACCAAACAAGAGTTTGAAGCAATTACCCATAAGCCGGTGATTACCATAACTAACGGGTATGATCAGGCTGCAGAGGGAAAAATAATACCCGATACTCATTTTACCATTTCACATATCGGATCACTGCTTTCTGAAAGGAACCCCTACGTGTTGTGGAAGGTCTTGGCCGATCTGGTTTCAGAAGAAGATGAATTCGCAATGGATTTAAGAATTAAATTCACTGGTGTGGTCAGTGACGAAATTGTCAATGACATCCAGGGCTTCGGTCTGGGCTCTAATTTGGAGGTTACGGGCTATCTTCCGCATAAGGAGGCGGTTCTCTCCCAGAGGAAGTCTCAGATTCTTTTGTTGGTGGAGATTGATTCAGAAGAGACAAGAGGGATCATCCCCGGGAAGCTTTTTGAGTATATGGCGGCCCAACGCCCTATTCTGGCTATAGGTCCAAAATCATGGGAGGCAGGCTCCATGGTCAGGGAGTCGGCTTGTGGGGAGGTTTTCACTTATAATATGGAGGCAGAATTAAAAACCAGCTTACTAAAGTGGTATAAGGCCTATAAAGGGAATTCTTTAAAGTTGACCTCTGAAAACATGGAACAGTACAGCAGAAAGGCTCTGACTAAAAAATTAGCAGCATATATCTGATGGGAATAGTATTTAAACAGTCGCTGAGCAATATGGTGATCACCTACGTAGGTTTTGCCATTGGGGCTATTAATACCCTCTTTCTCTATGCCCGTTTTCTGTCTGATACCTATTTTGGGTTGGTCGGTGTGATCCTGGCCACTTCAGCCATCCTTATGCCGCTTCTGGCATTGGGTGTACCCAACACTATGATTAAGTTTTACAGCAGTTACAGCGATAAGAATACCCAGGATAAATTTCTGGCCCTAATGTTATTATTACCCATGATCCTTATAGTGCCCCTTGCGATATTCAGCTATTTTGCCAATGATTTGATTGGGGCATTTATCGGTCAGCGAAATGAGATCGCCGAGAATTACGTATGGCATATCTTTCTTATCGCTCTGGCGATGGCGTATTTTGAAGTGTTTTATTCCTGGTCCAGGATTCATCTGCGTTCTGTTTTCGGCAATTTTATGAAAGAGATTTTTGCCCGTCTCGCTATCATGCTTTTACTCTTTGCCGTGTATTTTAATTTAATTTCTGTAGATACTTTTTTACAGGCCCTGGTAGGAGTATACCTTTTGCGGACCGCCGTCATGAAACTTTATGCATATCGATTGAGAATGCCGAGGCTTACGCTCAAGTTTCCCTCTAATTTAAAAAGTATTTTAACGTATAGTGTTCTTATTATTCTAGGGGGTTCTACCGCAGTTATTCTTCTGGAAGTAGATAAATTTATGATCAATCAGTTTATCGAAATTGAAAAAGTAGCCTACTACTCAGTAGCTGTATTTATTGCTACGGTGATCGCTGTACCCTCCAGAGCAATGCATCAGATTACATATCCCATGACGGCGGCCCTGCTGAATAGCCAAGACCAAAAGGGGCTCGCGATTCTTTATCAGAAAAGCTCTCTTACGTTATTTATAACTGCGGGATTATTGTTTATCCTGATACTGCTGAACCTGGAGGATCTCTACCGTCTTCTTCCGGAGAATTACCGTGGAGGGTTTTATGTAGTTTTCCTGATTGGCCTGGCTAAATTATTTGATGCCTTGCTGGGAAACAACAACGCCATTTTGTACAACTCTGATCACTACAAGGCTATACTTTTTATGGGCGTTCTCCTGGCGTGTTTCACGATCTTACTGAATTTATACCTCATTCCCGAGATAGGGATCAACGGGGCCGCCCTGGCTACCTTTATCGCAGTATTTATCTATAATATCCTGAAACTACTCTACGTGAAAATAAAATTAGGCCTACAGCCTTTCAGCAGGGAGACCTTTAAGGTTGTATTTCTATTGATAATTGTGGGTGCTGTTTTCTTCGCGCTTCAATTCCCCTTTCATCCTATCCTGAATATAGCGCTAAAGAGTTTGCTTATCACTCTGATGTATGTTGGGGTATTGTATCGCTTCCGGATCTCTGATGATGTTTATGGAATTCTGTCTAAATATTTAAATCCCAAGAAGTAAATAACTTTTTTTAGGGAATGGAAAAACCCCGCAGGGACGGATCCACTACGGGGCTAACCAACTAACCAACCTAAAAACTATTCTTATTGTACCCTTCTGCTTCGAGTTGAAGAGGTCCTATTTGTCGACCTGCCTTTACTCGTGCGAGGCGTACTCGCTTTCTTCCTGCTAACCGTAGACCTGCTTGTTACTTTGGGCCTCTTGGTTACTGAAGTACTTCGCTTTACCGTTTTTGATCTCGGTGCAGTTCTTACTTCTTTTCGTTTGCCCACAGATCGGGAAGCGGTCCTGGCATCATTTCGCTTGCCTACTGATCGTGATACAGTCCTAACATCATTTCGCTTACCTACTGAGCGCGATACACTTCTACCTTCATTTCTGTTCACTGTAGACCTGGTTGCAGTCCTCTTATTAGTAGAGGCGGTAGATTTCCGGGTTACATTAGAAGAACGGTTGTTTCTTCTTTCCGGAGACCTCACCTTGTCCGTAGACCTAACTGACCTGGCTCTTTCCGTACGAGAGGCTGTTCTGCCATTTGTTGTATAGCTGTTAGAACGCACTCCTTTATTAGAATTCCTAAGCCTTCCGTCATTTCGAACAACACCATTGTCTCTTCTGGTATTGTTGTTTCGGGCAACCACGCGTCTGTCGTTTCGATAAACCCTGGCTCTTTCAGGCCTGTGATTGTATCTATAAGACTTTCCTACTCTGGCATAGAACCTCCTTGCGTTATTTCTGTAAGGCCTGTAAAAGGTGTATCGAATCGGGCTATAAAACCTTCTGTAAGGTCTGTTGAACACCAGGCAGAAACCAAGGGCAGGTCTTGCAAAATAGCTGTGGAACGGGCTGTATATATAATGTCTGTTATACACGTTGACAAAGCCATTGAAAGGGTTAAAAAAGCCCCTGTTGTTGTAGGAAACGTAAAGACCGCCTACACGTCTCAGCCTGCCGTTATTATACCATATATTGATACCACCAATCTGTGATACCCTTCCGTAATAGTCGTAGAACACAGGTACATTCTCAACCTGAATTACAGCACCGTAATCATCATACTGTACAAATGGGTTGTAATCAAACCCCGTATTAAATGTGATATTACTTCGGCGGAAATTGATATTTGCCCCGACATTTACACGGTTGTCAATATAAAAATCGAACTCACCATCAGGGAAGACAGAAAACGTAACTCCGTTTTCTACAAATATCACTGAATTGTTAGAGCGAAATACATTGCTGATGGCTACATCAGTATCCAAAGTAGTAGCCCCCACTGAGCTGCTCAGTGCAAAGGCTCCGATAATGAGTAATAGATTTTTCATGACAAATAATTTAAATTCTGAATGCAACTATTTACATTCAGCTAGTAATAACCAAACAGCGTGCCAAAAATCAGATAATTATATAAATAACTGAATATCAGTAAAATAAAACGCAATTGAAAATTGAATCCCTAGAATAGAAGATTCAAAAAGTTGCTTCAGCTCTTAAATAGATAGAATATTTAGGGAATGCGTACGGGAAGTTTAACCTAGTTTAGATTTGAGATATCCGGCTGTATAACCCTTTCCGGAAGCGACAACTTCTTCAGGTGTTCCTTCCGCCACAAGGTAGCCTCCTGCATCACCACCTTCAGGGCCGAGATCGATGAGATAATCTGCAGATTTGATCATTTCCAGGTTGTGTTCGATAACCAAAACCGAATGGCCGGCCTTTAAAAGCGCATCAAAGGAATTGAGAAGTTTTTGAATGTCGTGGAAATGCAAACCCGTAGTGGGTTCATCAAAAATAAAAAGCGCTTTCTCCTTTGAGGCCCCTTTAACAAGGAAAGTAGCTAGTTTAATCCGTTGTGCTTCCCCACCTGACAGGGTAGAAGAAGACTGTCCCAGGGTCACATAACCTAATCCTACATCCTGTAGTGGTTTAAGTTTTGCAATGATCTTTTTTTGCTGATGTTCTTTAAAGAAGTCTAAAGCATTATCAATGGTCATGTTCAGTACATCGTCAATATTGACTCCTTCAAATTGAACTTCGAGGACTTCCTTTTTAAAGCGTTTGCCTTTGCAAGTATCGCATTCCAGGTGCACATCTGCCATAAACTGCATTTCTACAGTGATTTCGCCTTCTCCCTTGCATTTTTCACAGCGCCCGCCGTCTACGTTAAAGGAGAAGTGCTTGGCCTGATATCCCCTTAGTTTACTGAGTTTCTGAGCTGCAAAAAGGCTTCGAATATCGTCATAAGCCTTAATATAAGTCACGGGATTCGATCGGGAAGATCTTCCTATAGGGTTCTGATCAACGAATTCAATTTGCTTGATTTCCTTGTACTTACCTTCAATTCCAGAATGCTGCCCGGCCTTATTGCCATAACCTCCCAATTCTTTCAGCAGGGCAGGGTAGAGGATTTTCTTTACAAGGGTACTCTTCCCGCTTCCCGACACACCTGTAACCACAGTGAGCATATTCAAAGGAAATGTCACATCGATATTTTTTAAGTTGTGCTCTCTGGCCCCGGAGACTTTTACATAATTAGGACTATTCCTTCTTGTTCCCGGGACTGAGATCTCCTTTTCTCCGTTGAGGTAGGAAGCTGTAAGGGAGTCGGCCTTAAGGATCTCTTCATAGGAACCACTGGCGACTACCTCCCCGCCAAAGGTCCCTGCCTCAGGACCAATATCAATAATACGGTCTGCAGCTTTCATAATGTCCTCATCATGTTCTACTACGATAACTGTATTTCCAAGATCACGTAAAGAGCAGAGTACGTCAATTAAATTTTCCGTATCCCTTGGGTGCAGGCCAATACTGGGTTCATCAAGTATGTACATAGACCCTACGAGACTGCTGCCCAGGGAGGTGGCTAGATTAATTCTCTGACTTTCACCTCCTGATAAGGTATTCGATTTTCTGTTCAGGGTGAGATAGCCCAAGCCTACTTTAAGCAGAAACCCTAGTCGGCTATTAATTTCTTTAAGGAGGCGCTTCGCAATCTGCCTGTCGTGATCGGACAGGGGCATATCTTCAAAAAAGTCCTTTAAAAATGTGATGGGCTGTTCCACCAGGTCTGAAATAGAATGGCCGTTAATTCGAACGTAACTTGTTTCCTTGCGCAGACGCTTCCCCTTGCATTCCGGACAACGCGTCTTTCCCCTGTATCTGGAAAGCATTACCCGATTTTGAATCTTGTAGCTCTTGTCCTCGAGCTGCTTAAAGAATTTATTGATCCCAATAAAGTGACTGTTACCTTCCCATACCAGTTCCTTTTGCTCCTCAGTAAGTTCAAACCAGGGTTTATGGATGGGAAAATCGAATTTATAAGCCGAATTGACAAGTTGATCCCTGTACCACCCCATACTTTCGCCCCGCCAGGGGAAAATAGCATTCTCATAGACAGAAAGGGAGGTTTTAGGGATCACAAGGTCTTCATCGATCCCAATAATATCGCCATATCCCTCACATTTGGGACAGGCTCCATAAGGGTTGTTAAAGCTGAATAAGTGGACATTCGGTTCCAGAAACGTGATGTCGTCCAATTCAAAGGCATTGCTGAATGAGGTCTGCTTGCCGGTGGACAAATCTTCGATAATGCAATTTCCCTTTCCCTCAAAAAAGGCAGAATCCACGGCATTGGCCAGCCGATTGAAAAAATCCTCGTCTTCTTTTTTGATGATCCTGTCTACCACCAGGTAAAGCTGATCCCCAACTGTTTCGTGCAAATCTTCATCAATACGATGTACTTCCCCGCCGTATTTGACGCGGGCGTATCCTTGTAATGCAAGGAGTTGTAGTGTTTTTTTCTTATCCCGGTTCTCAGGGATGGTTATAGGCGCGAGCAGGAGTAATTTTGTATTTTCTTCAAACCCTTTTACAAAAGAAACAACATCAGTGACCGTGTGTTTTTTTACTTCCTTGCCTGAGACGGGCGAATAGGTCCTGCCAATCCTGGCAAATAATAACTTTAGATAGTCGTAGATCTCGGTGCTGGTTCCTACCGTTGATCTCGGATTTGTGGAATTTACTTTTTGCTCAATGGCAATGGCAGGTGCGATTCCTTTGATAGAATCTACTTTGGGTTTATCTAATTTCCCTAGAAATTGCCGGGCATAAGACGAAAGGCTTTCCACATAACGGCGCTGTCCTTCCGCATAAAGCGTGTCAAAGGCCAGACTCGATTTTCCTGAACCCGATAAGCCCGTGATGACCACAAGTTGATTTCTGGGAATGACTACATCAATATCCTTTAAATTGTGGAGTTTAGCCCCTTTAATGACAATATTGTCCTTTGGATTTACTTCTGTGATGGTTGCCATATTACTTTGGAAAGTTGCAAAGATACGATATGTAAGAGTCAATAACCAGTCTGCCTAATCTGCAATTCTAAATATGTTAAAAATTAAACGACAGGTTGGAAGACTTAGAATTTTTCTATCTTTGGATAGTTAATCCATTACAATTCTGCCTATACAGCAACATTACTTTTTTGACTTAGAATTTTAATCGCCACATCCTACAGTACCCTTGTGGCCCCTGAATTGAACCAAAAAAGTAATTGTATGCATTCTACGATTAACGACGCTACCCTTGTTCGCCAGTACATCGACGGAGATGAGCGAGCCATTGAAGAACTTATCAACAAACACAATCAACGCCTCAGTAGTTATATCTATTCCAAGGTACAGGACATGTCCATTACCGAAGATATCTTCCAGGACACCTTTATTAAAGTGATCAGCACTTTAAAAAGAGGGGCCTATAACGAAGAAGGTAAATTTCTTCCCTGGGTGATGCGAATAGCTCATAACCTGATCATCGACCATTTCCGCCGTAATAAGCGTATGCCAAAATACAGAGGGAATAAGGAGTTCAATATTTTTTCTGTTCTAACCGATGATAAGTTGAACGCTGAAAAACAGTTGATAAGCGATCAGATAGATCAGGATCTTGAAATTTTGATTGAACAACTACCCAAAGACCAGCGGGATGTCCTTATCATGAGGATCTACCAGGACATGAGTTTTAATGAAATTGCGGAAAATACGGAGGTCAGCATTAATACCGCTCTAGGCCGTATGCGCTATGCATTGATCAACCTGAGGAAGATCATTGAGAAAAATCAGATTGTTTTAACGAATTAATCCGTTTTAGGTCGATATATTCCATCGATCCCCTATATCTCACGTTATTTAGAGGTAACAAGAGATATTATGGAACAGATTTACACAAGACCTGCAACGCATTGCAAACTTATTTCAACTCCTAAGGAAACTGTTGATTTTCTTCTAGCTTATTCAAAATCCCTGAACATTCAGAAAGTAAAAGGGATGACTATAGAGAATAACATGAATTAAAAGCTTTGCCTTTTTCTAAAGGGATTCACTGATACGTACTAACAGCAGCCAAAAAGACACCTTCGTTTGAAGGTGTCTTTTTTTTTTAACAGGACTTATACAGTTACAAATAGCCGTGTTCTGTGGTGATAAAATGGGTTCCAACTGGGAAATTGTTCGTTCACATCAAGAATTGGCCATTTTACAACATAGTTTTTACTGAGGATAGGTGTTTGGGTACTTTTAGAATGTCATTAAAAAACAAGTAACTCAAATAAATCTAATAACCTTAGTTCCGCAGCCCAGCTGATGAACTAACAAGTAACCAAAAGCAAATCTAACTATGGAACCAAAAAGGGACGACTCACTACTAGTTACCGATTACATCAGCGGGGATGAAAAGGCATTAGAGGTTTTAATAAACCGCCACAACCAAAGAATAAGCAGCTTTATCTATTCCAAGGTTTTAGACCGCGATGTCACTGAAGATATCTTCCAGGATACCTTTATTAAAGTGATCAAGACTTTAAAGAAAGGGAATTACAGCGAAGAAGGGAAATTCCTTCCCTGGGTAATGCGAATAGCACATAACCTTATCATCGATCATTTCAGGAAGAACAAAAGAATGCCCAAGTTTGAAGGGAATGACGACTTCAATATATTTTCCGTCATCGGAGATGATAAATTGAATGCAGAAAAACAATTGATAAAAGACCAGATCGATAGTGATCTCAGTCTTCTCATAGAGGAATTACCAGACGATCAGAAAGAAGTACTCCTGATGCGTATCTATAAGGATATGAGTTTTAAGGAAATTTCTGAAAATACAGGTGTAAGTATAAATACCGCTTTAGGTAGGATGCGCTACGCACTAATCAACCTGAGAAAGATCATTGATCGTAACAATATTGTACTAACTAATTCTTAGTTCACAACAATAGTTACAATATTTCCATATAGGTTGCGTTATCTTAACATAACGTCACAGCAATCATATGGAAAAAATTTACTCAACGAAGGAAAATGCCTATGAAGCCCATAAAGTAGGACCAGAAACTATACGATTTCTTATGTCATACTCCAAAGCCTTCAGGGTTACAAAACACCGTAAATTCAGATTTGATACTATTCTGAACTAAAATACTCTGCCCGCATTAGCGGGCTTTTTTCTTCTTCAAATATTCATTAATCACTTTTTTCCTGCCAATTGTTTTGGTGATCACATCTTTATCGAGATCCCACCCACGTGCTGGAGAATATTCCCTGCCATACCAGATGATCTGTAAATGAAGGTCATTCCAGAGTTCTTTAGGAAATAAACGTTTTGCATCTTTCTCAGTTTGTACTACATTTTTTCCCGTAGAGAAACACCAACGGTACATTAGGCGGTGAATATGAGTGTCTACCGGAAAAGCGGGGATTCCAAAAGCTTGTGAGACTACTACACTTGCTGTTTTATGGCCAACTCCCGGTAATTCTTCCAGTAATTTAATATCCGTAGGTACTTTTCCTGAATACTTTTCCAGGAGAATTTCAGACAGGCCGTGGATCCCTTTGGATTTCATGGGGGATAAACCCACGGGTTTTATTATCTCTCTGATTTCTTCCACGGTGAGTTTAACCATATCAAAAGGATTATCGGCCCTTTCAAAAAGCAGCGGTGTGATCTTATTTACCCTGACATCTGTACTTTGCGCAGAAAGTAATACGGCAATAAGCAGGGTATAAGGATCCTTGTGTTCCAGTGGTACAGGAATTTCAGGATATAACTCGTTGAGTTTATTGACGACAAATTCTACCTTTTCAGATTTGGTCATAGTTCATTACTTTTGCGATTGTAAAAAATAGGCTATGAAAACACTAAAAGAAGGGGACAAAGTACCCCAATTTACTTCAAAAGACCAAGACGGAAACGAAATTAAGTTGTCCGATTACCAGGGTAAAAAACTGGTTGTTTTTTTCTATCCAAGAGCAAACACTCCAGGATGCACGGCCGAAGCTTGCAATTTAAGGGATAATTATGCCGCTTTGCAGGCTGAAGGATATTCTCTGTTAGGCGTGAGTGAGGATTCCGAAAAGAAACAGGCAAATTTTAGAAATAAGTATGAATTCCCTTTTCCCTTATTGGCAGACGAGGACCATACCGTAATTAATGCCTTTGGCGTGTGGGGTCCAAAAAAGTTTATGGGGAAAGAGTACGACGGTATTCACCGTAAAACTTTCATTATCAATGAAAAAGGAATAGTATCTAAAGTAATAGATAAGGTAAAAACTAAGGATCACGCAGCTCAGATCCTCTGATATCTGGTATAAAAAGCCCTGACACCCGTCAGGGTTTTTTTAAACCTTTTCTTTTAGAACAACCTCGTTTCGTGTAAAAAGCTTTTTCTTTTTAATGATGTCAGCTATACCCTCAGGAAGCATTTCCTCCCAGCCATCTTCTCCATTCATGATCTTTTTCAGAACGTCTCGGGAGAAAATATGCATGATCTCAGGATCGTAATCGATAATATCCATGACCTTGCCGTTGTATTTAAAGAACTTGTAGAGTTCTTTCATCCTCGGATGAACTTTGATGTTGTTGCTGGTCATGATTTGCCCGGTTTCAGGATTCTTCATGGGGTAGAGGTACACTTTCAGATCTTTAAAGAACAGTTTTCCGAAGGCTTCGAGTATTCCACCACTTAAGTGCCTGTAGTACTTTTCATCAAATATCTCTATGAGGTTGTTGACCCCCATGGTAAGCCCGATTCTCGCCTTGGAATAATTCCCGAGGTATTCTACTAACTTGTAGTATTCCTGAAATTTAGAGATCAAAACGGTATGACCCAACGAACACAGCAGTTCCGCTCTATCCATAAAATCCTGTTCATCGATCTCACCGGAAGCTTTCAGGTTGGCCAGGGTAATTTCAAACATCACCACGGTATTCTCTTCTTCCACGGTTTGTTCGCGAATAAAAATATCGTAGGACTTCTGGAACATATCCATGTTAACCTTGGTCACAGGCCGGAAACTTCCCCTGAGTGCCAGGATATTTTTCTTGTAGAGAACGGCCGCAGGTAATAAGTTATTTCCGTCAGGCCCAAACATCACCGCATCGGTCATGTCATTTTTAATAAGCTGCAGACTCATCAATCTGTTGTCTACATTTTTGAAATTAGGGCCGGAAAAATTGACCATATCTATTTCTACAACGTCTTTATCTATATGGTCGTAAAGATATTTTAATAGTTTCCTTGGCTTGTTGTATTTATAAAATGCTCCATAGATCAGGTTAACCCCAACGATACCAAGGGTTTCCTGCTGTAATCTCGCTTCGTTTTGCTTAAACCGAAGGTGCAGGATGATCTCATCGTATTCTTTCTGATTGGGATCGAGCTGAAACATGATTCCCACCCAGCCATGGCCTTTATACCTTTTTGAGAAATCAATTGTGGCCACCGTATTGGCATAAGTGAAAAACAATCTATCCGGATGATCATCCCTCGTGATCCGCTCTTCCATCAATTTTATTTCGTGGGTGAGCATTTTCTTTAAGCGGCTCTGGGTAACATACCTCCCGTCTTTCTCAATGCCGTAGATGGCATCGCTAAAATTCTTGTCATAAGCACTCATAGCCTTGGCTATGGTTCCGGAGGCACCCCCTGATCTAAAAAAGTGCCTTGCAGTTTCTTGTCCGGCACCGATCTCCGCAAAAGTTCCGTAGATGACCGGATTGAGATTAATTCGAAGTGTTTTCGCCTTAATCGAAGGGATATTTTCGAAAGCGGGATCTTGTTTTAAAACGGAAGTCATTCCTCAGGGTTTACGTCTCAAAGTTAATAAGAATGGGACATCTTTTAAATAAATAAGTCATAAATTTGAATAAAATAGATGAGCCGTTGAAATTAACTTTTTTGGGAACTGGTACTTCTCAGGGAATCCCCGTTATTGGGAGTACCCATCCGGTGTGCCTGAGTGAGAATAGCAAAGACAAAAGACTGAGGGTTTCGGTTCTGATTTCCTGGGATAATTTCAATTATGTGATAGATTGCGGTCCAGATTTCAGACAGCAGATGCTGCGGCACGATATCAGCAAATTGGACGGCATCCTATTTACACATGAGCACGCAGACCACACTGCAGGAATAGATGATATCCGTCCGTTTTTCTTTCGCCAGGGGGATATTCCGATTTTCGGACATCAGCGTGTTATCGATAACCTGAGCAGGAGATTTGATTATATCTTTTCAGACGATAATCGCTACCCGGGCGCCCCTGCAGTCAAAGTCAATGTCGTTGAGAATGATCATCCCTTTCAAATCGGAAACTTAAAAGCTCATCCCGTAGAAGGATTTCACAACCGTTTACAGGTTTTTGGATATCGGGTAGGTGAGGTGGCATACCTTACCGATGTAAAATCGGTTGATGATAAAGAAATTGAAAAAATAAAAGGTGTTAAAGTGTTGTGCGTTAATGCTTTGAGGATAGAACCACATCATTCTCATTTTAATTTGGAAGAGGCACTCCACTTTGTAGAGAAAGTACAACCTGATAAAGCGTACTTTACTCATATCAGCCATCACATGGGGTTTCACGATGAGATTGAGAAAACCCTGCCCGATAATGTTCACCTGGCCTATGATAATTTAATTGTAACTATCGATTGATGCGAACTAGAATATTTTTGTACCTGTTTATATTTACTGCCCTAATTGCTTTGTATTTATACGTCAGTGGCTCTAAGCAGCTGGCTGCCAGTGGGGAAAAAGTGCAAGATCTACAACTGCAGTTAGAGAAGGCACAAGACTCCTTAAGGACCACAGAACTCAAGGTTTTCGACCTGCAGTACTTCGCGCTTGAAAATAACGATGATGCATTGACTTATTATGATCATCTGTCATTAAAAGATCCATCGCGGTACGTAGCAGATAAACTTTTGGAAACCAATGAGAGAAAAGGCGACAACCCCCTGATTCCTTATGAGGGCATGGAAAGTGATTTTAAAATAAATAAAATCAAAGTTTTAAATCATCGTTGGATTGTTGCCGACTTTTCAGACGGTAAATACTGGGGGGAACTCTTTATCCGTTATGAGCTAAAGGATGATTTATCCGTAGATTTTACGATGGTAGAACACTTGCTTTATACCCGAAGTAATTAGATGTGTTTCTCCAGCCAACTGCGCATGCCGTAGAAGTTATCCCTAGAAACACCATGTCCTGTAGGGAACTGTTCAAAGACGTACTTAATGCCCAAACGGTCTAAAATGGCCGGTGTCTTTTCTGCCCAGCTAAATGGAATTACCTGGTCGTATTCGCCATGTGAGACGTATATATTTAAATGACTGTGGTCTTTATCTTCATATCCTGACTTAAGCGTTTTTTGATCGATGTGTCCGCTTAATCCCAGAACGTTCTTTATCATTTCAGGGTAGGAGAGGGCTAAGGCGAAACTCAGGACCGTTCCCTGACTAAAGCCCAGCAGGGAAATTTTATCAGCATCCAGGTAATAAGCCTCTATGGCTTCCTCAATAAAGTTTTTCATTAGCTGTACTGACTCCTTTGCTTGTTCAGTGTTGCTCCATTTACCAAAATCTGCGTCAAAATCAATGGAGTACCAGGCAAATCCATATGGAGGAAGGGAATGCGGTGCCCTGACGGAAATTACACACAAGTTTTCAGGGAGTTCAGGGGCAAAAGAAAATAAATCTTCCTCATTGCTGCCATAACCGTGAAAGAGAAATATCGCAGCTGCTTTTTCGGGAGTTTGTTTGGGAGGCCTTATCAGGTGCTCAAGACTTAGGAGGTGAGGAGTCATACTATTGAATAAATGTAAACCATTGCTGAAAGTATTTCCCCAGAACCGGTATCGGATTTAGTTTACCACTAATGGCACCGATAAAGCCGTAGATCCAGGTCACAAAATAAAACAGGTAAAGGGCCATCCAGGCGTATTTTGAGAACCAAACGCTTAAGAATATTGCGCATCCCAGGAAGATGAGATGTAAGCCAAATGCCTGTCGGATGTGGAAGCGGGCAAAGTTGTTCTTGGGTTCTAAATTCATGGTAACGGCGATAAGCGCCCCAACCATGGTGAGGTAAGCGACGATGGCAGTTGTTTTTCCTTCCTTTATTTCCGTTGCGGTCATGCCAGATTAGCTATTCAGGATTAGTAAATATTTGATCATTGATTACAGCTCCATAAGCCCGTCCCTTTATTTTCTTTCCTAGATACATGCTGTTTTTAGAAATGGATTTTATATTCTCCTTGCTGTTTACATAGTCCTCTTCAGGATTGAATAAGCTGAGGCAGGCAGGTTCTCCTTCTTTAATGGTGACAGTGGGAATATTGAATCGCTCTCTCCCTTTAGTCAATAGTTGGACAGCTATTTCAGTACCAAAAATTGAATTTAAGATGCCATAGGCCGATTCAAGTCCGAGAGAGCCAAAAGCAGCACGGTCAAACTCGATGCGTTTTTCTTCAATATCCATTGGGATGTGGTCTGTAGTGACCATATCAATTACCCCAGACCGCAGTCCTTTACGAAGGGCCTCCCGATCCTTTGAAGTTCTAAGAGGCGGCATCACTTTGTAATTAGTGTCGTACTCTTCCAGAACATCATCGGTAAAAAATAAATTGTGCATGGCAACACTACAACTTACGTTAAGACCTTTCTTTTTTGCACTGGCAACCAGGTCTACTGCAGCAGCAGTAGAAATCGTTGGAATATGCAATTTGCCTCCTGCGTAATCCAGGATGAATAAGTCTCTCGATATCTGAATTTCCTCTGCCAGGGCGGGAACCCCACCCAGGCCTAGCTTGGTTGAGATATTTCCTTCATTAACACTTCCACGCCCCGCTATAGACATATCAAGGGGAAACGATAATACCAGGCCGTTAAAACCCTGCGCGTATTGCAGTGCAATCTTCAGAAGGTTTGAATTGGTAACCGGACTCTTAAAATCGTAAAAGGCAACGGCCCCCGAGTTCTTCATATCGAATAATTCTGCCAGGTCTATTCCTTTTGCACCTCTGGTTAAAGTGCCTAAGGGGTGAACTCTGGCACCTTTCCCCGCAGCGGTTTTCTTCAGAAATATAATATCTCCACTGCTATCGGGTACCGGGTTGGTATTTGGATTCAATAAAATATCCGTAAATCCACTTAAGGCAGCCACTCTAACACCATTGGCAAGAGTTTCCCTTTCTTCGTAACCAGGCTCGCCAAAACTCACACTACTGTCCATCCAACCTCTGGATACGTGCAGGTTGGGCAGTTCAATTATTTTGGTTCGCGAGTCAGGTTTTACAGAGGCTCCTATTTTTTCAATTAGGCCATCTTTTATCCAAATATCCCTTACTTTCTTGTGTAATCCCTTGTTGTCTTCATCGAGGATTTTCGCCGATTTAAGGAGTATGTTCATTTAAGTGCTTTTTGAATGATTATCTCTGCGAGAATGAAAAGCAGTGCTAAAATAACAAACCATTTCCAAAGGCTGTTAACTGCCCTCATATTTTCAAATTCTTCAAAGAATTCAGAAATTGAATTACTCACCTCAGCAGTTTCCTGCAGTTTCCCCAGATCAAGGTAGGTAAGCTCACTTTCATCCCTTTTGTAATTAAAACTGAATGACCGTGGTATTTCTGCATTTTCCAAAGAATATATGCCCGGATCAGTCGGACTCTCTTCAAACCATAGTCTGGTTTTTTCTCCTGCCAGTTGCTGTCTGGGGATAAATTCCAACTCTTCTTTCTTTAAACTCAGTATTCGATCTTCATCCGGCACCTCTGCAATATCAACGGAGCTATTCCTTCCCAGTTGATAATAAAGTTGTGGTAAACTTCTGCTTCGAAGCGCCATTGCATATATGGTGGGGACAATGAGCGGAGAACTGGTAAAATTAGTGTTGCCCGGATCTAGTGCAGCTGTAAAGACATACAATTTGTCTTTGTTGGCTAAAAAGGGTTGCTCGTTGGCGTATTTTAAGATGGTACTCCTTCGTCCGTTGAGCCTGAAATGTTCCTGAACTGTGGGGTATTCGAAATTATCCGCTCTTTCCTCAAAAACCTCGGAATACAGAGGATGAGCATAATTGATCTCGTTAATATCGACAGGGATGTCTGACCTGGGCCCGAAGGAAATGCCAAAAGAACTCAATAGAAGGTTAAAATCGGAAATCACCATCTCCCTTGAAGGAATGAGAACCAAACTTCCCCCCTGGGTGATAAATTCCTTCAGGGATTCTGCCATAGCAGGGGGTAGGCCGGTGATTTGGTTGAGTATGACCAAATCCTGATCTTTTAAAGTTGCAATTCCCTGATCCAGGGAGCTAACGTTTTGGAATTCGGTTAGTTCATCTCCAAATAACCTGCTGAGAAATTCACCTTCCGCATTCCCCACGGCCAGTATTTTGATCTTCTCTCGCGTATTGATGTTAAAATAGAGTTCGTTGTCATATTCCAGGCCTTGATCCGATACGCTGACAACGCCTTCAATGAATTGCCCGTCTGGTAATGAAAACACCAATTCGGAGTTTTCTTCAGGCTTGTAACTTACAGCCGATTTTGCAATGAGATTCCCACGATCGAAAAGGGATACAGGAATAGAACCAAAGTCGGTATTTCCGGAAATACTGATAACGAGCTTATTATCAGATGCCGAAGGGTCTTGAATGTAAACAGAATCAATAGCAACATTCACGAGATCATCAGCCCTGTAAGGTACAAGTACAAGTTCTGAATCACCGGGGGGTATAATAGAATCAATGCCCATCGATTTCTGAAAATCTGAGATCAGTATGAGGTTTTTAAGACTATTTTCCCGCTCATTAAAAAGCGTCTGTCCCTTTAGAATTATTTCTTCAAGGGTTAGTTGATTTGAAGAATGGGGCAGTTGTAAAATGGTATTGCGAATTTCTCCTAAGGTTACATCCTTGTATTCAGTAGTATTGGAAAACAATGAGAAAGAAACATCTTCAGGTGCGGAGGTAATTAGCTCTTGAATGGCATCGTCCAGAAGTGTGCTATTATCATTTCTGGCTTGCATGCTGAAAGAATTATCGAGATATATGGCTAATTCCTGTTCCTGAAAAGCGGTTGGATTCGCGGTAAAAGGTTGAGCGAAAGCGATAATCAATGCGGTAAACAGGGCCATCCTTGTTAATAAGAGCAGCCATCTTTTTAAAGACTGACTCTTTTGTGATTTGGCCTGAACACGTTGTAACAACCTAACATTGGTAAAAGGTGTTGGCCTAAACCTGCGCAATTGAAGAAGATGTATAAAAATAGGGATGAGGAGCAGCCAGAGAAACCAGAGGAATTGCGGGTATTTAAACAGCATGTCCTGAAATCATACCGCAAATATAATCAAAGATTTTCAGCAATTTGGAACCGTGCAGGGAGATCGTATATAAATTTTAAATGAGGAGTACTTAGCAGAAGAAAAAGTAGTCTGTCATTTCGACATGTGACTTTCCATTCAAATAATTTCTAATTTGAAGTTGGGCCTTTGAATTGGCAACTGTGATAATACTCTGCGGGGATTCACTCCAATTTGCCGGTGCCTCGTAAGGCCTGAGTTTTTGACCGTATATTTTCTTTCCGGTTTTTTTAGGGTTGTCGCAAACCCAATGAAATTCGCAGTCGTTCTCTAAAAGCAATCGCGCCGTGGTTTTTCCCTTGGTTCCTGCTCCCCATAACAATAAAGGCCGATTCTCAATTCTATCGTGCTTCAGGAAATAGTGGCTTTTGATCTTCAAGAAGCTGTTATTGGCGTAATCCGGACTTGTGCGGGAAGTGCGGGAGGCGTAATCCCTCCAAAGGTGCAGCACTTTTTGCGATGGGAGACATTTTAATCCTGCTTCGTACATCCGAAAAGCAAGATCGTAGTCTTCGGGATATCGGTTCTCATCAAAAGCACTACATTTATAAAGGTCTTCTTTAAACACCATCCAACAGGGAGATGGGATCACGCATTCTTTGTATCGTTCTTCGAAATTCCTGCCCTTCATCGTAAGGCCGTTCAGCCAATTCTGATACCTTAAATAGCCGTTTCCGATTCCCTTAGCCGAGAAATAATTTACCAGGCCGAGGGCAATATGTCCTTTACCTGCAGTATGCAGCTGCTGCTGCATGATCTCTAGTTTGTCCGGGACCATTACATCGTCAGAATCCATTCTGCTCACCATGCCTCCTGATGCGACTTGTAAGGCAGTTCTCAAAGCCATAATAATTCCTTCACCCTTATTTTTTATCAGTTTAATTCTGGAGTCTGCATGGCTATACTTTGAAACCAAGGCGTAGCTAGAGTCGCGCGAGTGGTCATCCACGGCAATGAGTTCCCAATGAGGATAGGTTTGAGATAAGACAGAGTCCAAACATTCCTTTAAATACTTTTCTGTATTCCTGAAAGGCATCAATATACTGATGATCTCAATGTTCATTTTGGATGTATAATTTTAGAAGTATCACACTCTTTTATCAGCACAGCGGAGGAGACACTAATTAATGAGCAATGCCTTCCGAATTTCAAGGTGATTTGCGCAGGGCATTTTTTATTGCCATTTCAGCAAGTGGCGCCATAATTTCATATCCTTTTTTGTGGGATGAACACCGTCCTCGGCCAGATCAGGATCTAATCCCTTTTGATCATTGACCATGGCTGTGAAGTAGTCCAGATAAATAACATCATTTTCTTCAGCGTATTTTTTGATCATCGCATTGAGTTTCGGAATTTTAAGATCGGGGCGCAAACCGGGTCTCCATGGATAATCGGAGGCTGGGAGAACCGAGCATAAAATCACAGATATATTATTGGCTTGCGCCAGTTCCGTCATGGATTTTAAATTTGCAAGTGTCTCTTCCAGAGTCATAGGGCCGGTATTTCCGGCGATATCGTTGGTGCCTGCCAGAATTACAACTACAGTGGGTTTAAGATCAATAACATCCTGCCTGAACCGGACCAGCATCTGTGGCGTTGTTTGACCTCCGATACCCCTATTAATATAAGGTTTGTCCTTAAAAAAGGAAGGTTGGGTGTGCAACCAGCCTATAGTAATTGAATTTCCAAAAAATACGATCTGTTTTTCCATGGATTTGTTTTGTACTAACAATTTATTGGCTTGCTGATATTCACCCAGTTGAGCCCAATCCTGTGCGATCGTACTCACGGAAAAAAAAGAGAGTAAAAAAAGAAGTAAAAGTAATTTCTTCATAGGAGGGTGCAAAGTCTTTGAAATCCAAAAGATAAGAATTAGATGCACCACATTCATAAAAAAACCCCGCCTTTATTGGGCGGGGTATGTTTTTTATTAGAATTGGGTTTTACTCACAGGCAACATCGTCACCGTTGGCATCCCAGCAATGCCACATTTCGTCTTCGAAATAGGCAAAAGCTCGCACTCGACCTTCGTAAGTGCTTCTGCTCCATTCGATATCGACATCAACAAAGGCCTCTAGATTGGAGTCGTAGACATAGGCTTCAAAATACGCATTGTAGTACGCATCCTGTAATCCGTACTCAAGATAGCTGTTTCTAAAGACATCATCATTTTGCTGATCGTCTAATTCCCTTACCCAGGTATAACGAATACTTCCAATTTCATCACCTGACTTCTCCCAGTCGATACGCAACATAGGATCAGGGCGTTCTGGTCCTTGATTTAAGACCCAGAAACCACTGTTACCGTCAATAGCAGAACTACCTGAAAACCATAAGAATTCATCAAATCCTTCAATGCCTTCTTTTGTGACATACATATTCCACAGTATGGCATCTGCAGTGAGCTGTCCTGTGAGTCGCGCTGTATATTCACTGGTAAATCCGTCAACACTATAGCTCCATTGCCAGGTGTCATCCGAAATTTTTTCTGGATTTTGTGTAAAAGCAGCCCGGAATGAGGCTACGGGCACTGCCAGCGTAGTATACAAGGCAGAGCTCCATACTCCTACTACAACTCGGGAGAAGACCCAATTTCCATTGGGAGCCTTGTCATCATAGACCAAATTGGCCGATTTTCCTGAGGTTCCATCTTCTTCAAATGCCTCAAAGTCGATGGCCATGGATTCAGCCGGGGGCAGTTGTGGAGACAAAGATTGTTCTGAGTAGTCTGTAGATTTTTCACAAGACACTGCGATGAAGGCGATCATCATTAGAAACAAACCTGTGCGTTTCAATTTTTTCATGGGGTAATTTTTATCGAGATTATACGTACGTTATAACGCTCATATGCCGATAAAAGTATACACTGAATTGGTTTTCAGAGTTCCTGCAAAGCCCTTAAAGAGCCTAAAGAGGATGTACCCCTTGCCTAAGAGTTCTCTTGGGAAGTCTGATCACTACATTAAAAATTGATACAAGGCCTAGTACTTTGCACTTTTTCCCTTGGCCTGGGTATCCAGAATAAATGTCCGAATGTCGTCATTGGCCTGTTTGAGGTCTTCCCTTCGCAAGTACATCATATGGCCACTGCGATATCCCTTGAACTGAAACCTGTCTTTCATGCGTCCACTGGGATCTACTTGCCACATGGTGTATTTCGCGTTAAAATAAGTTGTGGCACCGTCGTAATATCCGCTTTGAATCAAAACATTTAAATACGGGTTTTGGGCCATGGCCTGCCTCAGGTTTTCCCTGGTATTGTCATTGTCATTATCCCACGGTCTGACGGGCCCGAACATATTGTATTTCATGTCGGTTTTAAAGTTGAGTTCTTCCTGCAAATAGTAGTTGATGGCAGGAGTAAAGCTATGGAGCCATGAGGTAATTTCCGAATTGTAATCCGGTCGTTCTCCGGCTATTTCGCGATCCATCCCCAGATATCGGCTATCTAACCTGCCCACAGTATAACCTCTGTCTCTTAAAAGTGCTTTCCAAAAGTAGGAGGTAGGAATTGAAAGGTTTCGGGACAACACCTCTTCCTTGCTTAAACCCGAGTAGTAGGCTATTCGCTCGGCGACTTCATTGCGTTCCGTCTCGCTGATAAATCCACCTTTGGCCAAAGCCGGAATAAGGGTGTTGATGGTATACGCTTCAGACTCAGGTAAGATATCCAGAAGGTCTTTGCTTTGCAATGCGGCAGGCAGAGCTTTGTGGTGCCATGCTGCGGCGGTGTAATAAGGAAGGTTTAATGCTTCACTTACAGGGCCACCAACTCTGATTACCTTGTAATCGGCCGGACTAACCATGATTACTCCATTGAGGTACATCCATTGCTGATTCTGAAGTGCCAGGGATAACCCCATTACCCGTGTGCCCCCATAACTTTCACCCACAATGTATTTAGGAGATCTCCAGCGGTTATGCCTGGTCACAAAGGTATTCAGCCATTCAGCCAGATATTTGATATCGGCATTGATCCCAAAGAATTTACTGCGGTCTACTTTTTCACCGGTTTCGGGAATGGTCCGAGAATACCCGGTATTGGCGGGATTAACGTAAACGATATCCGTAACGTCCAGAACGGAGTAGGGGTTCTGACTTACACCATAGGGCTGTACGGGGTAACCTTCGTCATCGATATTAAGTACCCTGGGTCCGGTATAGGCGAGGTGCATCCATACTGATCCTGAACCGGGTCCTCCATTGAATGAGATCAATAATGGTCGCGATTTTCTGTCTTTCACGCCATTGCGCGTATAATAGGTGTAATGCAGGGCTGCAATAGGCTTTCCTGCTTCGTCCCATACAGGTTGTGTGCCCGTCTCTGCGGTGTAATTAAAACTCGTCCCGTTTACCGTAACACTGTGCTGTGTGATAACAGTAGTATCAACAGGAATCGATCTGTTTTGTGAAAAAGTATAGGAAAATAGAAAAAAAGCAAGAAAGGAAAGCGTAGAGTAATTTTTCATCTGAGGTACATTTTTAGAGAGCTAAAAATAGGAAATAATGTCGATTCAGCTAAAAAGCCACCCTTTAAAAGGAATGAAGAGTTTTTTGTACATTAAATCTGTTGAAATCATCCACTAATCACTTCAATTGTTGAGGCATGAAAAAAATCACGAGAAGATATTTTAATCGCAGGTTATCGGAGGGCCTTCTCGGAACCGCTGTTCTGGCGCATGCTCCTCTGGCATGCGCCATGGGAGGAAAGGAAGGACAGGGTCGCTCCCTGGGAATTGCCCTGGTTGGACTGGGAAGTTACAGCACTTATCAGCTGGCTCCGGCCTTGCAAAATACAAAGCATTGTCACCTTGCCGGAATCGTAACTGGCTCCAGGGCCAAAGAACAAGTATGGGCTTCAAAATACAATATTGAAACAAAAAATATTTACAACTACCAGAACTTTGATACCATTGCCAACAATGAGGACATTGATATTGTATATGTAGTATTACCCAACAGTATGCATGCAGAATTCTCAATCAGGGCTGCCAAAGCCGGAAAGCATGTCATTTGTGAAAAACCCATGGGAATTTCTGTAGCAGAATGTGATGCGATCATAGAGGCGTGCAAAATTGCAGGGGTAAAACTTGGTATGGGCTATCGTCTGCATTCCGAACCTTATACTCAGGAGATCAAGAGATATGTGAAGGAGAAAACCTTTGGTGAAGTCTCTTATATTATGGCAGAAGCGGCTTATCGCTCTAATGGAAATCCTGCACAGTGGAGGCTCAACAAAGCGCTTTCCGGAGGAGGAGCCCTCGTAAACATGGGTGTCTACAGTATTCAAAGTTCGATTTACGGAACAGGAGAAAACCCTGTAAGTGTTACAGCTCAGGAATTTAGTACCCGACCCGACTATTTCAAGGAAACCGATGAGACCATAACCGCTCAGTTCGAATTTCCCGGCGGGGCTACAGGAAGTATATTTACTTCCCACAATGCCAACGCCAATAGCTTATACGCATCGTGCAACAAGGGCTGGTTCTCTTTGAAACCCGCCAATAATTACGGACCCCTGGCAGGTGAAACATCGCGTGGACCCATTCAGTTTCCGCACGAATCTCAACAGAAATTACAGATGGATGATTTTGCGAGTCATATTTTGTACGGGACAGAAAACAGGGCACCTGGGGAGATGGGGAAGAGAGATATGATCATCGTAGAGGCGATCTACCAATCTATTGCTGAAGGGAATAGGAAAATAGCACTCGATCTGGGGAAGATGGGCTTAGTTTCCGAAAGTAATTAATTTAATATTGGTGAAGTAACCAGTATTCCGCTCTTTTAACCGTATCGAATACTTTGAGTCGTGCTGAACGATTTGTAGCGACGTCTACCAGGAAGTCGGACAGAGATTCCCGTTTCCAGATCAAGGCCAGCATTATCTTTTTACCCAAAATTTTAGCGATCTTTTCGCCCAGAAAGAAAAGTTCAATGAGCGCAATTTCCTCCGATTTAACGGAGCTAAGGTCTACAAGAACCTTATCGCAATCGTGCTCTTTACAAGTATTTAAAATCTGTTGGGGATATTCCAGGAATTCCCAGTAATCGTAATTGCCTTCCACAATTATTACCAGGTGATCTTTTTTATTTTCTACTGAAAAACTACTTACCATTCCCTTCTCAACTTTCCTATGGGTGACAGTAACTAGTTAGGTTGTAATTAAAGATAGGAAATTTCCCTCAGGAACACTTGATCTCACCTTCAATTATCATTTATTTAACAAATAACTAATACTGTTATGTATTTGATTATAAAAGATAAATTTTATTGATTTAAATTCTGAATTTGGATGGAATCTTAATGATTTCTTTAAATTGATAAATAGTTTTAAAGCCTACTTAACCCAATTTTCATAATTAGGTAACGTTATGGTGATTTATCACTATTCGATGGTACGACTTAATTCTTAGGAGGAAATAATTACAGATATTGTCAATTATAAAGAGGTCTTACCGCCTATCCCTGAAATCGCAATTCAGAATTTCTCAAAGACTCCCAGGCCAAATAGGGCAAAGTCATATTTCACAGGGTCTCTAGGGTCTAAAAGACGGAGGTTGGCATCAAGTTCTGCTACCGCTTTTGCGTCATTTTGTTTCCGCCTAAGCAGACCTAATTTTCGTGCAACATTGCCGGAATGCACGTCCAGAGGACATGATAATTGAGCCGGACTAAGGGATTTCCATAACCCGAAATCGACGCCTGAGTTGGCATCGCGAATCATCCATCGCAGGAACATATTTATCCTTTTGGCAGCGGATCCCCGAGCAGGATCGGAAATGTGTTTTTCTGTTCTCGCCGGATGCTCCAATTTGAAAAAAAGGGCTTTGAAGCTGGAAATGGAGCTTTGCAGGGAGGCCTCCTCAGCATTCCTCGTGAAAACCGATTCAAGACCTCCCTCTTGGGTGTAGATAAACCGCAGTGCTCTGATAAAATAAGCGAAATCCACCCCATTAAAAGTCCGGTGTACAAAGTCCTTAAGCGTAATTAAGTCCGACTCCGAATGATCTTTTACGAACTGGTATGGGGCATTATCTAGCAGTTCCATCATCAGGCGGGCATTATTGATAATACTTTTTCTGTTGCCCCAGGCAATGGTAGCCGTGAGAAATCCGCTGATTTCAATATCCTCTTTACGGGTAAAACCGTGAGGAATCTGTATAGGATCTGAGGAAAGGAATTCAGGTCTATTGTATTCCAAAACTTTCTGGTCGAGAAAATCTCGCAGGGTTTCCCGCTTTAGCTTTGTTTTCATTCTACCAGTTCTATTAAACTAATCAATAGAAATAAGATACCATTGTGGCTCATATGCATGAGAATGGCATAACGCAAGCCTAACTTTACCCTGAGAAAGCCCAAGAATAATCCCATTAGGGCCTGGGGTGCTACCAGGAGAGGTGCCCACATTAAGAGGGAGGCGCCTTCTTCAAAATTGCTGAGATGCACTAGGCCAAAGAGCAGGCATGAAAGATAAAACGCAATAGGAAAAAAGGAGGATCGTTTAAAAAAAATAAGCGGACCCCGGAAAATAATTTCTTCAAGGATAGGTGCCATAAGCACCATTAAGGCAAAAACCTGAAAATAAGAGTACTTCAGGAACATGTCTTCAGTTTTGTGTTTCCCCATATCAATATCAAGCCATTGAAATAATCCTTCTGCAAGCATTACAATTCCAATACCTACAATAAAATTCCAGAATACAAGGGAATACACGATTTTCAACCGCAATGTCAAAGACAAGTTTTTATAAGGGACGTATTCCGGTTTACGGCAAAAAGACCAAAGGCGTCGTAACATCATGCATTTACAATAAGTCCGTCTACCATGGTGAGTTTTCGGTCGGCCATATCAGCCAGTTCTTCGTTATGGGTTACAATGACGAAGGTCTGTCCATATTCCTCTCGGAGTTGAAAAAATAATTTGTGGAGGATATCTGCACTTTCCGAATCGAGGTTTCCACTGGGCTCGTCGGCAAGAATAACTGAGGGGTTATTGATCAGTGCTCTGGCAACTGCCACCCGTTGTTGCTCTCCGCCGGAAAGTTCACTGGGTTTGTGGTGATAACGTTCTTTAAGGCCCAGAAAATTGAGTAGTTCCATCCCCTTTTTTTCTGCATCCTTAGGATCTGTCCGTTTGATAAACGCAGGGATACAGACATTTTCCAAAGCCGTAAATTCGGGAAGTAATTGATGGAATTGAAAGATAAATCCGATGTGTTCATTCCTAAACACGGCTAATTCTTTGTCATTGAGCTGAGTTACTTCAACCTCGTTGATCATCAATTCGCTTTCTTTGGTATTGGACTGATGATCAAGCGTGCCAAGTATTTGTAGCAAGGTCGTTTTACCGGCCCCTGAAGCTCCGACAACGGAAACGATCTCACCTTTATCGATGTGCAAATCCACACCTTTAAGAACTTGTAAATTCCCGTAGAATTTTTGAAGATTTTTTGCGGATATCATCCCGTAAATTTTGAAGTTCGAAAGTACACATAAGCCACCTGAATACAAAATACATCTAAGCAGGGAAAGCAATAAGAAGAACTAAGCTGAATAAATTTGTTGCGAAATTCTGATCCGGGCCTCACCATGCTAATAATTCGTTAAAGTTATGGGGAGCTACGAGAATTCATTAATTTTGTTTAAGTTTAACGTAGAAATAATAAACAATATTTGAGCTTAACAGAAAACGCTCATTTTATTTACTCCAGTATGGCACCATATCAGAATTTAGAAGAATACAATTTAAGCATCACCAACGAGGTTAAAGAACGCTACGAAAAAATAATAGACGAAATAGGGGAGGACGTTAAACGCGAAGGTCTGGCCAAGACACCTGAGCGAGCGGCCAAAGCAATGTTATTTCTTACCCAAGGTTACAAGCAGGATGCTGTTAAAATCTTGAAAAGTGCCATGTTTGCTGAAGAATATGACGAAATGGTCATTATTAAGGACATTGAAGTGTACTCCCTATGCGAGCACCACATGTTGCCTTTTTATGGCAAGGCGCATATAGCGTATATTCCCAACGGCCATATAGTTGGACTCAGCAAGATTCCGAGGGTTGTTGACGTATTTGCCCGCAGATTGCAGGTACAGGAACGACTCACACACGATATTTTGGAATGTATCAACAAGACCCTGCAACCCAAAGGCGTTGCGGTGGTGATTGAAGCCTCACATATGTGTATGATGATGCGAGGGGTACAGAAACAAAATTCGGTAACTACTACTTCAGGTTTCCGCGGGCAGTTTGAAAAAATTGAGACGCGTAATGAGTTTCTTAAGCTGATCAGTTCCAGACTCTCCTAGTCACATCTTATTTTTATTTCTTTATTTACTCATTTGCAGCTAGCCGAAGGATTTCTGTATTTTTACGGGAAATGAAGGAAACGCCAAAAATTAAATACCTGCTGCTGGGATTACTCTTCGATGGTATCGGGATGCTGTCATTTTTAATTCCGGGGATAGGTGAATTTTCCGACGTGATCTGGGCTCCTGTTGCCGCTTGGCTAATGACACGAATGTACAAAGGGAAGACCGGACAAATAGCAGGTGTAATTACCTTCATTGAGGAATTGGTTCCGGGATTCGACCTAATCCCCAGCTTTACTTTAATGTGGTTATACACATTTATTACAGCCAAAAGATCTTCGCAAAAGGCAATTGAATCCTGAATTAACGAAATATATTAAAAAAGTACGGTAGTTGTCCAAAGCGTGCTCTCCGCCATTGCCAATAGATGGTATTGGTGATGACAGCTCGTCAATAACTGCGAATATGCGAGTGTAAAAAGGTGATTACGGTTCCTGGAAAAGTCGTCTAAATCCGAGTCTGCTAAGCATTTTCTTCTCGAAATTCCAAAAAAACTTAAACTGCCCAAACAGCCATCCAAAAATAATGAGCAAGACCTGGTAGAAAGGAAAAATCAATAGCAGGCGCAAGGTCCAGTAGACCGTTCCACTCCACCAGCTATCCGGAAAAGCTTCGCGTGAGAGTCCGATCCAGTTTAAAAATGGTTTTGCCACATATACTGATGAAGACCCGGTAATGGCAAACACCCAGAAAATGACTATAAGTTGCCAGGTCGATGTTATTCCCCAATGTTTTTTCAGGCGATTTGTCATTCTCCTATTTTGAAGCCGCAAAGGTAAATAATTAGATGCGTGCCGCAAAGGGTCCTAACCTTTGATTGTACTTGCGCTGGAAATAGACAAAGTAATTGTAGAGTTTGTAGTTTACCTCGTAACCGTAGTCGATGCGCGGATCATAATCTATTTGTAGTTGATACAGTTGTGGATCATACTGTAAATTGTTTATGACGCGATTATTCCATTCGATGACTAAAAACTGGTTCCTGTTTTCCAGAAAGGTTTTTGAATAATATCCCGGTGGACGTGCAACGGCCTGTAACCATACGTTAAATCCCGGTTCTATGATAATGATCTCGTAATTGGATTCTTCATCTGATATTTCCACAGTATCGGCGCTGGAGGAATTAAATGCTTCCTTTTCCTTAGCAGCGATCACGGGATCAATCCTGGTGCTGGAACAACTCCATATCAGCACAGACAAACTAATGATGAACAGCAGTCTGACGGACATTGACAAATAATATAATCTTCTTTTCATGACACCTTAAGATACAAAAAAACCATCGGGCTTTTTCCGATGGTTTTGTTAAAAATCCTTAGGTAACCTCTTATCTACTTTCCAAATAGCCCGCCCAGCATACCGCCAAGGCCACCTTTCTTCTTCTTGCTTCCTAAGACCATGTCTGCTACATCATCCAGAACACTGCCGTCTCCGTCAGAATCGATAAGACTTGTGATAAGACTTTGATTTTGTTTTGGTTGCCCACCGAGCATCGAGCCTAAAAGAGAACTCAAGCCGTTGGCATCACTTACATTACTCTGCGCTTTTTGTCTTCCCAAATACCCCATTACGATTGGGGCAGCAATCTTTAGAATTTGTGCAACGCTTCCGGCATCTATACCTGATTTCTGACTAAGGGCATTCTCTACGGCTGGTTGTTTGTTACCCAGGACATGTCCTAAAATCCCTGCGCCATCAGCTATTACAGAATCATTCACACCTCCCTGAAATAAACCTCCGAGATTGTCCAGGATCCCGCCGTTGTGTTTTGAAGAAAGAGCATTCATGAGTCCTTCTGCATTCTGAGGATTCGAGGCATTTTTCTTCATGGCACCCAACAATAGGGGCATGGCCATACTCAGCACATCGGCTGTTTTGTCTGTCGGTTGTCCTGTCTGCTGAGCGACACCGTTGATAAGTTCCTTGCCCATTGGGCCACCTAATAAATCCAAAAGTCCTGACATATTCTTAGTTTTTAATTATTCTGTTACGCGTAAATTCTTATTATTATTTTAGTTTAAGAGTCGGATGATTTGATCTGCAAGTTCCGTTCCGATCCTGTCCTGTGCTTCGTCTGTTGCGGCCCCAATGTGAGGGGATAAAGATATTTTTGGATGCATAAGGATCCTGACCTCCGGTACCGGCTCCGATTCAAATACATCAAGTCCGGCGAAGGCAACCTTCCCGCTGTCAATAGCGGCAACCAGGGCAACCTCGTCTATCACTCCGCCTCTTGCAGCGTTGACCAAACCAACGCCGTTCTTCATAAGTTCAAATTCGGCTTTGCCAATAATGTAATCTTTTTGAGCTGGAACATGAAGCGTAATAAAGTTGGCAGATTTCAATAGCTCCTCTTTGCTGCAACTTTTTAAGTTAAAGGATATGGACTGACCGTCGTAGAAGGACAGATCTACCTGCGCATCCTCCATATAGGGATCGTGATAGATAACCTTCATTCCAATACCAAGGGCTATTTTAGCGGTAGCCTGACCTATCCTTCCAAATCCAAGGACTCCCAGTGTTTTGCCCCGCAATTCAGTACCTTTCCCGTAATTTTTCTTGAGGCCCTTAAAATTCTTATCTCCTTCCAGGGGCATATTTCTGTTGGCATCGTATAAAAACCTGACACCACCGAATAAATGCGCGAATACGAGTTCTGCAACTGAAGCAGAGGAAGAGGCAGGAGTGTTGATGACATGTATGCCTTTTTCCCTCGCGTATTCCACATCTATATTGTCCATACCTACGCCACCACGGCCTATGAGTTTAAGACTTGGGCAGGCATCTATCAATTCCTTTCTCACCTGTGTTGCACTTCTTACCAGCAAGCCTGAAACCTGCTCTTCATTAATAAAGTTTACCAGTTGTTCCTGGGCTACTTTGGTAGTCAATACTTCATATCCAGCTTTTTCTAATGCCTGTATTCCGCTATCTGATATGCCGTCGTTGGCTAGAATTTTTTTACTCATTATGCTGTTAATTCTCTTTAATACTTAAGGATTGATTATGCTTTTCTTTCCAGATCACTCATTACATCAACCAGGACGCCTACACTCTCCAGAGTGAGGGCATTGTACATAGAGGCCCGGTATCCCCCAACAGACCTGTGCCCGTTGAGCCCATTGATCCCGGCTTCTTTCCACATGGCATCAAAGGTATCTTTCAGCTTCTCATCGGTTAATGAGAAAGTCGCATTCATGTTAGAACGGTCTTCTTTAGCAGCAAAACCTTTAAACAGGGGGTTAAGGTCGATCTCGGAATATATGAGTTTTGCTTTTTTCTCGTTCACTTCCTCAATAGCGTCAATTCCTCCCAGGTCTTTCAGCCATTGCAACGTAAGCATGCTTACATAAACCGGAAACACTGCCGGGGTATTGAACATACTGTCCTTGCTAATATGCGTTTTGTAATTGAGCATGGAAGGGATCTTCCTGCTGACTTTCCCTAGCAAATCTTCCTTTACAATAACAAGGGTGGTCCCTGCGGGTCCCATATTCTTTTGAGCCCCGGCGTAGATCAGATCAAATTTGGAAAAGTCGAGTTGCCTCGAAAAGATATCAGAACTCATATCACATACCAGAGGGGCATCAGACTTGGGAAATTCCTTGATCTGCGTTCCAAAAATGGTATTGTTGGAAGTCAGGTGCAGGTAGTCTAGACCTTCAGGAATGGTGTAACCTTTGGGAATATAATTGTAATTCTTATCCTTGGAGGATGCCACCTCAATGCCACTGCCAATGATGTTGGCCTCTTTGAGGGCTTTGTCGCTCCAGGTACCGGTGTTGAGATACCCGGCTTTATTTTCTAACAGATTATAGGCCACCATCGCAAATTGGAGGCTGGCTCCACCTTGCAGATACAATGCCTGATATCCTTTTCCTTCCAAATTCAGGAGTTCGAGCGCCAGTGATCTCGCTTTTTCCATCACGGCTACAAACTCTTTACTTCGATGTGAAATTTCAATCAAGGAAAGACCTATTCCATCGAGTTCGAGAACCGCTTCGGCAGCTTTTTGCATAACCTCGGCAGGAAGAATACAGGGTCCGGCGCTAAAATTGTGTTTTTTCATAAGATACGGTGCATTTTTTGCAGCTGTAAAGGTCGAAAATTAAGACGAGATAGGAGGCGTAAATCCCGATTAATTACATCATGTTTTTAACAGGAATTCAACAGTATCCACCCCATCTGCATAGTCTGTCAGCGAAGGTTTTTGAGTCTGGCCAAACGCTACTTCTACGGGACTGATGCCCTCCGCAACCACACATTGAATCTTATTCTGATCTGCAGTGAGTTTGTCCTTTATTTGAGTTTTGGAGTCATAGGTTTCGTAAAACAGGGTTCCAATGGGGGAGGCGTAGTTTTCATCGGGTTTTAGTAAAAGGAATCCATTATCCAGGAAGGGGAATTCACTCATCAGATAAACCGCCTTGTTGTAATCGTAATTATTGTGGTATTTATGATGGTCTATCAGCTTTTTATAGGGTTCGATGGCCTGAAAGAATTTCTTAAAATCGTAAGATTCAGGAACAAATAATTTGCTAACACTCCTGCATCCCAGCCCAAAGTAATGGAAGATATCTTCTCCCAGGGCGCTAAGGGTCTGCTGAGTTTCATTCCCCTGTAGGACGGCAACACTATTGCGATTCTTTCGGATAATATGGGGTTTATGTCCGAAGTAGTATTCGAAATAACGGGAGGTATTGTCGCTGCCAGTGGCAATTACGGCGTCAAAGTCTTTTAGGATGCCTTCCACAAACTGTACCTGACCCTCCAATCGAGGTTCAAACTCTGTGAGTTTTCGCATTAAGAAGGGAAGGAGGTCCTTGTCATTTGACGACAATTTCACCTTTGCCGTATGTCCTGTAATCAAAACGGAAAGCAGATCGTGAAAGCCTACCAGCGGAATATTCCCTGCCATGATAATAGCAATCTCCCCTGAAGCCTCATCTTGCACCGGGTATGAAGAAATCCAGGTATTGAGATTTTCCGGAGTGAGTAAATCTCCCCAGGCGGCAATTGCATGATGCAAATTATCCTCGCTAAACCAGCCATTTTTTAGTCTTGCTTGCCGGAGCACTTGCTTTAACTCCTCGTATGCTTCGTTCCCTGTATTTTCAGCCGGCCTGAAATTCCTGAGAAATTCACCAAGTTTAACAAATGCTTTAAATCTTTCTTCCAGTGTCGCCATATATTTGTACAAAATAGGTTTCAAGTGTACCTTTGCCGCAAAAGTATAAAACTGAGAGGGAAGTTGTACCTAAGTTTTTATCAGGCGTAGGTCCTGTAAATTGCTAAAAGAAAAAGAGAAATATGGCCATTATTATTACCGACGAGTGTATCAATTGCGGTGCCTGTGAACCAGAGTGCCCTAATACAGCTATTTACGAAGGAGCGGAAGAATGGCGCTATAGTGACGGAACTTCATTGACAGGGGATGTTGTCCTGCCTGACGGAAAAAAGGTCAATGCCGATGAAGTACAGGAGCCTGTGAGCGATGAGATATATTATATCGCTCCCGATAAATGTACAGAATGTATGGGCTTTCACGAAGAACCGCAATGTGCAGCTGTTTGTCCTGTTGATTGTTGTGTTCCGGATGAAGACCACGTAGAGAGCGAGGAAACACTGCTTTCCAAGCAGAGCTTTATGCATCCTGACGGTTAGACCTTCTAATTACTTACTTTAAAATTCTTCATTTCCTCCAGAGGTTCAATGATCTGGCTGTTCTCCCACACAGACGCTTCATACTGTTCCAGGAGTGTATAGGGTATTGTCTTAGGTTCTTCGAGCTTTGTAAATTCCATCATATCCAGGGGGCCGCTCGAAAGGATCAGCAATTCCTTTTTTTCCCGGCCCTCTCCTTCAAAAGTAAAATCGAAAATAACTTTTTCGCGTTCTTCGCTGTTTTCTATAAATTTTAGCGGCCTGCTCAGATAAACATAATTTCCAAAATCCCTCTTGATGTAATAGGGATGGTATGTACCACCAGGGTTCTGTTTGTACAAAATGGTGCCCTCATTTTTATTTTCCACAAACTTAACCCCTAACAGAAGCTTCATGTTGAATTTTTTTCCTTCTTTACCTTCGCTAAAGGCATAATCAGCCTTTAAGACGGCAAAATCATAGGAAGAGATGTACAATTTTCCGCTAAACTTTGATTTCGACCTGCGGGGACGAAAGGAGACCACATAGATGGGATTGTCCTGGAAATACGAAGCCCCGTCAAGAGAAAATCGATAAGAATCGGTATTCAATATTTTGTCCAGAAAAGAGAATTCAAACCACTGAGATGTTTTGAGTGTTCTCAGCAGCGATGACTTCACTTCCTTGTTGCCAAAAACCAGTTTTTTGTCATTATCAAAGTCGTCCTGATCAAAATTAAGCGAGTCTTCAATTTTAAATAGCCCTGTTTTTAACTTATATGTCAGGGTAGTATCTAAATACTGAAGGATGATATTCTGAGCTTTTTCCTGGACGTTGTCCAGGGAGAAATCCTTTCTGCTGTCAATTAATTTGGTAGCCCTGTCGATGACAATTTTGCTGGAGTCTTTGTCCTTTAAAAGAATGGAGCCGCTGTAATCCTGAAATTCGATCAATCGGCTGGCCATGATGGCCTTCGCCAGTGAATCGAGTTGTTTACTCGCCTTGGCTACCTGCGATTTGGGTATTGCTGTTGCTTTTTTAATTTCAACTTCCAGGTCGTTGAAATTCATGTAATTCGTTGCACGGTAGAACATCTGATACTTTTGCTCCTCGGCTGCATAGTTTGTGGGCAATGCAGCCCGCACTTCCCTGATGATCTCCTCAGCCGTTGGCATTCGGTTTCTCAGCAGCACTTCGCTGAGTTCAATGGTTGAGGGTACCATGTAGATGATCACACCATCAGTTAAGGAACTTGCCAAAATTCTCTTTTGTTTGTACCCCATGGATGAGATAAGCAGGCTGTCTGTCGCTGTATAATTGAGGTTTAGTCCAAAAACACCTTCTTCATTTGCAATGGTTCCTTTGCCCAATCCAATTTGTACCGTGGCATAGGGAATAGCTTCACCGGTGTCTTTGTCCAAAATGGTACCCCTCAAACTCTGGGCACTGGCTGAGAGACATAAAAAAAGAAATATAAAAAAGGGGAGGAAACGTAATGGATTCAAAAGATGCTGATTTGATTGATAAGACGACCTGCAGATAAAATTGTTACTGGCAAAGCGAAAATGATACCTCAGGATTAATTTTTAATGAAGATCCAAAAATACTTTGATTTATTCCATTATGGGAGATCCGTTGTCATTTTTGAAAGTATTTCCCTAAAAATCTTTGCACAAACCATGGCGGTCATTTTATTCTGATCCCGATCGGGATTGTATTCAACGATATCAGCCGCAATAATTGGCCCTTTTATAGATTGAATGATATGAAGTAATTCCCGGGTGGTTAAACCTCCCGGTTCCTGGTGTGAAACACCCGGGGCGCAGCCCGGATCAAGCGCATCAATATCCACAGAGAGATATAGAGGCTTGGTAAATGCAGGTATGGCGTCCACTTTAAAGTCCTTCATTTCGATGATCTGCACACCAAATTTCTCTGCCTGCTCCCGCTGATGCGTATTTAAAGTCCGAACACCAATTTGTACCAGCCTGCTGGCCAGTTTGTCTTCCATCACTCTTGCAAAAGGGCATGCATGGGAGTAGGGGTCTCCATCAAAATTATCGTACAGATCGCCATGGGCGTCTATATGCAGGATCTCCATCGGCCCGAATTGTTGATGAACAGCTTTAATCACAGGATAACTGATGGAATGATCCCCTCCCAGACTTATTACCCTTTGGTTATCATTGATATTGGCAGCAGTAATACTTTCTATATCAAAGTATTCATCAATTTTATAATCGCCCTTGTCCTCAAAAATCCCGGGCTGTACTTCTTTGCCGTTTTCTGAAAAATAATTTGCCGATGAACTGTGATAAGCTGCCCTAATTTCCGGTGGTGCCTTAGCAGCCCCTCTTAGAAAGGACGATTTTTCGTCGAATAAAAACCCCTGGAGGCGTATTGTGTTTGACATCTTTATTTCCGTAGACTTTTAGTGTTCTAAATATACTAGTAAAAAGTATATTTGCAGCCCGTAAAACAGATACAATAGCATGAAAGCAGGTATAGTAGGACTACCCAATGTAGGTAAATCGACCTTATTTAATTGTTTGTCCAATGCGAAAGCCCAGAGCGCCAATTTTCCATTTTGTACCATCGAGCCTAACATAGGAGTCGTAAACGTACCCGATCAACGCCTGGAAAAGCTCGAAGAATTGGTCAATCCCGAAAGAGTAATTCCTGCTACTGTTGACATTGTGGATATAGCCGGACTCGTTAAAGGAGCCAGTAAGGGTGAAGGATTGGGAAATCAATTTCTGGGCAATATTCGGGAAACTGATGCAATTCTGCACGTGCTTCGGTGCTTTGACGATGACAATGTAGTACATGTGGACGGCTCTGTAGACCCCATACGCGATAAGGAAACTATAGATATGGAACTACAGCTAAAAGACCTGGAAAGCGTGGAAAAGAAATTAGACAAGGTAAAACGGGCAGCAAAAACAGGAAACAAAGAAGCCATCAAAGAAGAAGCTGTTCTATTAAAGGTCAAGGAAAATCTGGAAGCCGGTATATCTGTGAGGGCAATAGAAATTGGTAAAGAAGATAAAAAAGAGTTTATTTCCCCCCTGCAATTGATCACAGACAAGCCCGTGCTTTATGTGTGTAATGTAGACGAGTCGGCAGCCGTTTCAGGCAATGCCTATGTTGAGCAGGTAAAAAAGGCCACAGCCGCTGAAAATGCTGAGATCCTTGTTTTGGCGGTAGGTACTGAAGCTGATATTTCAGAGTTGGAAACCTATGAAGAACGCCAACTGTTTTTAGAAGACTTAGGCCTCGATGAGCCCGGGTCCTCAAAGCTTATCAGGGCGGCATATACGCTTCTGAATCTCCACACCTATTTCACCGCCGGGGAGAAAGAGGTAAGGGCCTGGACTATACCTGTAGGTGCCACTGCACCTCAGGCTGCCGGAGTAATCCACACCGATTTTGAAAAAGGATTTATCAGGGCTGAGGTAATTTCCTATAACGATTATGTTACCTTTGGGAGTGAAATCAAGGTGAAGGAAGCCGGAAAAATGCGGGTGGAAGGAAAAGAATATGTGGTTAAGGACGGAGATGTGATGCATTTTCGATTTAATGTCTAGAATAGTTATTCCAGCCCGCTAGCTGGCATGCAGTAAGTGTGGGGCTATTAACAAATATGCCTCCGGTATTGTTAATTACTTTCTTTTTGGTGCATTTTGATTTCTGCCCCGAAATTTTATATTAGCAAGGAATACCCCAAATAAATGGCACAAACCCAATATACTGAAGAGAATATCAGGTCTCTCGACTGGAAGGAGCACATACGTTTGCGCCCTGGGATGTATATAGGGAAATTGGGCGACGGCTCCTCGGCCGATGACGGCATTTATATCCTCCTCAAAGAAGTTATAGATAATTGCATTGACGAATTTGTGATGGGCGCCGGTAAGACCATAGAGATCTCTATTCCCGGTGACCGTGTCATCGTTCGTGATTTTGGAAGGGGGATACCCCTGGGAAAAGTGGTTGATGTGGTTTCTAAAATGAATACGGGCGGCAAGTATGACACTCGTGCGTTTAAGAAGTCGGTCGGACTCAACGGAGTTGGAACAAAGGCCGTAAATGCCCTTTCTTCCTTTTTTAGGGTCGAATCGACCAGAGATGGGAAGTCGAAATCTGCCGACTTTGAATACGGTAATCTTGTCACTGAGGAATTCCTGGAAGAAACCTCGCGCAGAAGGGGGACCAAGGTGGTTTTCACCCCCGATGAGAACATCTTTAAAAAGTACAAATACCGAAATGAGTATGTAGAACGCATGCTCAGAAATTACGTATATCTCAATCCCGGCCTGACTATCGTCTTCAATGGAGAAAAATTCTTCTCAGAGAACGGACTGAAAGACCTATTGGAGGATAACAACAGTCCTGAAGATCTCTTATATCCTATTATTCATTTGAAAGGAGAAGACATTGAAGTGGCCATAACACATAGCAAGACCCAGTACAGTGAGGAATACCATTCATTTGTGAACGGGCAGCATACCACTCAGGGCGGAACACACCAGTCGGCTTTTCGCGAGGCCCTGGTAAAAACGATACGCGACTTTTACGGCAAGAATTACGATGCTTCAGATATAAGAAAGAGTATTATTTCAGCGATTTCGATTAAGGTTATGGAGCCTGTTTTTGAGAGTCAGACCAAAACCAAACTCGGGTCAACTGATATGGGTGGTGAGCTACCCACAGTCCGCACCTATATCAACGATTTTATTGGCAAGCAGTTAGACAACTATCTTCACAAGAATCCCGAGACGGCAGAAAAGATCCAACGCAAGATCATGACGGCCGAAAAGGAACGCAAAGAACTTTCGGGAATCCGCAAGCTCGCCAGGGAGAGGGCAAAGAAAGCCAGTCTTCACAATAAGAAATTACGCGATTGTCGTATCCATTTGGCAGATATGAAAAGTGAAAGGCGGCTCGAGAGCACTCTGTTTATCACTGAGGGAGATTCTGCATCGGGTTCTATTACAAAATCCAGGGACGTTAACACCCAGGCGGTTTTCAGTCTCAGAGGTAAGCCTCTGAACTCCTACGGCATGTCTAAAAAAATCGTGTACGAGAATGAGGAATTTAATCTTCTTCAAGCTGCACTGAACATCGAAGAATCCATGGAGGATCTTCGGTACAACAATATAGTCATCGCTACGGATGCGGATGTAGACGGGATGCACATCAGGCTTTTACTGATTACTTTCTTTCTGCAATTCTTTCCCGAATTGATCAAAGAAAACCATTTGTACATCTTGCAAACGCCATTATTCAGGGTTCGGAATAAAAAGGAGACTATCTATTGCTACAGTCAGGACGAGAAAAGAGCAGCTATCGAAAAGCTAAGTGGTAAACCTGAGATTACCCGTTTCAAGGGTCTTGGGGAAATTTCTCCTGATGAATTCAAACATTTTATAGGCGATGATATCCGTCTGGAGCCTGTAATGCTGGATAAGGCACTTTCCATTGAGGAATTATTGCAGTTTTATATGGGAAAAAACACACCCAATCGTCAACAGTTCATTATAAACAATCTTAAAGTAGAAGTTGATCTTATTGATCAAGAGTAATTAATTATCAAGTAAATAGGAGTCTTTCTATATGGAGGAACATGAAGATGGGCAATTAGGGACAGAGGAGAGCCAGGAAGGACAACAGGAGGCGCTTACCAGGGTCACAGGCATGTACAAGGACTGGTTTCTGGATTACGCTTCTTATGTAATTCTGGAACGGGCAGTCCCGGCAATCGAAGACGGATTTAAGCCTGTGCAACGCAGGATCATGCACGCCTTAAAAGAGTTGGATGACGGGCGTTACAACAAAGTAGCTAATGTAGTGGGCCATACCATGCAGTATCACCCTCATGGGGATGCAAGTATTGCTGATGCCATGGTTCAAATTGGGCAAAAAGATCTGCTAATCGATACCCAGGGCAACTGGGGAAACATTCTTACCGGAGACGGAGCTGCCGCATCTCGTTATATCGAGGCGCGTCTTTCCAAATTTGCCCTTGACGTAGTTTTCAGTCCTAAGATTACAGAGTGGCAGGCTTCTTATGACGGCAGAAAAAAGGAGCCGGTAAATCTGCCCGTAAAATTTCCCCTACTTCTTGCTCAGGGAGCTGAAGGTATTGCAGTTGGACTATCGACAAAGATATTACCCCACAACTTCAACGAACTTATAGACGCCTCCATAAAACATTTGAAAGGACAGCGATTTAAATTATATCCTGATTTTCCCACTGCCGGGATCATAGATGTTACCAATTACAGCGATGGGATGCGTGGCGGTAAGATTCGTATCAGGGCCAGGATTTCTCAGTTGGATAAGAATACTTTGGTAATCAATGAGATTCCTTATGGAACCAATACTTCCTCTTTAATTGATTCTATCCTTAAGGCCAATGACAAAGGGAAGATCAAGATCAAAAAGATTGAAGACAACACCGCAGCCGACGTTGAAATATTGATCCACTTGCCCGGGGGGATTTCTCCTGACAAAACCATCGATGCCCTTTACGCATTTACAGCCTGTGAGAGCTCCATATCTCCTTTGGGCTGTATTATAGAAGACAATAAGCCCTTGTTTATTGGCGTACAGGAAATGTTGGAGCGATCCACCGAGCATACAGTTGAGCTCCTTAAGGCAGAACTGGAAATACAATTGGGGGAACTGGAAGAGCAGTGGCATTTTGCCTCCCTGGAACGCATCTTTATTGAAAACCGCATTTACCGAGATATAGAGGAAGAGGAGACCTGGGAAGGGGTTATTAGTGCGATCGACAAAGGCCTTAAGCCCCATACAGCCAATTTAAAAAGGGCGGTAACCCAAGAGGATATTGTAAGGCTTACTGAGATCAGGATTAAAAGGATCTCTAAGTTTGATATAGATAAGGCCCAGCAATTAATTGACAGTCTTGAGGATAAGATCGCCCAGATTAAGAATAATCTGGCCAACCTGGTGGATTATGCCATCGATTATTTTAAAGAGCTGAAAAGCAAATACGGGAAAGAACGGGAGCGCAAGTCGGAGATCCGCATCTTTGACGAAATTGAAGCTACCAAGGTTGTAATAAGAAATACAAAGCTCTACGTAAACCGGGAGGAAGGGTTTATCGGGACTTCACTCAAAAGGGATGAATATGTTACCGACTGCAGTGATATCGATGACATCATTGTCTTTACGAAAAGCGGCCACATGATGATCACTAAGGTAGACAGCAAGACTTTTGTTGAAAAGAACATCATTCATGTCGCTGTCTTCAAGAAAAAAGATAAGCGAACCACTTATAACATGATTTACAAAGATGGCAGAGGAGGTGCGAGCTATGTAAAGCGTTTTAACGTAACGGCCGTAACCAGAGATAAGATGTACGATCTTACTTCCGGGAAAGCTCAGTCTGATGTCCTCTATTTCTCCGCTAATCCAAATGGGGAAGCAGAGGTGGTTACTGTAATTTTACGGCAGGCGGGGAATATTAAAAAACTGAAGTGGGAGCTCGATTTTGCAGACGTGCTGATCAAGGGAAGGGGTTCTAAAGGAAATATTGTCACCAAATACTCAGTTAAAAGGATAGAACTCAAGGAAAAAGGCCTCTCTACACTCAAGCCCAGAAAAATTTGGTTCGACGATACGATACAGCGACTCAACGTTGATGGTAGGGGCGAGTTGTTAGGTGAATTCACCAGTGAAGATCGCTTGTTGATGATCAGTCAAAAGGGGGTCGTAAAGACCGCAATACCGGATCTGATCATGAGGTTTGATGATGACATGATTGTTTTGGAGAAATGGGTGCCTAACAAGCCTCTAACGGCCATTTATTGGGAAGGAGAGAAAGAATTGTTCTACGTAAAACGATTTCTGATCGAAAATCCGGACAAAGAAGAGGTCATTATTACAGCACATCCGAAATCTTATCTCGAAAAAGTATTTACAGACTACCGGCCGGTGGCCGAGGTGGTCTTTGCCAAGAAAAGAGGGCAGGACCGCAAAGATAATTTAGAGATCAATTTAGAGGAGTTTATCGGGCTCAAAGGCATCACTGCTATGGGCAACCAGCTAACTAAAGAGAAAGTCCTGGAAATTAATTCCAAACAGCCTTTACCTTACGATGAACCTGAGAAGCACGAGGCCGTGGATATCGAAGTTGTAGATGAAGAAAATGTGGAGGCGGATCAGAAAAAAACTCCTGAACAAAAATCAAAAGGCAAAAAAGGCTCAAAGGACGATGAGAGTCAAACTAAATTGTTTTGATTTTCTAGACGGGCACAACCTTAAATAAAGATTCCCGTAATACCTTATTTGGCTGATTCTTCCTCTTCTTCCATATCATCTATGATCTCCTCCTTTTTTCTGTATTTCATATTCAGGAATTCCACCAGCAGGGAGAAAGAGATGGCGAAGTAAAGGTAACCTTTTGGGATCGTTCCAACTTCAGAACCAAAGAAACTGGCGTGACTCAGGTGTGCGGCTTCCGCGATCAGCATAAAACCAATCAGAATGAGGAAAGAAAGTGCAAGCAGCTGCATAGAGGGATGCTTGTTGATAAAAACCCGTATTGCGTTGGCAAAAACAATCATAATAATAATGGAAATGACAACGGCAATAATCATCAGGATTAAGGCGTCGTTGGGATGGTCACCAATTCCGTTCGTCATTCCCACCGCCGTCAGGATAGAGTCTATGGAAAAGATAAAATCGATGATCAGGATTTGAAATAATGCTTTGGGCAGCGTAACGAGATTTTTCGATTTGAGTTCTTCCTCATCATGCTCAGGTAATTCAACTTTTTCGTGAATTTCAGAAGTACTTTTATAGAGCAGAAAGAGTCCGCCCAACAACAAAATAAGCGCCTGCCCGCTTATACCTGCTGTAAACCACGAGCTTTCAACATAGTAAAAAGGTTTTTTTAGGCCAATGAGCAGGGAAACGGCAAAAAGCAGGAGAATTCGCTGAACCATGGCCAGGACCAGGCCCCAGAACGTAGCTTTTTTCTGTTCTTGTTCGGGGAGTTTATTGGCGGCGATAGAAATAAAAACAATATTGTCAATTCCGAGGATGATCTCAAGGAAGGTCAGGGTGAGTAAGGCAACCCAGGCATCCGGACTAGTGAGAATGTCGAACATGTTCAGTTTACTTTGTAGGCAATTCCTTTCGACTTATTAGCGCTGCCTACCAGGCCGTATTCAAAGGTATAGGAACTGTCAGTTGTTGTCAGGATTTTCATGTGGATCGATTTTTCCTCAGCGGCATCCCTTGGCCTAATTTTCTTTACGATGTATTCGCAGTCATTGATCCACCGAATGGAGGATGTGTCTGCTTTGCCCTCAAAGTAATCAATTTCCTGATCTTTTGACCTCTCAAAGGTCGTAGTTTTTTCTTCCCCGTCGATGATGGCGGTAAAGCGGAAGGTACCTTCCTTATATGCTGTACAATCTCGTGGAGGATTATAACAAGCCGAACAGGCTATGAGTATGAGCAACAATAAATACCTTGTGTTTTTCATGCCCACAAAAATAACGAATAATCACCATTTGGATGAATTTGGCGAGTTGAAGTATTGGTCAGATTTCAGGAAATTGTTCAAAGGCTTCAAAGCTGCCGTCCTCGTAGAGTACCAGAATTTTTTTTATTTCTTTTTTCGCAGAAGAGGTTGGTGGGTTCTCATCGGCTTGTGATACAGTAAGATTTTCTGTTTTCACTTTAGCAGGAAAATTTCCCTTTCCGTTGAGCAGCCAATAAAGATTTACCTCGGGGTAGGACTGAACCACCTTCATGACGAATTCAAGACTCGGCTTATTTCTCCCCGTCAAAAGATGAGAAATACTGGATCGTTGCACCCCAATCTTATCGGCAAATGCGGCTGCCGACAGACTGTAAAAGTCGAGCACCTTCTCGAGTCTTGCGATAAATCCCTCCGTGTTTACCATTGTATACTTCTAATACCCTCCCGTGCTTAAAATTTCTTAAAATATAAAAGAAAACAATTCAAATACTATAAACTATTAGATCATATAAAGTAATATAAAATACTGATATGTAGTATTATAATATTATTTTTATATTTTTGTTAAGATTTGTTTACAGATGTATATAAAAAACCTGAAAATCCGCTTATAATCTGTTTACAAATGTAACTATTCTTATGACAATTGTAAATAAAATTGGACTTACTTTTGTGGCAACCCAGAGAAAGTGTACAGTGAATTTTAAGAGTGCCTATAAGGATATTAAGGTAGATTCTGTGAGCGGTCGTTACCTGCATCGCGATCACCTTCTTCCCCTGTTTAATAAATTCAAAAGTCGGTTCTCTATCGCAGAGGTCGGTTCTTCTGTTCAACATATCCCTATCGAAAAAGTGACCTTGGGAAAAGGCGCAATAAAAATACTGATGTGGTCACAGATGCACGGAAATGAATCTACTACAACGAAGGCGGTGCTCGACATGCTGAACGCTTTTTTTCTGGAGTTCGACAGATCTGAGGAAATTTTAGACCGAATTACTCTGGTAATCATCCCGATGCTTAATCCTGATGGAGCTTTAGCCTATACTAGGGAAAATGCCAATAAAGTAGATCTGAACCGGGATGCTGAAAATCTGTCCCAGGCCGAAAGTCAAATCTTAAGGCAGGAATACGAAGCGTGTTCCCCTGATTTCTGTTTTAACCTCCATGACCAGCGAACCATATACAGTGCAGGACCATTTCCCAATCCGGCTACCCTTTCATTCCTTTCACCTTCTGCCAACTCTGCCAGGGACGTTACTCCGAGTCGACTCGCAGCAATGAAGCTTATATCGACAATGAATAAGGAGTTGCAAAAGCAGATTCCGCAACAGCTGGGACGTTATGACGATGCTTTTAATCCAAATTGTGTTGGTGACGCTTTCCAGATGAGGGGGACACCAACCGTATTAGTTGAGGCGGGTCACCATCAGGGCGACTACCAACGGGAGCAGACGCGGAAGTATGTATTTCAAGCGCTTTGGACAGCTGTAAGTTCTATTGCCTTTAATGAATATCAGGCTGAAACAGAAAGTGATTATTTTGATATGCCGGAAAATGAAAAACTCTTTTTCGATGTATTAATTCACAATGCTCATGAACTGGTGAGTGAAAAACAACCTTCCTATTCCGCCGGAATCCTGTTTCAGGAAGTATTGACTTCTGCCGGCATCCGGTTCAGGCCCTATATAGAAAAGCAGGGAGATTTAGCCGGGTTTTTTGGCCATAAGACTTTTGATTGTTCAGATGTAAACGATTTGGAGCGACTGCGAAAAAACCAGGAGATCACACATTTATTCTTAAACGCATAAGCGTTAAAAAAAGGTCTGATATTGCGTATATTTCAAAAAAAGCGCATATTTATTACATATATTTTCATAATTGATTATTTTAGCCGAAAATATTCTTATTATGGGAAAAGTTAAATTAGACGAAATTGATCACCAGATCCTGGATATGCTCATTGACAATACCAGGACTCCCTTTACGGATATAGCCAAAAAGCTTCTCATCTCTGCAGGAACAGTGCATGTAAGAGTAAAAAAGATGGAAGAAGCAGGTATCATACAGGGGTCTTCCTTAACTCTGGATTATGTAAAACTGGGCTACGCCTTTATCGCTTATGTTGGGATCTTTCTGGAAAAGACACATCAGACCAAATTTGTGATGGAGCGTTTAAATCAAATTCCCAATGTAACTGTTGCACATATCACCACAGGCAAATTCAACATTTTTTGTAAAATCCGTGCAAAGGATACCAACCACGCGAAGAATATCATCTTTAAGATCGATGACATCGAAGGAATCAGCCGTACAGAAACAATGATTTCCCTTGAAGAGAGTATCAACGACAAAAAAAGGTTGATGCATACTATTTTTAATGAGCTCTAATCCTCGAATAAAGGAATACCAGCTTACTTTTTAGCCGTAATATGAAGACATCTGAACTTAAGGACCACGAATACAATCCTTTTTACAAGACTTATGTTGAAGCCCTTGGGGAAGTTGATTTAATGGAAACGCTGAAAAGGCAAATAAAGAATTATCCACAGTTTTTGGCAAGCATCCCTGAAGACAAACTCAACTATCAATACGCAGAAGGAAAATGGACCGTTGCGGAAGTATTGTTACATGTACTCGATACGGAAAGGGTTTTCCAATACAGGGCATTGAGATTTGCGAGGAAGGACAAAACTCCTCTTCCGGGTTTTGATCAGGACTTATATGTCCCGCAATCAGGGGCTAGTAACAGAAATATTGAATCTATTATTGAAGAGTATAAGGCGATCAGGCAGTCTACGATCACTTTATACGAGTCATTTGAAGAAGGAATTCTTAAGCGTAAAGGGGTAGCGAGTAATTCTAATATGAGTGTGGCCGCCCTCGGCTTTATTATTTGCGGTCACCAGAAACATCATCGCAACATTCTCCGGGAGCGTTATCTGAAGGATTAATCGAACTCTTCCTCCTCAAACTCCGTCTCCATATTCAGTTCCAGTTCAGGCTCTTCCGTAATCGGTTTGGCACGCTCTTCCATTTCTATCTCCCCGTTCTCCTCAAAATTGGCGATAAAATGCGACAGGCTTTGACTTATTTTTACCAGGTAAAGCGCTTCTTCTGTTCGGAGTTCCACGGCTTCAATATACTCTCCTTTAGGGGTTTTAAAGGCGATGATATCATCGTCCCCATAGCCATCCGGATAGGTTTCTACCAATAGAATAGCCAGGGTTTGGTTTAATTTCTTGTGGTCGATCAATATTCGTTTCATAGGTTGGTTATTAATGCTTTAAAGAAAAGCGCTTTAGTCAAACCTAAGCTAGAATATTTTTATCGTCGAAAAGGGAAAGAGTTGTAAAAGCCGATTTTTAGTATGCGAAAGGCCTATTCCTCGTAGTATGCAAAGGCTTCCATAAAAAGATGTTCCGGGACACGTTGATCAATTACCGAATCACCAATGCGTTTCAGCAAAACAAAATTGACCAGTCCGTGCGTATTCTTCTTATCAAAAATCAATAGGGAAAGGATTCCTTTTTTATCTTCTTCACTAAGCTTTACTTTTTTGTAACGTTCCAGAAGGGTGTGCTTGATATCCTCCAACTGATGAGTTCCCATCCCGCTGAGTTTGCTAGACAGATAGGCCTCCAGAATCATGCCGATAGCGATGGCTTCTCCGTGCAGCAGGGCATGCTTTTCGCCTTTTTGCAAGAAATGGGATTCAATGGCATGGCCCAAAGTATGACCAAAATTGAGAATCTTCCGAAGATTGTTTTCTCTTGGATCCTGTAGTACAATCTCATTTTTAATCCGGATCGACTGGTAGATATAACCATCCATAGGATCTTGCAGCCGGGTTTCCTTGAGCTGACTCCAATACGCCTCACTGGTGATCAGGCCATGTTTCAGCATTTCGGCAAAACCACTACTCATCTGCCGCTTGTCCAGGGTGCTTAAAAAGCTGACCATAACCAACACCATTCGTGGCTGGTTGATCACCCCCACCTGATTTTTTAAAACGCCTAGATCCACACCCGTCTTTCCTCCAATGGATGCGTCTACCATGGCAAGAAGGCTGGTAGGTACATTGATAAAATCGATCCCGCGCTTAAAGGTAGAGGCTACAAAGCCCCCCAGGTCTGTAACTACACCCCCTCCTAAATTGATCATAAGGCTTCTCCTGTCACCACCCAGTTCTGAAAGTGCATGCCAGATTTGAATGCAGGTTTCTACGGTCTTATTCGTTTCACCCGCTTCCATTTCAATAATTTCCACATCTGAGTTTGTTTCCAGGGAAGAAAGAAAAATGGGGAGGCAATCCCGATGCGTATTTTCGTCAACCAGGATAAAGATCTTAGAATACCTTTCTTTATTAAGGTGCTCATTAAGGGCCATATAGGCCGCTTCATTAAAATAAATGGAATAGGTTTCGGTCAGTATCGATTCCATAAATAAAAGGGATTAATGTAGTATAAAGACACACAAATTAAAGCCAATTTTTTAGCATATGGATATAATTTCAGTGATTATATTTGATGCATTGATAAATGTACTTAAATGCCACAACTTTTTGAAAACACCCAAACTGCCTTTGCTTTAAAAACTGATGCTGAACTGGAAAGGGCGTACTTTCTTTTTAAGCTCATCGCCAATCAGCCTCTGGTACGTATAGGCACAGCAGTGACCAATTTCGCCATCAAGTCTCATCTGCCGGTGGAAGGACTCATCAGGGCTACGGTTTTTGATCACTTTTGCGGGGGAGTCAACGAAAAGGATTGTATGCCTACAGTAGACAAGCTATGGGAAGCGGGGGTGTGTTCTGTGCTGGATTACTCGGTTGAAGGGAAGGACTCAGAAGATCCGCTGGACGACGCCCTGGAAGTAACCCTGAATATCCTTGATTTTGTAAAGGCTAAGGATGCTATTCCTTTTGCTGTCTTTAAACCAACAGGATATGGCCGTTTTTATCTCTTTGAGAAAATCAGTGCGGGTAAAAAGCTAACGAAGCTAGAAGAGGAAGAATGGGGCAGGGTGGTTAGGCGATTCGACGCCACTTGTAAAAAAGCCTACGATCTGGATGTCTGCTTGCTTATCGATGCCGAAGAAAGTTGGATGCAGGACGCTGCTGACGAGCTGGTAGAGAAAATGATGAAGAAATACAATAAGAAAAAAGCGATAATACTCAACACAATACAGTTGTACCGCTGGGACCGACTCGATTATCTGAAAGGCCTGATGACAAGGGCGGAAAGTGAAGGCTTTAAAGTGGGCGTTAAGGCAGTCAGGGGCGCGTACATGGAGAAAGAGAATGAAAGGGCTGAAGAAAAGGGCTATAAAACTCCAATTTGCTCGACTAAGGAAGAAACGGACGAAAATTTCAACAAGACCATTTCTTTTATTCTGGAACATCTGGACTCTATTTCCCTCTTTGCGGGAACTCATAATGAAAAAAGCACCTATCTGTTGATGCAGCTCATGGAAAAGCACCAAATTAAAAAGGACGATCCCAGGGTTTGGTTCGGGCAATTGTACGGCATGAGTGACCATATCACTTTTAATATGGCGGCAGAAGGCTATAATGTGGCCAAGTACCTTCCTTTTGGTCCTGTAAGAGATGTCATGCCTTATTTAATAAGAAGAGCGGAAGAAAACACCTCTGTGGCAGGGCAGACCAACCGGGAACTGGAGTTGCTGAAAAAAGAAAGAAAGAGAAGAAAAATATAGGGTTCCCTGAGCGAAGCAAATGCAGCCCGCTATATTACTCAGGGGAAAGATTCTTTTATATCTTTATAATCGACCAACCTGACCCTTGATGAACTGGATTGCCATTATTAACTTCTTGCTTATTGCCGGGGCCATTCAGGGTTTTATTTTCTTTGGTGTTACCTTCCTATTAAAAAAGAAAATAGGTCCGGCCATATTATTCCTTATCCTTACCGTTTTATTTATTTCACTTAATAACCTTCAGGCCTGGCTTATAGATAGCGGATATTCAACAGGGCTTTTTTATTTAAAACACATGCTGGTTCCCTGGTACCTGCTGATCTTACCTTGCTTTTACTCCTTTCTCTTGTACTATCTGAAGGTGGATGAAAAGCTCAAATCGTTTATCAATCTGGCTTTATGGATATTGCTTGCTGAACTAGTCATCAGAACAATACTAATTGCTTATGTCTATTATTTAGAACCTTCAAAAGATGTTTCTGTTATTGAAGGCTATACTGCCATGGAGGAGGTGATTAATGCGATCTTTTCCCTGATTATTTTTAGTAAGGCGATCATCCTGGTTTTTAAAAAAACTTCGCTCTATTCCGAGATATTGAGTTTTGATGACATTAAATGGATAAAAGCCTTTCTCATACTGGGTAGTGCGGTTTTCCTTTTGTGGATTATTGCCATGGTTGTATTTAACAGTACCGGAAATGAGACTGCCTACTACCCTCTGCGTCTAGCAACCTCTTTTATACTTTACTGGATCGGATACCAGGGCCTGTTCAGGTATACGATCATTCAGGACAGAATTTTACTTCGTAAATCTTTCCCCCAGCAATTGTTGACCAAGGAATTAACAAAAAGGGGGAATGATCAGAAGTCGGATTTTGTAAATGAAAAACACAATAAAAGCTTTAGCGAATTGGAGGAACTCATTCTAACGCATCAAAAGTACCTCGACCCTCTGCTGAGTTTGGAAAAGTTAGCCGCCGAACTTGCTATAAGTCCAGGTCACTTGTCGAAGTTGATTAACGTCTACAGCGGTCAGCATTTTTCAGACTACATCAATGGGTACAGGATTGAGCAGTCGAAAAAACTCTTATCCGATTCTACTTTTCAGCCATACACTATCGTAGCCATTGGTTTGGAATGCGGCTTTAATTCAAAGTCGACCTTCTACACCGCCTTCAAAAAGTTCACCGGACAAACCCCCAGTGATTTCAGGGCTCAGTACGATTAAGTATCCTGTTTCTTGCTCTGTACATGATTTCGGACATGCCCAAGAAGTAACTTCATTAGTTTCGGGTAGTCTTATTTCCCTTGCTCTATCAATATCAATTAGGGTAGGAGGTAAAATCTAAAAACCCTCGACTATGAAAGCTAAATCAAACACGAAATTTAAGCTGCTGTGTTATTTTCAACGTCACAGTAAAAGCAGATCGTTCTTTTCCGTTTTCCTCAGTGTTGCATTTTTACAACTGAGTACCGGCTGTACTTATTACCGCGTTAAATCTGTTCCTTCTCAGGGGCAGGCAGAGACTGTAAAGCAAATCAGGAGTTTTAATGAAGCTGATAAATACATCATCTTGCACAGGAACAATGCCTCACTGCACCTTGCCAATGCTGCCGTAAGTGAAGATAATCTGGAATTATCGGGCTCCCTTGAATTGCTGTCAAAGGAACATACCGCTACCCGAATTATAAAACCTAAACGATCCTATCAATACAAGAGAAAAGATTCTAATCCGTTAAATGAGGTTCATATCTATTTAAAGGAAGGTGTTCCACTTTCCCTGGGGGCAACCGCCATTCCTTTTGATCAGATTGATCAAATCGGAATTGTAAATCCAGATGGAACTACCTCTGTTGTAAATGCTGCTCTCACTACCATTGGTGCATTTGCTTTAATTTTGGTGATCGTGGCTTTAACAAAGAGTTCCTGTCCTTTTGTCTATGCAGATTCAGGCAATGGTTTAGTTTTTTCGGGAGAACTTTACCCAGGAAATATCATTAAAAACGCCCAGCAGACCGATTATTTGCCCTTGCCTTTGCTTCAAGCCTCTGATAGTGAATTGCACCTTCAAATCACAAATGAATTATTGGAGGTACAGCACACAGACCTTGCTCAGCTGATGGTCGTTAAACATCGGAAAAATACTAAAGCACTACTAGACAAGTACGGAAAGGTAGTGTTGTTCAAAGATTTAAAAAGCCCCAGGCGGGTCATCGTTGACGGACGAATTGATCATTCCGGACCTGCTCTGGCTGCAGACGGTGAGTCTTATAACTTTGACACGCCAATTCTGACGAAGAACAGCACCAGAGATGTGGTGTTTACCTTCGCCAGGCCAGACAATCAAAAAGAAGCCAAACTCTATCTTACCGCAAAAAATTCGCTCTGGCTCGATTACGTCTTCGGGAAGTTCAATGAGCAATTTGGAGTATACTACGATACCTTCCAGGAATCGCAGCTGGAAACCACCCGAGAGGAGGCGAATAGCTGGGCTGAAAAGCAAAATATTCCTTTGACGGTATCGATCAAAAAGAAGGGAGAATGGCAAGTTGTGGAACAGCTTTCTTCTGTTGGACCTTTATCCTACAGGGACCTGGCTATAAAACTTGACCTAAAGGATATTGAAAAGGAAGAGGTTGAAGTAAAAATTGAAACCGGTTTTATTTTCTGGGAAGTAGACTATGTGGGTATCGACTATTCAGAAGAACTGAATTTTAAAACGTATCTGCTCAATCCCCAAACAGCCATTTCAGACGACGGTAGAGATGTAGCTGGCTTACTTTCATCTGAAGACGGGCAGTACTTCACCCAGGAAGAGGTTGGCGACAGGGTAGACATCAGGTATACATCACCCGAACAGCATGGTGATTATTCGTATTCCTATTTCCTGAAAAACCGGGGTTATTATACGTATGTGCGCGATTACCAGGGTATTCCTGATTTCAGTGAGCTGCGGAAATTTAAAAATCAGAATGCTTTTACGCGATTTTCGGAAAATGAATACCAGCGGCTACTTAGGCAACTTCAAATGAAAAAAGAAAGTTATGTTGTTCAATAGAAGGAATACAGAGGCACTCACTTTAAGCGGCGCATTAGAACCTGCCCTAGACCATGATGTTCAGATTTCAGAGGTAGGCCCTAAAAAAACCTTACCGAGTTCCTTGATATCAGGGAAGCAGAAAAATTGGGTGCATCTCAAACTTAAACTCACGCTTATAAAAATAATTATCCGCCAGTACAACAACCCTCTGGATTGGTTTAAGGGATTACGATTTTTGATCAGCTTAAGAAGGCAATTCTTAGGTGATCACAGCTTGAGAAAAATGGCCTTTGTAGATGGCAAATACTATATGGGACTTTACACCCCTGGTTGGAACGACAAAATTTACGAGCGCTTTATCGCCACCGAGCTGAAGCACTTTAAAAAGAATAAGACAAATGCATTCCGGTTTAATCATGTGTTCCTGGCGATCACAAAAAAATGTGCCCTGAGATGTGAGCACTGTTATGAATGGGACAATCTCAACAAAAAAGAGGTTCGTACTAAAGAAGATTTGCAGGCTACAGTTCAAAAATTACAGGACTTCGGTACGGCTCAAATTCATTTAACCGGGGGAGAGCCAATGCTAAAACTCGACACGGTAATTTCTATCCTCAAAAATGCCCCAAAAGAATCCAATTTCTGGATGAATACTTCTGGCTTAAAGCTCACCGATGCCAATACAAGGAAATTAAAACAAGCAGGACTTACCGGAGTTTTTATCAGCCTTGATCATTTTAAAGCAGAAGCCCACAATAGGTTCAGGAATTATAAGGATGCCTTTTATTGGGCGACCACAGGGGCCAAAAATGCAATAAATAACGGCCTGGTGGTGGCCTTTTCAATTTGCATGACCCGGGATTTTGTAAAAGAAGATCACATTATGAAATATATGGATTTGGCTAAGGAAGCAGGCGTTCATTTTGTACAATTCCTGGAACCAAAATCTGTTGGACATTACAAAAACGAGGAAGTGGCTTTAAGCGATGGCCAGATGAAGCTATTGGAAGAAACTTTTTTGAAAATGAATTTTTCCAAGGACTATCTGTCCTATCCTATCATCACTTATCACGCGTATTATCAAAGAAGGCAGGGTTGTTTTAGTGGTGGCAACAGGGGATTGTATATCGATACAGACGGGGATATTAATCCTTGTACTTTTTGCCATCGGAAGTCTGGAAATATACTCGATGCGGATATCGATGAGAAGCTTGAACAACTGATGCTCAGAGGCTGTCCTGAATTCTGATTATGGAAGTTATACAACCATCAGTAGAAATCTGGATTCTGGTATCCCTGCTTTTTGTCCTGCGGTATCTGATCCTGGCTGGAATTCCATTTCTCATTTTCTATGTAATGCCCGGTAAGGGATGGAAGCGGGCTAAAATTCAGGCACATCCTCCCAAGGCCCAAAAAATAGGGAAGGAGATCTTTTATTCTCTTATCACTCTCTTTATCTATGGTGCGGGAATTTGGTTTGGTACAGCCTGGGTACAAAATGGAATGACCATGCACTACGATAAGATTTCTGATTACGGTTTATCTTATGCTATCTTGAGTTTTATATTAATGATTTTCCTGCACGATACGTATTTCTACTGGACACACAGGCTCATACATCATAAATCACTCTTTCGTTATATCCACAAGGTTCATCATCAGTTTACCAACCCAACGCCCTGGGCTGCTTTTTCCTTTCATCCTTTTGAAGCGTTTTTAAGTATGGGAGTGATTCCTGTTATTATTTTCTGCCTTCCCTGGCATCAGTATACCCTGATCGCTTTTATAAGTTTTATGACGCTATATGATGTTTATATTCATTTGGGATATGATCCCAAAGGCCTGAGAATAGGGACCTGGCAGATTACACCCACAGACCACAATCACCATCACCAGAATGCAAGAGTGAACTACGGCTTGTACTTTACCTTTTGGGATCAGCTGATGGGTACCTATATGAAGTATAAAAAAAGAAGCATGTCTAAAGGTGTTACTGCTAGTCGGGGATGATGGCTATAGACTCCAGAATGGTGAGGCTGTCGCAGTTCTTAAATAGGAGAGCGGCCTCATTTTTATTGATACTGCCTTCCACCAGGAACAATTTACAGGGTTGGGCTTCGGTGTTGCTTTCTGAGAACTTCACATCACCATCACGAAGGACATTTTGAATCTCAAGCGTATCCACCTCAAGCGCATTGATCATTTCCTGAATCTCGGCTGAGTAACTAAGGGGTTTGGAACGAAGTTCTTTAAGGACCCTGCAGTTGGGAAAATAGCAGAATTCCGTGCCGGTTTCAGAGGTCTTCTTTTTTAGGAAAAGGGTGAGGAAAATAATTCCTATAGTCAGGCCTATCATGTAGTACCCCAGGCGTTTCAGAAAGGCCATATCAAAAAATTAGGAAGTTGATATCACTGTGTTTCAGGTCGAACCAATCCCCGACAGTTTTGTTTGTCAGAATACCGTGGTAGAGGTAAAGTCCGTTCCTCAAGCCCTTGTCAAAGCGCAGTGAATTTTCGAGTCCGCCATCTTCCCCAATCTTGAGAAGGTAGGGGGTAAAGATATTACTGATGGAAACCGAGGATGTTTTGGGGTAACGGGCAGGAATATTGGGCACTCCGTAATGCAGTACCCCAAATTTCTTAACGATAGGCTTGTCATGGGTGGTGAGTTCGCTGGTTTCAAAGCAGCCCCCCATATCAATACTCACATCGATTATTATTGAGCCTTTTTTCATGTTTTCCACCATGGTCTGTGACACCACAACCGGAGACCGATCCCGTCCGCGCATGGCCCCTATGGCCACATCACAGCGCTTGAGGGATTTAAGGAGGTTTTTAGGTTGCAGGGTTGAGGTATAGACGATCTGTTGAAGATTGCTTTGCACATTCCGCAATTTGGTGATAGAGTTGTCAAAGATTTTTACGTTGGCCCCGAGCCCGATGGCCGATCTGGCGGCAAATTCACCCACAGTTCCCGCACCGAGGATCACCACTTCAAGCGGAGGTACGCCGGTGATATTTCCAAACATCAGGCCACTTCCTTTATTGGTTGCGGCCATGAGCTCTGCGGCGATAAGGACACTTGAAATTCCTGCGATTTCGCTAAGCGATCTTACAGCGGGATAATTTCCGTCTTCATCCCGTATAAATTCGAAGGCGATTGCCGTTATTCTTTTTTTTGCCAGTTCCTCAAAATAGGCCTTGGATTGTGTTTTGATCTGCAGGGCAGAAATGATGGTCGACTGTGGACTGATATATTGTATTTCCGAGAGGGTAGGGGGCTCTACCTTTAAAAGCAGGGGCAGGAAAACACCTTTTTAGTGTCTCTGGAGATAGTGGCCCCGGCCTGTGTGTAATCGAGATCTGTAAAATTAGCTGCATCCCCGGCCCCGGATTCGATTAGTACCCGGTGGCCATTGGCTGTAAGGGCGTTTACCGCATCTGGGGTAAGGCAGATCCGTTTTTCTTGAAACTGATTTTCTTTAGGAATGCCGATAAAAAGTTCACCCTTCTGTTTTAGGATTTCCAGGGTCTCTTCCTGCGGAATGAGTTCCTGTTTGCTGAAAGGGGAGGACGGTTGGTTCATAATGCTTCCGGGCAAGATAATACAAAACCCATTGTACTCAAAATTACAATAAAATTAGTGAAAGAGCAGGGTGGCAAAAGCCATTAAAAATGCTTTATGCTGATGTGTATTCTGCATTAAACGGGCATGGATTACACTTTGTTTGAATTGCACTAATAAGTGATCAAAGGGAGATATTAAAAAGATTCTTCAGGGAAGACTGAAATTGTTTAAATAACTGAGACAATGTCCTTTTGGAAACATTTTCTGAGAAATCGACTTCTTTTCTACTAGTGATATCTTTTGGTTCTATTGATGCATCAGTATCTTTTTTGTTTCCTTTCGAAATGATTGTAATTCTGCTTCCATAGCTTCCAGGTCGATCCCATGGACATATTTGTCATAAAGTTTGATTCTAACAAAATATACAAATGGGATAACCACCATACACACTGGGAGAAGCCACAGAACATTTTCAGTATCAACAAATCTGTCTTCGGAGTATATCACTTCAAAAATTTGAAAGGCATACATGCATAATGGTATAAGTATGATATGATACCACCAGTGCTTACAAGTGAAGAACCAAATAATCAGTAAGTAAAGCGGAATAAGTTTATTTAAGAGAAACCAAGCGTAAGTGCTTAGATCTTCAAAGCCATTTCTATCAAATGTAGCTCCAAATATGTCTATCGTCTGATTTGGATCTCTTGGAAGATACTCATGAATCTTAAATATAAATGGTGCAAGAACTATTAAGATCAAGCCCAAAGATTCGATAAGAAACCGGTGACGAGTTTTATTTGAGTTTTTTAAATTTTCTGCCATTACAAAAGTATTGCTACGTATACGATTGTAACGCAAAAAAGGGCAATTTATTGGTTGCCCTTAGATTCTTCAAGAAAAAAGTGATTAATTTTTCTTTGGCAATTTAATTTTCGTCTTGTCTACACCTTGTTCATATAACTGATCATCTTCAGCGGTATTGGGTGTACAGGCAGCCGCAAATAAGACTAAAATCGCAGCAAAAGCAAAAAGTAATTTTCTAGTGTTCATCGTAGTAAAGGATTAAAATTCAGGATCCATTTTCATTCTCATATCAAATATAGGAAAAGGAAATCAATAAAAACACCTTTTAACGATAAAAATTTACCATTGAACGAAGAAAGCTGCACTTTATCGATACTGATTGACGTTTAAAGGGGACTTAAAATTTGACCTTATACTCTATTTTACAAGTGAAATCTCCCGCCTTGAGGGGTCTATGATTCTTAATTCTAGGGTAAGACTGTTTTCAGGCAAAAGTTGAGCTACCATTTCAGGCCACTCTATAAACACCCAGGTATCCTCCCTGAGATAGTCCTCAAGGCCAAGATCAAGGGCTTCACCGGGATTATTTAATCGATAAAAATCAAAATGGTAAGCTAATATTCCTCCTTCTTGGTTATGGTATTCATTGACGATGCCGAAGGTGGGACTATTCCCCTGTTCCTCGCCTCCAAGTAGCTTAACAAAGGCCTTAATCAAGGTGGTTTTACCTGCTCCCATGCCCCCCGCAGGCATATAACACTGTGTTTTGGGATCATTTCAAGAAGCTGTTGTGCTACAGCTTCAATTTCTTTTTTGTATAGATTATTTTCCGTTCCATAGAACATTAACGATCTCGGTTATGAATGTGTTGAGAAATCTTGCGCAGGATTATGCTGCCGCAATCCTGCCGATTCATTTATACTTTTATTTTGGTGTGGGACAAATCCACAATGAATTTAGTCTTTGTTAAAAGCCGGCTTTTTTATGTTTTCATTTCTTCCAATAGGTCAATTCTGTTGACGTAATGCAACAAGTCTAAATGGCCTCCTCCATCTCCACGATTAATACTCTCTAAAATCGACATTACATCTTTTTCAGCATTCTTTTTTATGACTGAACCAATTATAGATTTTTTATCTCCTGTTTCTTTTACACTATCAATCAACTGTCTACTATAATAACTGTCTTGTGAAAAATTGTTATAAACATTTACCAATGAAATTTCCATCCACATAAGTTGTCTTTCGGTTTGTTCATTAATATCGATTTTAATGATTGATAAAAACTTTTCCTGTACTTCTTCAATTTTTAGCCGTTTACTTTTCAATTCATTGTAGAACTTGTTGTGTCTAACTTTGATAAATGTTAGTAAAAGAAAAATATGAGGTGTAACGTACATATTAGAAGTAAAACTTCTCAAAGCTAATCTTGAGTGAGCAAATATCTTTTCTTGCTGTCTTAGTGGGATATTTGCATTTGTAAACAAAAGTTTACAAGTTTTTAAAAAGTCAGGTTTGTCTGATTTTAATTCTTCATGCTTCAGTCTTTCTTCTGATTGGAAAAACTCATCAAATTTGAAATAGTCATATAAATATTGATAAAATATATCTACTTCGGGTTCTGGAATTGAATACTCTATATCTATGAATCTTCGTAAATATTCATCGGCGTCAATATCATCACTTCCATACACCCCTTTAATTGCATTCCCAAGTTGTTCTTTGTCGATGGATAATATGTAAACAACATTAGGAACAGAGAAGAAGTGTTTAATTTGTTCTAATATTGAAACAGCGTAATTTGGACGACATCTGTCAAGTTCGTCGATGATAAATATTAAAGGTTTTCCTTCGTTTGTATTGGCTATAAATTCCGATAAGCTTTGTCGAAAATCAGAAATGCTTTTTTTCTTTTTTTCATACTCGTGAACTTCGTTTTCAAAAACGTCCGATAATCCTTCCGTTACACGAACAATAGCCTCTTTTACACCTTCTGTATCAATATATCTATCAGCTATTGCTTTCGCAATAATCGGTGCTATATGTTTAGTTAATGTTGATGCTTTTTTTAAAGTCTTTTTAAATGCTGGCTCTGTTTCTTCGCTTGTTATAGTTTTTAATTCTCCCATTAGTGCAGTAAGAGGATTATTCTCGAAGTCATTTTCCCAAGCATTGAAATAAAGTGTTTGGTAACCGTTGTTTTTCAAATCCTGTCCCCACATTTTAACAAATGTTGTTTTTCCAGTTCCCCATTTGTTGTTTAGTCCAAGCACAAAACCAGAAGGGTAAGAGTTGATAATGTTAGTTAGAACACTCGAATATTTTTGTCTGTCTAACTTACAATTCGCAAATGGGTTTTCAGGCACAATTTCAATTTCATAGTGTTTTATGTCCATTCAACTTCCATTTTTTATGGCTTGCAAGTAACGCTCTTGTATAGAAAAAGAAGCGGATTTTAAGCACTAATTTTTCAGTTTAACAATAACCTTTATTTTATTTATTTTTTAGTTTTAGCGACCAATCCGCTATTTTTTCTATAAGTTGTTGGCCACTTGCTTTTATTCAGCGAAGGCAAATTTCTCAATATGGTAATTCTCGTACAGAAGAAAACTTGCATAAGGTTTAATCATTTTAGATATGAATTCCTCAACATCAATAGGTTTCAAATGATCGTCATCCCTTCTCATTTTTTGCATAATACTGAACAGAAATAAACTATGTAAATAAATTGACAAGAAATATTTGTCTTTTATAAACTTAATTTCTTTTTCTGTATTAATTTGATTTTTTGACATAAAGCTTAATAGACTGTAAGAATCCATATTAATTATAATAGCCTCAACTAAAAGCTCTCCACTTTCATTTGTCTCTGGCATAACTTTAACAATGTCTTCTCCAGTCCAATTTAAATTCGGATTATCCCAAGCTGTGTCATTCTCGTTATCTGGTTTTTTATATGCTTTTTTCGGAATTGGAAGATTGGGAAATGATTCGGTCGGGTTTTTATCTTTCTCTTTTGGCTTACTAATTTTTTCATCAACTTTTACGTCAAAAACACAGTTAAAATCTTTACCTGGTGAAGTTAGTTTTGCTTTTACCTCAAGCAAATCTCCAACCTTTGCTTTTTCATTTGGCTTGATTAATAACTTTATAGTTCCATCAGAAGGTCCAACTCTATTTACAGTTAGAACATCAGATGTTATATTAGGATTAGGATTTGGATTTAAGTCAACTGGTTTATCAGTTTGATTTTGTTTTTGAAGTACCTCAATTTGAAATTCTCCTTTTTCGATAGGGCGGAATAAATAGTCATCTTCCACATCAGTTTCAATAGTCACTATACCATTCGAGTTTAAAGGTATTGTTCTATATAGTTTACCTTCTTTATTTTCTTTAAGATTTACATTAAATATTCCCGGAAATCTATTAAGTTTTTTGCCATTTTTTTTGCCATTTACATTTTTTCCAATGAACTGTGTTCCTTTGGATTTTAGAAAATTAAGTGAACCATTTTTCTTTAATAGGTTTAATACATCTTTGTCTACTGGCAATTTTGAAAGAAAACTTGCTAGCAAATCCTTGTCAGAAGAAGAATCGCGTAGAAGCGAGTTTTTACGGTCGTTATTTAATTTTTTAAGTTCTTTATCATTCTTGAGTAAAGAGATAATTTCATCAATTAACTTTTCTGTTTTTGGACCTTGCTTCAAATGAGTTCTATTAGACATAAATAAGTCCTGCCTAATTTCTGTTGGTATATTCGTACAGTCAACGTGAATTAAAGTGTGTTGTTTAATAAGTGAAAAGCCGAGACTTTGTGAAATAAAAGATTGACCTTCAGAACCGTGTACTTGACCGTTTTGTGTAAAAATTATTGATTTGTTTTTAATAAAGTCATTATGAGGGACTTCATTTTTAAAGATTATAACTTGTATTGGTATGTCTCCAAGTCCAGATTCTTTTGGAATGGCAAATTCAATGATTTTTTCAACTTTATCTCTACTATCAATTATTATTCTTGTTCTATTTCCGAGAACAGGTTTATTTGGTGTTTTCCCAGCATACTCTCTGTTTTCATATACACTAATCGGAAGAGGAAGGTGATACATATATTGATTTAAATCTCTCCATAAATCAAGTGTTAAATCTGACCTTGAGCCTCGTGGTAATTGATAAGAGTATAATTTTACAATAGAACCATATTCAAATGTTCGGTTATAGAGCCCTAAATCCAATTTTACAGATTTAAAACTTGGGATATTTCCATTTGGACTAAAATATTCATACCAAGTGGCTTTGATCTTTCCATCATCAGAATTTGATGATAGTGGGTGTCTTCTTACCAATGTAAAACCAATTTCACTTTCAATTCCTTTATTTAATTTTTTGTTTCTTTTTGATGCTATTAATTGATATTTTTTTTCACCACAGAACACTACTGCACCGGTAGAACCCATATTGTATTTACCTTGAACAAATTGAATACTTGCTTTATTGTTTTTATGAAGTGATAAAAAAGTGTTTTCAAATTCACTAGGAAGTTGTCCTTCTCCCATATCAAAAATGGTAATACTCGGTTGCTTCTTGTCTCCAGTTGCAATTACTTGAATATTTTCTGCTAATTCTCGTCTTTCTGTGTTAGTAAGCTCTCCAATCTCTCCATTTCTCACGCCATAAAACAGTTCGACTGCTTCACTCATTGATTTTGGTGCTTCATTTGATTTTGGGTCTAAACCATTTAGTTTGCAATCTTTTATTAGAGTTGCATCAATCGAGTTTGTTATTTTCTCTATTAAGGCTGGCACTGGGTGATTTTGTTGGCTCTCAAAAGTTCCAAAATTTCCTTTATTTCCCCCATAAGGTTTCCAATTTTCATTGTCGTGAAAAATTTGATGTTTCTTAATGATTTTCTTGACTTCTGTTTCAGAATCAGCGTTGTAAAGTTCCCAGAATATTTTTTCCATTACCTAAAAATTGAACGTTGAAATATCGTCCTTTAAATTTTTCTTGAAGAGAGTTTCCAAAATTTTAATTTCATCCCTTATTGCTTTCAACATTTTATTTACATCTGCCTCAGTATATTCATAATTATTCTTGTTTGAACATTTTGATAGACTTTGAATGTCGTTAAGAATGTTTTCTACTCTACGTGAAGCTACTCTCTTAAATCTATCTTTTTTATGTTTTGAATTATCCATTTTGTGAAAAAATTGCATTTATATGTCACAAATGTACAATAATATACTATATACATATTAATATAGAATAAAAAAATAAAATGTAAGTATATTTTTATTTTTTAAGCTTGTGGCTAACTCCTAAAATATTTTCAAAAATGACAAAATATCCTACTTCAAGCCATAGTAAATATACGTTAGTGCCAATTTATTTTAGAGTAGCAATAAGGAATGTTAATTAGCCAATAATTGAGTTTATTAAAAATCCTTCTTTATTATTCTTTTTTCAAAATATCCCTAACAGTAGTTATTGATGACAAAGTTATTGAGATTCTGGGAGGCTCCTATCGGGATCACTAATACCCATATATTTTTTTTATCTCGGTTGCAGCACCACATAGGGAATGATCATCTCCTCCAGGGATACGCCCCCGTGCTGGTAAGTGTTCCGGAAATAACTCACATAGTGGTTGTAATTGTTGGGATAAGCAAAAAAGAGATCGTTCTTGGCAAAAATAAAGGAACTGCTCATGGTAATACTCGGTAAATTGATCTTTGAGGGATCCTTTGCTTCCAGTACATCCTTGGCGTCATAAGATAAGCTCCTCCCGGTCTTATACCTCAGGTTAAGGCTGGTCTCCCGGTCTCCTATCACCTTTGAGGGCTGTTTTACGTTTATAGTCCCGTGGTCTGTTGTGATGATCAGTTTCATGCCCAGGCTCCTGGCTTTTTGTATGATCTCCAGCAGCGGAGAATTTTTAAACCAGCTCTGCGTAAGCGAGCGGTACGCCTTGTCATTGGAAGCCAGTTCTTTGATAACGTCCATTTCGGTTTTGGCATGAGAAAGCATGTCCACAAAATTGTAGACGATCACGGTTAAATCATTTTTTTTCTGGCTGTTAAAGTTTTGTACCAGGTTTTTCCCCTGCTTCAGGCTGCTGATTTTAAAGTATTCCCACTCCAGATCCAGGCCCAGGCGCTTTAACTGGGATTCCAGGAATTTATCTTCAAAGAGGTTCTTACCCCCTTCATCCACGTCATTCTTCCACCACTTTGGGTATTTTTTTTCCATGTCAAGCGGAGTTAAGCCGGAGAAGAGCGCGTTTCTGGCATATTGCGTAGCCGTAGGCAGAATGCTGTAATAGGGTTGCTCTTTGGTCTTTTTGTAGAAGGGTGAGAGCACATCCTCAAAGGAGATCCATTGATCATACCGCAAATTGTCAATGACCACCAAAAGGGTGGGCTGCTCTGCCAGCTCGGGTTTTATCCATTCCTTAAACAGGGTGTGAGACATCACGGGTCCGCCCCCTTCACTGAACCATTCAGCGTAATTCTTGTCTATAAACTTTCCAAATTGGTTGTTGGCCTCAATTTTTTGCGATTCCAGGATCTCAAACATCCCTGAATCTTCAATTTCTTCAAGGCGCAATTCCCAGGAAATTAATTTTCGGTATAAGTCGGCCCACTCCTCATAACTGTTCACCATACTGAGGTCCATGGAGATCTTTCGAAATTCCTGCTGGTAGTTAGACGTTGTTTTTTCCGAAATCAGGCGGGAGTGGTCCAGGGTTTTTTTCAGGGAAAGCAAAATCTGATTGGGATTTACCGGTTTAATTAGATAATCGGCAATTTTGGAGCCTATGGCTTCCTCCATTATAAATTCTTCCTCGCTTCTTGTGATCATGACCACCGGCAGGGTGGGTTCGATGTTCTTCACTTCATTAAGCGTATCCAGGCCTGACAGGCCGGGCATATTCTCATCGAGGAAAACAATGTCGAACTGATTCTTACCGAGTTCCTCCAGGGCCTCCTGACCACTCTTACAGGTAATCACTTTGTAATTTTTTTCTTCTAAAAAAAGGATATGGGGTTTCAGCATATCAATCTCGTCATCTACCCACAGTATTGTAATTGTGTTCATTTAGTCCTTATATTTACCCCTTAAAGCGCAGAAAATTGGCCACCACCAGGAAGCTGAAGTTATTTAATGATCCAATTTACGGATTTATTAGAATTCCTAACCCCCAGCTGTTCAAACTTATTTCTCATCCCTTCTTTCAACGCCTTCGCAGGATCTCCCAGATGGGGATGTCTTATCTGGTCTTCCCCGGGGCACATCACACCAGATTTCATCACGCTTTAGGGAGTATGCACCTGATGCAACAGGCCCTGGAAGTGCTCCGTTACAAAGGTGTTGTAATTACGGAAGAGGAAGCCCACGGACTCTTGGGCGCTATCCTCTTACACGATATTGGCCATGGTCCTTTTTCCCATGCCATGGAACACAGCCTGGTGAGCGGGGTATCACACGAAGATCTTTCCCTGCTGTTTATGGAGCAACTCAATAAGGAATGCAAGGGGGAATTAAACTTAGCCATAGAGATATTTAAAGGTAGCTATCACAAAAAATTCCTCAACCAGTTGGTTTCGAGTCAGCTCGATATGGACCGACTCGATTATCTAAAAAGGGATAGTTTTTACACCGGCGTTGCAGAAGGGAACATCAATGCAGAACGCCTGATCACCATGCTTAATGTAGTTGATGGCTCGCTGGTAGTGGAGCAAAAAGGCATTTATTCCGTAGAAAAATTTCTGATCGCCAGGAGGTTTATGTACTGGCAGGTGTACCTGCACAAGACCGGGATTGTTGCCGAGCAATTACTGATCAGGGTGTTACGGAGAGCCAGAGAGGTATATGACGGCGATGGCACTCTTACTGCAAGCGATTCGCTCCTCTATTTTCTGGCCAATGAAGTAAGGCACAAGGATTTTAGGCCCGATATCCTGCTAAAATTTGCCTCCCTTGATGATGTGGATATCCTTTCGGCCCTCAAGACCTGGCAGCACCATCCTGATTTTATCCTTTCCGAATTGAGTAAAATGATCCTCAACCGGCAATTACTGAAAATCAAAGTAAAAGATAAGCCGCCGTCTGCGAAGAAGCTCGAAAAGATTAAAGCAGCCTGTATATCTAAATTTGAGCTGAGCGAGAAAGAGGTAAGTTATTTTGTTTTTACCGGCAGTATTGAAAACAGGGCCTACAACCGCGAGAAAGAAAATATTAATATCCTTATGGAGAACTCCAGGATCACAGATGTGGCAAAGGCTTCTGACCATTTAAATTTGGACGCTTTGTCCAAAACGGTAACCAAGCATTATATGTGCTATCCCAAGAAAAGTGTTTCGTAATTTTTCTTACTTTTGTGCGATCAAAACCTTAGTCCAAATAGTTAACTCTTGAAATTCACAGCCAGTCAGATAGCAGGGATCCTAGAAGGTGAGGTTCACGGAAACCCGGAGATATCTGTTCACAAACTGGCGAAAATAGAGGAGGGCGTAGAAGGTTCTCTCACCTTCCTGGCCAATCCCAAGTACACCCATTACATCTACAGTACAGAAGCGTCTATAACCATTGTCAATAGAGACTTTAAGCCCGAACAGGAACTGAGTACCACCCTGATCAAAGTTGACAATGCCTACGAATCTTTCTCAAAACTTCTCGAATTTTACAACGATGTAAAGCACAATAAGATAGGGATTGAAGAACCCGTGTTTTTGGCTGAAACAGCGTCGTACGGGGAGGATTTTTACCTGGGTGCTTTTTCATATTTGGGGAATAATGTTAAGATTGGAGATCATGTAAAGATCTTCCCTAATGTATACATAGGAGACAATGTTACGATTGGCGACAATGTGATGATCTATTCGGGTGCTAAGATCTATTCCGAGTCTATTGTGGGGAACGGATGCGTGATCCACAGTGCCGTAATAATAGGTGCCGATGGCTTTGGTTTTACCCCAAATACCAACGGGGAGTATTCCAAGGTGCCTCAGACAGGAAATGTCATTCTTGAAGAAAATGTAGAAATCGGAGCGGGTACAACCATAGATAGGGCCACTCTGGGCTCAACTATTTTGAGAAAAGGCGTTAAATTAGATAATCAGATTCAGATTGCTCATAATGTAGAAATAGGAGAGCATACGGTGATCGCTGCCCAGACAGGTGTTGCAGGCTCTACAAAGATTGGAAAAAACTGTCTGATCGGTGGCCAGGTGGGTATCGTAGGACATATCACCATAGGTGACAGGGTAAGGATTCAGGCACAGTCCGGGATCACCCGCAGTGTAAAAGACGGAGAAAAACTGCAGGGGTCACCTGCATTGAATTACGGGGACTTTAATAAAGCATATGTCCACTTTAGAAACCTTTCCAAATTAGTGGGAAGGATTGTTGATTTGGAGAAAAATAACGGAGAATAACGTTTATGGTGAAACAGAGAACCATTGCTAAAGAGGTAGAATTGACCGGGGTAGGATTACACACGGGGGAGAACGTGACCATGAAATTCCTGCCGGCACCGGAAAATCACGGCTATGCCTTTAAGCGAGTTGATCTTGAAGGTGAGCCCATTATTGAGGCAGATGCCAATTATGTGATCAATACTCAGCGCGGAACTAATCTGGAAAAACGCGGAGTTAAAATACAGACTTCAGAGCATGTTCTGGCAGCCCTGGTAGGTCTTGAAATAGACAATGTGATCATAGAGCTAGACGCTCCGGAGCCACCCATTATGGATGGATCTTCCAAGTTTTTTGTTGAGGCCCTGGAAAAGGCGGGCATTGTTGAACAGGAAGCCGAACGAGACGAATACGTGGTAAAGGAGGTAATAAGCTATAAGGATGAAGCCACCGGAAGTGAAATTACCGTGATCCCGTCTGATGAGTACCAGGTGACCACCATGGTCGATTTTGGAACAAAGGTATTGGGAACTCAAAATGCAACCCTGGAACACCTTTCGGATTTTAAAGAGGAAATTGCTGACGCCCGAACCTTCAGTTTTCTCCACGAACTGGAAATGCTGCTGGAAAACGGATTGATTAAAGGCGGGGATCTCAACAATGCCATCGTTTATGTAGACAAGGAAATATCCGAGTCGACCATGAAAAAACTCGAAAAGGCCTTTAAAAAGAAAAAATTATCCGTAAAACCCAACGGTATTCTGGATAATCTCACCCTGCATCAACCCAATGAAGCAGCACGTCATAAATTACTGGATGTGATCGGGGATCTGGCACTTACCGGGACACGCATAAGAGGAAAAGTGATTGCGAATAAACCCGGCCATTATGTCAACACCCAATTCGCAAAGAAACTGAGCAAGATCATTAAGCTGGAAAAGCGCAACAGTGTACCCAAATACGATCTCAGCGCACCGCCGCTGATGGACATCCATCAGATCATGGCGATGTTGCCTCACAGACCACCGTTTCTCCTGATCGACAGAATTCTCGAATTGTCTGATACCCATGTAGTAGGAATGAAAAACGTTTCCATGAATGAACCTTTTTTTATAGGTCATTTCCCGGGAGCTCCCGTAATGCCCGGGGTTTTACAGGTTGAGGCTATGGCACAGACAGGGGGAATCCTGGTGCTGAGTACGGTTCCTGATCCAGAAAATTACCTGACCTTCTTTATGAAGATCGACAATGTAAAATTTAAACAAAAAGTACTTCCGGGAGATACCTTGATCTTCCACTGCAGCCTAATCACACCCATCAGAAGAGGAATTTGTCACATGCAGGCCTATGCCTACGCCAACAATAAACTGGTTTGTGAAGCAGAAATGATGGCGCAAATAGCGAAAAAGAAATAAGATGAATCAACCGCTTGCTTATATCCATCCCGGGGCAAAAATTGCTAAAAACGTGGTGGTGGAACCATTTACAACTATTCACAACAATGTCACCATTGGTGAAGGCACATGGATCGGCTCTAATGTTACCATCATGGAAGGCGCCCGGATTGGGAAGAATTGTAACATATTCCCCGGAGCAGTCATTTCCGCCCCGCCTCAGGACCTGAAGTACAAGGGAGAGGAGACCACTGTTGAAATAGGAAACAACACTACTATTAGGGAATGTGCTACCATTAATAAAGGTACCTCAGACCGAATGAAAACCGTCATCGGTAAGAATTGTCTGATTATGGCCTATTGCCACATCGCTCACGATTGTTTTGTGGGTAATAACTGTATATTTTCCAATAATTCTACCCTTGCAGGTCATGTGACCATTGGAGACAATGTGGTCCTGGCCGGTCTGGTTGCGGTTCATCAATTTGTATCCATCGGGCATCACGCCTTTGTAACAGGAGGTTCACTGGTGCGAAAAGATGTTCCGCCCTTTGTAAAAGGTGCCAGGGAGCCCATGTCTTACGTGGGGATAAACTCTGTGGGACTAAGGCGCAGGGGTTTTAAATCGGATAAGATACGGGAGATCCAAAATATTTACAGGATCCTTTATCAAAAGAACTACAACAACTCCCAGGCAGTTCAGATCATTGAAGCTGAAATGGAAGCGACGCCGGAAAGGGATGAGATTTTGCAATTCATCCGGGATTCGCAAAGAGGAATTATGAAAGGATATTTTAGTACCAATTAAATTTTATGGCAAATACATCAGATATAAGGAAAGGTTTGTGCATCAGGTACAACAATGATATTTACAAGATCACAGAATTCCTGCATGTAAAACCCGGGAAAGGCCCGGCATTCGTTAGGACAAAACTAAAGAGCGTAACTACTGGAAAGGTTCTGGATAACACTTTTTCTGCCGGACATAAGATAGAAGATGTGAGGGTAGAGACCAGAAGTTATCAATTCCTCTATGCTGATGGATCTACCTATCATTTTATGAATACGGATGACTACAACCAGATCGCACTACAGGAAAGCGCCCTGGATGCTCCCCAGTTATTAAAAGAGGGGGAAATTGTAACCATCATGTTTAATACGGAAGACAGTATGCCCTTATCGGTTGACATGCCGGCCAGCGTTATACTCGAGGTCACTCATACGGAGCCCGGGGTAAAAGGAAACACGGCCACCAATGCCACGAAACCGGCCACAGTAGAAACCGGAGCTTCTGTAAATGTCCCTCTTTTTATCAATGAAGGCGATAAGATCAAGATCGATACAGAGAAGGGAAATTATATGGAACGCGCCAAGGAATAAATCCACCTCATGAAATTCTCCACGCCTCAGACCTTAGAACAGATCGCATCCCTGCTGGGGATAAAATATGTAGGAGCAGCTGATTTTCCGGTAACAGGCATGAACGAGATCCATGTTGTGGAACCCGGGGACATCGTTTTTGTTGACCATCCAAAATACTACGACAAGGCCTTGAATTCAAAAGCCACCATCGTATTGATCAATAAAAAAGTTGAGTGTCCCGAAGGAAAGGCTTTATTAATCTCGGAGGAACCTTTTAACGACTTCAATAAATTAACCAAACACTTCAGGCCCTTTGTCAGTGCTTCCGCCAGTATTTCTCCATCGGCCAGGATAGGGAAGAGCACAATTATCCAGCCCCAGGTGTTTATTGGAAACCACGTAGAGATTGGGGAAAACTGCCTTATCCATCCCAATGTCACCATTTATGACCATTGTGTCATTGGGAATAATGTACAAATCCATGCGGGAACTGTCCTGGGCTCTGATGCTTTTTATTACAAGAACAGACCTGAAGGATTTGATAAATTACTCTCCGGAGGCAGGGTAGTGATTGAAGACAATGTAGAAATTGGCGCGCTGTGTACCCTGGATAAGGGCGTAACAGGCGACACCACGGTAAAAGAGGGAAGCAAGCTCGATAATCAGGTTCACGTGGGTCACGATACTGTTATTGGGAAGAAATGCCTTATTGCATCCCAGACAGGAATTGCGGGCTGTGTGGTTATTGAGGATGAAGTCACCCTCTGGGGACAGGTAGGGGTAACCAGTGCGGCAACTATTGGAAAGAAGGCTGTTGTTCTGGCACAATCAGGGGTGTCAAAATCCCTTGCCGGAGGAAAAACCTATTTCGGAAGTCCGGCTGATGAAGCCAGAGTCAAAATGAAAGAACTAGCCAACCTCAGGAGAATCCCTGAATTACTAAAACAAAAAAATCAACAATAAAGAAAAGATTGCTTCCGAGATCATTGGCAATCTCATACTTTTGTTCATCGAATAAAAAAATACAACATGAGCGTACTAGTAAATAAGAATTCCAAAATCATAGTTCAGGGTTTTACCGGGAGCGAAGGGACTTTCCACGCAGAACAGATGATTGAATACGGCACTAATGTGGTAGGGGGAGTTACTCCGGGAAAAGGAGGACAAACCCATCTTGATCGCCCTGTTTTCAATACGGTAGAAGAGGCTGTGGAAAAGGCGGGCGCAGATACTACGATTATTTTTGTTCCTCCTGCGTTTGCAGCGGATGCGATTATGGAAGCAGCAAGTGCGGGGATCAAAGTGATCATTACGATTACCGAAGGAATACCCGTTGAGGACATGGTAAAGACTTATGATTACATAAAGGATAAGGACTGTACGCTGATTGGTCCTAACTGCCCAGGGGTAATCACTCCAGGAGAAGCCAAGGTGGGTATTATGCCCGGATTTGTCTTTAAAAAGGGCAAGGTGGGAATTGTATCCAAATCAGGCACACTTACCTATGAAGCTGCAGACCAGGTGGTTAGACAGGGTCTGGGAATCACTACCGCCATCGGTATTGGGGGAGATCCCATAATTGGAACAACAACCAAAGAAGCTGTGGAATTACTGATCAACGATCCTGATACCAGTTGTGTTGTGATGATTGGAGAGATAGGTGGACAGCTGGAAGCAGATGCGGCGAATTGGTACAAGGCTAGCGGCAGTAAAAAACCTATTGTTGGCTTTATAGCCGGTGAAACAGCTCCTGCAGGCAGAACCATGGGGCATGCGGGTGCTATTGTCGGTGGAAGTGACGATACTGCCCAGGCCAAGAAAAGGATAATGAGGGAATGTGGTATCCACGTGGTGGATTCACCCGCAGAGATCGGAAAAAAGGTCAAGGAGGTAATGGCATAAATTATCCCCTCTTCATATAAATCCCGATGCTGTCGGGATTTTTTTTTCGCCTTACGCAACACAAAATGTATCTTTGAGTGAAATCAAACGAATAACATCGATCATATGAAATTGTTAGAAGGAAAAAATGTCATCATCACCGGGGCTAGTCGGGGAATCGGTACGGGCATAGCCAAGATATTCGCTAATCACGGCGCCAACGTAGCGTTTACCTATAGTTCCAGTGAGGGTCCTGCTGCTGAGTTGGAAAAGGAACTTACAGCCATGGGGGTAAAGGCCAAAGCTTATAAAAGTAACGCGGCGAATTTTAAGGAATGTGAAAGCCTGATTGCTTCAGTACTTGAGGATTTTGGAGGGATCGATGTACTGATCAACAACGCAGGCATTACTAAAGACAACCTGCTGATGCGGATGAGTGAAGAAGATTTTGACGCTGTGATCGAAATCAACTTAAAATCCGTCTTCAATATGACTAAAGCTGTTCAGCGTACCTTGTTAAAACAACGCCATGGCTCTATCATCAACATGAGTAGCGTAGTTGGGGTAAAAGGAAATGCCGGGCAGACCAATTACGCCGCTTCAAAAGCAGGTATCATAGGGTTTACCAAATCTGTTGCCCTCGAATTGGGTTCGCGGAATATCCGATGCAACGCCATAGCTCCCGGATTTATCGAAACCGAAATGACGGGGAAGCTCGATGAAAAGACGGTACAGAGCTGGAGAGACGCCATTCCGCTGAAAAGGGGAGGCTCGCCTGAAGACGTGGCCAATGCATGTTTGTTCCTCGCATCAGACTTGTCGGCCTATGTCACCGGACAGGTGCTTCACGTAGATGGGGGAATGCTCACATAGGTCAACCCATTTTACACAACATCATCTACTGGTAGAAATACACGATAAACTCCTTTGGATAAATCGACTAAAAGAAGTGATTAATGCAAACAGCAACCATTCTGGGCGTGCTGCTTGCAGCATTATTAACCCTGCTGCTAGTACTCTGGCAGTATTTTTATAAGGCTAAGTACAAAGGCCGACTACGCTGGGTTTTAGCGACTCTTCGTTTTATTTCAATTTTTGGGCTACTGATACTTTTGCTCAATCCCAAAATATCGAATGTATTTCTGCAATCTGAAAAACAAAATCTCATTATTCTTATAGACGATTCCCAATCCATGAAAACCGGAGACGGGACGCAGCAGGCAATGGAACTGTCCAGGGGCATCATGGACGATGAGGCCCTGTCTGAAAGATTTACGGTCAGGAATTACACTTTTGGAAGGGATCTCCGCAGTACAGACAGTCTTTCATTTGCCTCAGCGGTGACAGACATTTCCGGCGCGCTTACTTCAGTCGATAATATTTTCGGACGTGAGGAGTCTCTCGCTATTTTGATCACTGATGGCAATCAGACCATGGGCAAGGCTTACGAATTCCTGGGCAAAGAACTCAGTTATCCTGTTTTCTCAGTTGTGGTTGGCGATACTACCCGCTATGCCGATCTGAGAATCACTCAGGTTAATCTGAACAAGTATGCGTTCTTAAAGAACAGATTTCCCCTGGAATTGTTCCTAACGCTTCAGGGGGATGAAAATGCTAAGAGCAGATTAACTGTCCGGATGGATGGAAGGACAGTCTATACTGAAGCCGTCAACCTTAGTCCGGAAAATAATTCTCAAAAGATCAGTACTACCCTGGACGCTGATAGGGTAGGGCTGCGGAGGATAGATATTTCTGTTGACTCCATAGCCGGTGAACGAAATACACTCAATAACCGCAGACGTATCCCTATAGAGGTTATCGACGAGAAAACCAGGGTTGGACTGGTTTCAGCGGTTTTACATCCCGATCTGGGAACTCTGGTTAAAGCGATAGAGAGCAATGATCAAAGGAGTGTGACCTTGCTCGATCCAGGGGCTTCTGTTGAAGAATTGGAATTGTATGACGTCTTTATTTTATATCAACCAACTCCGGCATTTCAATCGGTATATGACTTTGTGAGGGAGGCCGGAATAAATACATTTACGCTAACAGGACCTGCAACAGACTGGAGGTACCTCAATAGAATGCAAAAGGGGTTGGAGATTAGTAATTCAAACCAGACCGAAGAAATCCTTCCCGTTCTCAATCGGGGGTTTGGCTTATTCGATCTGGGAGATTTCTCTGTGGAAGATTTTCCTCCTCTCCTTGGAAGCCTGGGAGAAATTTTAATCACGCGCCCATACGAAAGTATCATCGATCAGCAAATCAGGGGCGTTACGCTGGAAGATCCGTTACTACCGGTAATTACTTATGATAATCAAAGGCATGCTTACCTCTTTGGAGAAAATATCTGGAAATGGAGAGTACAGACTTACAGGAATGATCAGAATTTTGACAATTTTGACAATTTTATCAATAAGCTCATATTGTATCTTACCTCTGATGGGAAGAGAGATCGACTCTCATTAGACTACGAGCAATTGTACAATGTGGTAACGGAGAAAAAAATAAAAGCCTCTTTCACTGACGAGACCTATGTCTTTAAGAAGGATGCCACTCTAAATTTAAGGATCAAGGGAGCAGATGGTGATTTTAGCAGCGAACAGACGATGCTGCTAAATGGTAATCAGTACGAGGCCTCACTGGGTAACCTGTCTGAAGGAGATTATACTTTTACCGTCACTGTAGAAGGTGAAAACCTGCAAAAAGAAGGCCGTTTTACCATTGAGGAATTTAATGTAGAGCAGTTGTATGTTTCCAGTAATTCAGATCAACTAAGACAATTATCTGAAGGGAGTGGGGGCGAGCTTTACTTCCCGGATCGGCTTGAAAATTTAGTTGGGCAGCTCTTAAATAATTCTGCCTATGCGCCAACACAGAAAAGCGTTGAAAATGTCGTATCTTTGATCGATTTTAAAATCATGTTCGCTTTAATCATTCTGGCTTTTTCTTCAGAATGGTTTATCAGAAAATATAATGGATTAATTTAAAAAGAAAATAATGGACAAACTTCCAAAAATTGCTTTACCTGCTGTATTCATCATCATTGTATTGGTGATTCTCATTTCGAAATCTGCCGTAGTTATCGGTTCCGGAGAAGCCGGGGTGTTATACCGAACCTTAAGCGACGGTGTGGTTACTGACGAACCCCCTCTGGGTGAAGGTTTTCATCTGGTAGCTCCCTGGAACAAGGTATTTATTTATGAAGTAAGACAGCAGGAGGTATTCGAGAAAATGCAAGTACTCTCTTCAAATGGTCTGGAGATCAAACTGGATGCCTCAGCCTGGTTTGAGCCCAAGTATGAAGACCTGGGTAAATTACACCAGGAAAAAGGCGAAGCTTATGTACAAAGGGTACTGTTGCCTACCATCCGATCTGCCGCGCGTAGTGTAGTGGGACGATATACCCCTGAACAGCTTTATTCCAGTAAGCGGGATGCCATACAGGCTGAAATTTATGAGGAAACCAAAAAGATCGTTGATGGTCAATACATCCAATTGAACGAAGTTCTCGTGAGGGATGTAACCCTGCCCCGACAATCAAAGAGGCTATCGAGCGCAAATTAAAACAGGAACAGGAATCCCTGGAGTATGAGTTTCGTCTCATCACCGCAGATAAGGAGGCCCAAAGGCAGATCATTGAGGCTCAGGGTAAGGCTGATGCCAACAGGATACTCAGTGCTTCCTTAACGGATAAGATCCTTCAGGACAAGGGAATTGAAGCTACAATAAAACTTGCTGAATCGCCAAATGCCAAGGTAGTGGTAGTAGGCTCAGGAGATTCGGGCTTACCTTTGATTTTAGGAAATAATTAGTAAGATCAAATTTTTGTAGGTTTAAAATAAATTTTACATTTGCCTCAGCATGAAAACAAATAATACACATCATCATTTCCTCTCTTGCCCTCAAGCAGGCTAGGATTGTTTTGTTGTATTTACACGATATCCAGACCCGTTTGAGCAATCAAACGGGTTTTGTTTTTAACGGTTAATTAAAAAGACAAAGGCATGAAATTAAAAATCGCTATCCAGAAATCGGGGCGACTCAATGAAGATTCCCTGAACATCCTGAAGGATTGCGGGATCTCCATTGACAATGGGAAAGATCAGCTAAAGGCTTCGGCCAGAAACTTTCCCATGGAAGTATTTTACCTCCGTAATGGCGATATTCCCCAGTATTTGAGAGATGGGGTAGTTGATGTAGCCATCATAGGGGAGAACGTGTTGGTAGAAAAAGGGGAGGATCTTCGTATTGCCGAGAAGCTCGGTTTTTCAAAATGCCGCGTTTCGCTCGCCGTTCCTAAGTCGACCAAGTACAAATCCATTGAAGACCTTCAGGGAAAGAGAATCGCAACCTCTTATCCCAATACCGTAGAATCGTATTTAAATAAAAAGGGAATAAAAGCCGAATTGCATATTATTAGTGGATCGGTTGAAATTGCACCTAATATTGGCCTGGCTGATGCTATCTGTGATATCGTATCGAGCGGGAGTACACTTTTTAAAAACAACCTAAAGGAAGTAGAAAAAATCCTAACCAGCGAGGCGGTACTTGCCGTATCCCCAAAAATTGGTTCAGAAGAAGAGGAAGTGCTGGCCCAGCTGCAATTTCGAATTCGCGCAGTGCTTTCCGCCAGACTGTCAAAATACGTGCTTATGAATGTGCCCAATGACAGCATAGACAAAATCCTAACATTACTTCCGGGGATGCGCAGTCCAACCGTTTTGCCCCTGGCCGAAGAAGGATGGAGTTCTGTGCACACGGTGATCAACAAGGACAAATTCTGGGAGGTAATTGACGAATTAAGACAGGCCGGGGCCGAAGGAATTCTGGTTTGCCCTATCGAAAAAATGGTAATATAAACCCTTATGAAAAAGTATTTTAATCCGGAACGCGCCGATTGGGAAAGCTTGCTTTCTAGGCCAACTCAGACGGTTGATGATATAGAGCAAACGGTACAAACCATTTTCAAAGCCGTAAGGGAAAAGGGTGATATGGCTGTTAGGGAATACACTGCAAAGTTTGACGGAGTAAGCCTTGATTCAACTTTGGTTGAACGTCAGACGCTGGCCGCTGCCGCTGAAGCCCTTGACGATTCTTTGAAAAAAGCCATTCAAAAGGCCTATGCCAATATCTGGAAGTTTCACGAAGCCCAAAAAACCAAAAAGGTAGTCGTTGAAACTTCTCAGGGGGTTCAGTGCTGGCAAGAGAAAAAGCCAATCCAGAAAGTGGGTTTGTATATCCCCGGAGGGACGGCGCCCTTGTTTTCTACCATACTTATGCTGGCTATACCCGCAAAATTGGCAGGTTGCAGTGAAATCGTGATGTGTAGTCCGCCTGACAAAAACGGAAACCTTCCTAATGTTGTTCTGTATACAGCTGCGCTTTGCGGAATTACAAAGGTGTTTAAGGTAGGAGGGATACAGGCCGTAGCTGCACTTACTTTTGGTACTCAAATGATCCCAAAGGTATTTAAGATTTTCGGGCCGGGAAATCAATATGTCACGGTTGCCAAACAACTCGCCACCCGCTACGGTGTTTCCATAGACATGCCTGCCGGTCCTAGTGAACTTCTTGTTATGGCCGATGAAACCGCCGTTCCTGAATTTATTGCCTCCGATTTACTTAGTCAGGCAGAACACGGAACTGACAGTCAGGTAATCATGGTGACGACTTCTGAGCAATTAGTAGAGGAAGTTGAGCGAGAAGTGTGGTCTCAGCTAGAGGAACTGCCTCGGAAAGAAATAGCAAAAAAAGCAATCGCGAATAGTAAACTGATTTATGTTCCTACTTCAGAAATAGCCGTTGCTCTGATCAATGAATACGGCCCGGAACACTACATTCTCTGTGTAAGGGATGAGGAGTATTTTCTTGAGAACACTTATAATGCCGGATCTGTTTTTATAGGTAATTATACACCCGAAAGTGCGGGAGATTACGCTTCCGGCACAAATCATACCCTGCCAACGAACGGGTATGCCAAACAATACAGCGGTGTAAACCTCGATAGTTTTTTAAAGAGTATCACTTTTCAGAAAATCTCAGAAAAAGGGCTTTTAGATCTGGGTGAGACCATTGAGATTATGGCAGAAGCAGAGGGCCTGCAGGCTCATAAGAATGCGGTAACACTTCGCTTAGCGCGAATTCAAAAGTCGATTAAAGCTGATATTTAAAATGGCTACAGAAAGTGAAATAACATCATTTGACCTCCGGAGTCTGGTAAGGGCAAACGTCTGGAAGATGACGCCGTATTCCTCGGCCAGGGACGAATATGTTTCTGATGGCTCTGAAAAAGTTTTCCTCGATGCCAATGAAAATCCCTTTGAAAATGGATTAAACCGATACCCCGATCCCAGACAGCGCAAATTGAAATCAGAATTGAGCAGGAGGAAGGGAGTTAAAGAAAACCAGGTCCTATTAGGAAACGGCAGTGATGAGATTTTAGACCTTCTCTTCCGTGCATTTTGCGAACCCGGACAGGATAAAGTGATCACAGTGCCGCCAACCTACGGCATGTATGGAGTTCTTGCCGCTTTAAATGATGTGACGGACGCAAAAGTGGAAATGAAAGCTGATTTCACACTAGATCTAAAGGCAATTTACCAGGCTATAGATGAAAACACCAAACTAGTTTTCATTTGTTCCCCGAATAATCCCACGGGAAATAACATTCCCACAGAACAAATCAAGGAGTTATTACTCAATTTTAAGGGTTTAGTTGTGATCGATGAGGCGTATATCGACTTCTCAGAACAAGAGAGCTGGGTACACTTTTTAGATATCTATCCCAACCTGGTGGTTACCCAGACTTTTTCTAAAGCCTATGGCATGGCGGGGATTAGGTTGGGATCTTGTTTTGCGTCTGAAGCGGTGATCACCGTTCTAAACAAAATAAAACCGCCTTATAACGTCAATGAGCTCACTCAGGCAAAGGCCATGGAACGTTTGGGAAAGTACGACCTTATTCTGCAAGAAATAGAAACACTGTGGGCTGAACGCTCTAAGTTGGAGGCAGCGCTTGCACAGCTTTCTTTCGTGATCCGGGTTTACAAGAGCGACGCAAATTTTATCCTTGCAGAGCTTGACGATGCTGACAAACGATACCAGGATTTATTAAATGAGGGATTTATCGTCAGAAACCGGTCTAATCAGCCGCTGTGTAAAAATTGCCTGCGATTTACCATTGGAACACCATCAGAAAACGACCGTTTAATTGCGGCATTAAATGAATTGAAATGAAAACCAGCTCAAGGAAAAAAGTGTTGTTTATCGATCGGGATGGAACCCTGATCAGGGAACCCGCTGACGAACAGATCGACACCTTTGAAAAATTGGAGTTTTACCCCGGTGTTTTTACTTATCTCGGGAGGATCGCAAGAGAAATGTCTTATGAACTGGTGATGGTGACCAATCAGGATGGCCTTGGTACAGAAGCCTTTCCCGAAACCACTTTTTGGCCGGTTCAGGAATTTATCATGTCTACCCTTGAAAAAGAAGACATTGTATTTAAAAATGTCTTTATTGACAGGACTTTCCCCGACCAAAATGCGGATACCCGAAAGCCTGCTACCGGACTTCTAACGGAATATTTTTCCGAAGAATACGACCTTGAAAATTCCTTTGTGATCGGGGATCGTCTCACCGATGTAGAACTGGCTAAAAACTTAGGGGCCAAGGGGATTTACATCAATAATCAAACAGCTTTGGGCACTGATGAAGTGACCGCAGAGATGGAAGTCCTAAAGGCCTGCATAGCCCTGGAAACCAATAGCTGGAAAGAAATATATGAATTTCTGAAAGTAGAAGATCGCTCTGTAAGGCACCAAAGAAATACAAAAGAAACTCAGATTGCCATCAGTTTAAATCTCGATGGGAAGGGAGACAGCAATATTTCTACCGGACTGCCTTTTTTTGATCACATGTTGGATCAGATCGCAAGGCACGGACAACTAGACCTAGAGATCAAGGTAAATGGTGATTTGGAAATAGATGAACACCATACCATAGAAGATACTGCCATTGCCCTGGGTGAAGTATTTAACAAGGCCCTGGGTTCAAAATTAGGAATTGAACGCTATGGATTCTGCCTCCCTATGGATGATTGCCTGGCTCAGGTAGCTATTGACTTTGGCGGTCGGAATTGGCTCGTCTGGGAAGCCGAATTTAAGAGGGAAATGGTTGGGGACATGCCTACCGAAATGTTCATGCACTTTTTTAAGTCCTTTACAGATGGGGCAAAAGCAAATCTAAACATAAAAGCAGAAGGAACTAACGAGCACCATAAAATTGAAGCGATTTTTAAGGCCTTTGCAAAAGCAATCAAAATGGCTGTTAAGAGAGATACTGAAAAAATGATTTTGCCTTCAACCAAAGGAACGCTTTAAGAACTAAGAATGAATATCGTTATAATCGATTACGGTGCCGGTAATATCCAGAGTATCCAGTTTGCACTGGAACGCTTAGGATATTCTGCGCTTCTCTCTGATGATCCCGATGTGATCAAAAGTGCGGATAAGGTAATTTTCCCCGGAGTGGGGGAAGCCAGCAGTGCCATGAATAAATTGGTAGAAAGCAACTTGGATAAGGTCATTCCCCTATTAAAACAACCTGTTTTGGGGATTTGTCTCGGAATGCAACTGATGTGTGCCTACTCTGAAGAAGGGGAAACCAGGGGTATGGGGATATTCGATGTGGATGTAGTGAAGTTTTCGAAAAAGGTAAAAGTGCCGCAGATCGGTTGGAATCAAATACGGGAACTGAAATCTCCTCTTTTTAATGGAATAATGGAGAAAGAATATATTTACCTGGTGCACAGTTATTATGCCCCGCTGAGTGAACATACGATTGCAATTACGGATTATGAACTTCCTTATAGCAGTGCGATGAGAAAGGACAATTTCTGGGGGGTACAATTTCACCCGGAGAAAAGCAGTGGGACAGGAGAACAGATTTTAAAGAATTTTATCAACCTTTAACTCGATCAATGAGGATTATCCCGGCAATAGATATTATCGAAGGTAAGTGCGTTCGCCTGTCAAAAGGGGATTACAGCACTCAAAAGATGTACAACGAGAATCCTTTGGAAGTTGCTAAGTCCTTTGAAGCGCACGGTATCACGCACCTTCATTTGGTTGATCTCGACGGGGCCAAATCGCAGCACATCGTCAATTACAAAGTCCTTGAAGAATTAGCATCAAAAACCTCCTTGCATATCGATTTTGGAGGCGGACTCAAATCTGATGAGGATCTGAAAATATCCTTTAATTCAGGGGCCCAACAAATTACCGGAGGGAGTATTGCCGTAAAAGACCGCCCTACTTTTCTCAAATGGCTGAAGCGTTACGGAGCTGAAAAAATTATTTTGGGAGCAGACGCCATGAATGAAAAAATTGCGGTATCTGGCTGGCAGGAAGGTTCAGATATTGAATTAGTTCCTTTTATCAGGGAGTACAGGCAGCGGGGAATCAAATATGTAATTTGTACTGACATTAACAAGGACGGGATGTTGCAGGGTCCATCGGTAGACTTGTACCAAAAAATACTCGAGGATAAGGCAAATGAAGAAACGGCAATCGATTCAAATCGTATTTCAGAGGCCGGGAGTAATGATCTCAGTCTAATAGCCAGTGGTGGAGTAACAACTATGGATGACATAGTTACCTTGCGGGACCTGGGTTGCGAAGGCGCGATTCTGGGAAAGGCTATCTATGAGAACAAGATCAATCTAAAGGAATTGGAAGCTTTTATCTTAAACATATGAGCTCAACGGAATCGCTTTTGTGCAATGAAATAAAGAAGAATACCATTTTCAGGATGGAAGAAAGCCTGCGGATGGTTCATTTGAGCCTGAAAGAAGTTGACGATGCTGAAATATGGCGGAGGCCCAATGAAGCTTCTAACAGTATTGGAAATATTCTGGTGCACCTATGTGGGAATATCACACAGTATATTTTATCAGGATTAGACGGGCAGGAAGATTTGCGGCAACGCGATGCGGAATTCTCCATCCGCCAAGGCGTAAATAAAAATGAACTTTTGAGTAATTTAAGCGATTTGATTCAGCAGGTAAAAAGTGTTGTCAATGGCTTATCACCAGAGCAGTTGACCACAGTTTACAAGGTGCAGGGTTTTGACCTTAGCGGTTTTGGTGTTCTATTGCACGTGGTGGAACACTTCTCCTATCACACCGGGCAAATAGCTTTTTGGGTGAAGTGCCTAAAGGATAAGGACCTTGAATTCTACTCGGGAATCGACCTGAACGCAAAAAATGAAAAATAAATGCTGACTAAGAGGATAATACCCTGTCTTGATATAAAAAATGGACGTACCGTAAAAGGTGTGAACTTTGTAGAACTGCGCGATGCCGGTGATCCTGTTGAACTTGCTGAACGTTACGCTGTTGAAGGGGCAGACGAACTTGTCTTCCTCGATATTTCTGCTACAGAAGAAGAACGCAAGACCCTGGCCAATTTGGTGCGTAAGGTAGCCGAAAGAGTGAATATCCCCTTTACGGTAGGCGGTGGCATATCTTCAGCTGCTGATGTAAGTATGTTGTTGAAGAACGGTGCGGATAAAATATCCATTAATTCGTCGGCTGTCAAAAACCCCCAACTGATCGATGATTTGGTAGCCAAATTCGGCTCGCAATGCATCGTTGTTGCCATAGATGCCAAACAAATTGACGGAGCTTGGAAAGTGCATCTGGTAGGGGGAAAAGTACCAACAGACATTGATCTGTTTAAATGGGCAAAAGAAGTAGAAAAACGCGGGGCAGGTGAGATCCTTTTCACCTCAATGAACCATGACGGCACTAAAAATGGATTCGCAAATAAGGCCTTGGCTGAATTGTCAGAAGCTGTAAACATTCCTATAATTGCTTCAGGTGGAGCAGGAAACGCAGAGCATTTTCTGGATACATTTGTAGATGGGAAAGCCGATGCTGCTCTGGCTGCAAGTGTTTTCCATTTTAAAGAAATAGAGATTTGGGAGTTAAAGGCCTACCTCGCAAATAATCACATACCTGTACGTCAAAAAGTTCAGGCAAAATATTAAAAGGATACTATGAAAGTGAATTTCGACAAGGATCAGGACGGCTTGGTACCGGCTATCATTCAGGATGTTACAACCGGAAGTGTATTGATGCTGGGGTATATGAACAAGGAGGCTTTGGATAAAACTGTAGAAAGCGGCAAGGTGACATTCTATAGCCGGAGCAAGAAACGTCTTTGGACAAAAGGGGAGGAGAGTGGCAATTTTCTTCATGTAGAAGACATCAGGCCCGATTGTGACAATGACACTTTGTTGATCAAAGTTTTGCCGCAGGGTCCAACCTGTCACAAAGGCACCGATACCTGCTGGGGAACAGAGAATAAGGCTACTTATGGCTTTCTTTCAGAGTTGGAGAACATTATTGCAAACCGGCAAAACAACGCTAGAGGAGATAAGAGTTATGTGGCATCCCTCTTCGAAAGCGGAATTAATAAGATCGCTCAAAAAGTAGGAGAGGAGGCGGTGGAAGTTGTGATCGAAGCAAAGGATACCAATGATGAATTATTTCTTAATGAAAGTGCAGATCTACTCTTTCATTATCTGATATTGCTGCGTGCCAAGGGATTTGATCTCCATGCTGTGGCAGAGGTTTTACAGAAAAGGCACTAGTTGTTAGAACCCGAAATGCTTTCTTGATTCACCACCACACTACGAAGAATTTTGCATAAACGCCCTCGCTTTTTCTCATCCAAACCATGGGAGAACTCTCTTTTAGCATTCTTATATTAATTTCAAGTAATAGATTAAATAAATTTATCCAATCTGCTTCTTCATAGGGATTTAAAATCCATTCTTCTTTTAAGGGTATATAGTATTGAAAATCTTTAAATGGCTCCGAATTAAGCTCTTCAAATCGGATCCAAAATCCGCAAATACAGCTTTTATTCAATGGTCTTATACTTACTTTAGTATTCTTAAAAGGAGTAAAAAGTTGTGCTTTAAAACAGGCTTGTTGCTTTAGCGGCTCTGGTTCCAATCCTCTTTCATGGAGTGTCTCTATTCCTTCTTTGGTGAAGGGCAGGCTAAACTGATGTTCTTTGAGTTTATCCAATTTAGTGTAAAACATGTCCCTACGGTTAGGTCCAACTAACTGATAGATCGGCTCGCTTATCTCAGTGTCGATCAAATAAAACTTATAGGTCAGTTCCAAATGAATCAAACTTCCATCAGAGATGCTGCGCAACAAAAAATCGAGCTCTCCCAAAGTAGTCTTTCCTTTTTGAACGACGATGTTCTTAGCGATTAGCTTATAAACGTTCTGACTTTCAATAATGGCGTTAAAAACAAACTCCATTTTATGTCCTAGCCTCATTTTTGAAGGAAAAGAAAATTCCTTTATTCTACCGGGATCTATGTCAGGGATAACAAATTGATCGATACCAAATTGTTTACGGGTCCATAGTGGTGGGGTTTTTAAAAACCCAAGGGAAATTTGGCGGGAAATAGAACTCATGTGAAGCGAAGTTAAACGAAACCGTTAAGGTTTATATAAAAGCCTGATCCGTTTTATGAAATATAGTATTTTTATATAATGGCTATGAAATCTAGATCGGGTTTTCGCTTTACTACCTACGAAGCGCCGGATCAAACCCCTTTTGAAAAACTTTTTGAAATATTCCAGGAACTCATTACCCATACTTCCGGAGATGTGGATGAGGCTTTGGATTGGCTCCGTGAATTAGACAAGGAATACGATCTTACGGATGAGAACTATACCATAGACGATTTTATTGAAGATCTGAAGGCTAAAGGATTCCTCAGAGAAGAGTTTGAACTGGGAGAAGGTGGAGAAGGGGAAGGTACTCCCGGAGAGGGCTCCCTGTCGATAACTGCGAAAATGGAGCGCCTGATCAGGCAACGCGCCCTGGACCAAATATTCGGAAAGATCAAACGAAGCGGGTCAGGAAACCATCGTACGGGGAAAACCGGGCTCGGGGATGAACATACAGGCGACTTTAGAGAGTATCGGTATGGCGATTCTCTTGACAGGATATCAATGACAGAAAGCCTTAAAAACGCCCAGGTCAACCATGGCCTCGATGGCTTTTCCCTGACAGAAGACGATCTCGTTGTAGAGGATACACATCACAAGGCGCAAATGAGTACAGTATTGATGATTGATATCAGTCACAGTATGATCCTCTATGGCGAAGACAGGATCACTCCGGCCAAAAAAGTGGCCATGGCCCTCGCAGAACTTATAACCACACGTTACCCCAAGGATACTTTAGACATCCTGGTATTTGGTAACGACGCCTGGCCCATACCTATAAAAGACCTGCCATACCTTAAAGTAGGACCGTATCACACGAATACGGTGGCCGGACTTCAATTGGCCATGGACATGCTCCGCAGAAAGAAAAACACCAACAAGCAGATCTTTATGATTACAGATGGTAAGCCCAGTTGCATTCGGTTGCCAGATGGAAATTATTACAAGAACAGTGTAGGACTCGACGATTTTATTGTAGAAAAGTGTTACAATATGGCCAGACAGGCTCGTAAATTGCATATCCCGATCACCACATTTATGATTGCGCAGGATCCCTATTTAAAACAATTTGTCAGGCATTTTACTGAAGCGAACAAAGGGAAAGCCTTATTTACCGGTTTACAGGGATTAGGAGAAATGATCTTCGAAGACTATGAAAAAAACAGAAAAAAAAGATTGAAATAACAGGCATACGACAAGGAAAAGAGATATGAAATTAGATTACAGTAAAATTAAAACCCTGGGAGATCTTAAAAAGGCGGGGTACAAGTCTCAGGGAATCAAAGATGAATTGAGAAAAAATCTCATACAACGCATAAAGGATGGAAAAGAGACCTTTGCAGGCGTTTGGGGATATGAAGATTCGGTTATTCCTGAACTTGAGAGGGCCATTTTATCCCGGCATAATATTAATCTGCTGGGTTTAAGGGGGCAGGCTAAAACAAGGCTGGCTCGACTCATGGTTAATCTCCTCGATGAGTACATCCCTGTGGTGGAAGGTTCCGAAATCAATGATGATCCATTTGCTCCGATCTCGAGGTACAGCAAGCAACTTATTAAAGAAAAAGGCGAGGATACTCCTATTTCATGGCTTCACAGAGATGAACGATTTTATGAGAAACTAGCAACCCCGGATGTGACCGTGGCAGATCTTATTGGTGATGTTGATCCTATAAAAGCAGCTAATCTCAAACTTTCTTACGCCGATGACAGAGTGATCCATTTTGGAATGATCCCCAGAGCAAACCGCTGTATTTTTGTAATCAACGAATTACCCGATCTGCAGGCCAGGATTCAGGTCTCCCTTTTTAATATCTTACAAGAAGGAGATATTCAGATCAGGGGATTTAAATTACGGCTGCCATTAGATCTGCAATTCGTTTTTACAGCGAATCCGGAAGACTATACCAACAGGGGCAGCATAGTAACTCCTTTAAAAGACAGGATAGGTTCGCAAATACTGACACATTATCCCAAGGAAGTAGAAACTGCCAGGAAGATTACAGAACAGGAAGCGAATTTAGACGGGGATCAAGCTCAAATGATCTACGTGCCTGAACTCGCTAAGGATCTGCTTGAACAGATTAGTTTCGAGGCGCGAAGCAGTGAATACGTGGATGCCAAAAGTGGAGTAAGTGCCCGAACGAGTATTACAGCATTTGAAAATTTATTGAGCACTGCCGAGAGAAGGGCCCTGTTGCAGGGTGCTTCAGGAACTACGGTGCGACTTTCAGACTTTATAGGTGTAATTCCAGCCATAACTGGTAAGATTGAATTGGTCTACGAAGGGGAACAAGAAGGGGCAGATACGGTAGCCATGATGCTTATTGATGATGCTGTAAAAAGTCTTTTCCCTAATTACTTCCCGGCTATTCTAAAGCTGGAGCAAAAAGACGCTGAGGGGCCTTATGATGATCTTATTCTATGGTTTTTCGACAGAGATGGCATTGAATTACCGGATGACCTGAGTGAGGCGGAATACAGAAAATTGCTGGACAGCATACCTCCCTTGCAGGACCTGATCAGCAAACACCAACCCAAGGCGGCGCAAGAGGATTCCTATTTCCTGAAAGAATTTCTTCTCTGGGGATTGGTGGTCCATAAAAAGCTGAGTAAACAGCGGTATAAAAAGGGATTCAAGTTAAAAGATCTCTACGGAGGATTTATAAGTAAATTATAGAAAAACCCCGCTGATGCGGGGTTTTTTTGTGCTGCCATAGCACAGGTCTCATACACTTGGTTATGAGCATTATTGTCCGTTGATACGATCGTATCTGAAGGGCCCTAATCGGTCCTTTCGGTGCCGGAATGTGGTAAAGGTCAGAAATATGATCAAAGCCTGCAGTATAAGAATTGTACTGCCAACCGGAACGAAAGTCGTTGGGAAAATATGTTCAGAATGGTCTAAATAGGTCGTAAGGATGTACAGGGTCTCTGCCATCTTAAAAAGGTAAACAGGCAGGATGGCATACATGGCAAATTCGATGGTCCTCAGTGAACTAAGCGTTATGCTATTGGTTTTCTCTGCTCTCAGTAACAAGTTCAAGTAATAAAGATGTATCAAAACCAGGAAGGTAAAATATAGTTGTCGATTTTCAGAAAGTAAAACTTGTTGGTGTATAGTCCATAAAAATCTGAGACCACAATTAAGGGAAGCAGGCTAAACGAGAGCAGGTAGCATTTTTTCCAGGGTATGATTCTCAAGAAATTATTCATGGGCGGTTCCACAGCTTTTAGAAAATTCAACTTCAGAACGGGCAGTTGGAATGCTTTATTTGAAAAAAATCGTTGAACTGCACGGAATGTTGAGTATGCTTCAAAAGCTGTGGTGAAAGCAGACTCTGAATGTTCAGCCAGGACAAATTTCTTTACACTTTTACCCTTCTGAAAGGGTAGACCTTGAAAAAGGTGAGGCTTCTCCAAAGCCATTCAAATGGACCGTAATAAAAGTGTTTCATCCACCATTTACTAATCAGAATCTGGATCAAAATAAGCAGTAACGCAAGACCAAAAGAAGTAGTGTTGCTAAGCTTTCCAATATAGCCCAGACCCCAGCCATAGAAAACCAAAGTACCAACAACACTCTGCAAAACGTAGTTGGTGAGTGCGGTCCTGCCGTAGGGAATAAAATGATTAAGACCTTTTTTCCATTTCTCTTTCCTGTAGACCATTACAAAAAGACAAAGAAGGATAAAGGTGATAGAAATATTTACAAGGTCAAAACCGGTTAAACCAATCATGGCGTACCAACTGTCAAATCGCGGCTCAGGACCGATCTGAACAAAAGCTCCAACGGTGATCAAAACGGATATGCACAACAGTATTACTGATGCCCAGAGTAAATCCTTCACTAGTTGCTTCTTTTCCATGTAGTTTTTAAAGAATTCTATCCTGCCTGTGTAGAGTCCCAGGAGAAAGAAACCGAATGTGAGGTAGCCTCTGGAAAAAATTCCTAACTGAAAATCCAATTTCATTACATGGCCTTCCCAGGCATTGGCTTTAAAAACTTCCCATAGGGATCCCTGTGATACAATATTAAAATACTCAATTATTTCAGGGCTGTCTTCTGTAAGACTATGAGCGTGGAAGATATTTTCACCATGCGTAAAAAAGAACACCAAAAATCGACCTAAACCCAAAAAATCAATACGGAAAAACCTAAAATCCATTGTTTTTTAAGTCGGTAAAAGGGTACGAGAAATACCCCGAGAAGGGCGTAGATAGTAAGGATGTCACCGCGATAAAAAAGGCTGTGAAAATATCCCAAAAGAAGGAGAAGCGCAAGACGCCATAGAAAGCGAAGTTGGTAATCCCTGCCTTTTAGATCGGCATTTTTCATTTGGATAAAGAAACTCAGCCCAAATAGAAAGGAGAATAAGGCAAAAAACTTACCTCTCAGCAGTAAAAGGATAATCCCGTCTATAACGTAGTCAAAGGTTCCCTGATGTGCTGCTTCCATCGCTCCTTCGGGGGGAAGTGAAGCGAGATAATTTTCGACCATATGGACGATAACAATACCGGCAAGTGAAATCCCGCGGAGTGCATCGATGATATCTATCCGCGGTTTCTTTTGAAGTTCAGTCATTATTTATTTTTATATAATGACTGATCAAAACAGTTGCCTTGCAAACGTAGTGAGATCCGTGATTTAAAAAATTGATTTGTACATCGATCATTTTATGCGATCCATGTTTTTCGTTCACTTAATCGGGCAAAAAAGACCAGTAAGATGGCAATAGTAATCACCATAAGTGGAATAATGACGGCTTCTGTTTTGCCGTATACCTCCGTGGCATTGGTCATAAAGAAACCATATCCGGTTTGAACCAGGACACCGATCAGAGAAAATCCCAAAACCGATTTGGCCCACTTTTTACGTAGCAGCAGACCGATACACCCGGCAGCCCCGAACCATACAGCGATTGCAAAGGCCGCTGTAACCCAGGCTGGAGTATTTTCCATGAGCTCTACCTGCGCAGCAGTCATTTCTGCTTTAATGGCTTCTTTCATAAAGGCAGTGCCCAGATAATTCATTACCCCCATAAGATTCCACAAAAGGGCAAGTACGCTAACCACCCAATACCAGACCGGCGGTTTTGTTGTTGAATGTTTGTTCATCTTAGCTTGTTTTCGTAGTTGTTCCTACAAAGTACAAATTTTTTATATAGCCTCTGATAACAGGGTGAATGGAAAGGCTTAAATATTCTACGGCATATTTGTGATATCTTTAAATCTTATAAGTATAGGATGAAGGGGAAGTACATATATATTGTCTGGGTCCAATATCTGGGTTTCAGATACAGCGGCTGGCAAAGACAACCCGGTCAGAAAACGGTGGAGGGTATGATCAGGAAGACCTTAAAGTTTATCAGCCCTGAGGGGCATTACAAGGTCTTAGGGGCAAGCAGAACTGATGCCAAGGTTTCAGCGCTGAAATCAGCTTTTCAATTGATCTCCCAAAACGGCCCTGTAAAGGAGATGGATGAATTTACCAGAGAACTCAATCGAAATTTACCGGCTGATATTCGTGTTCTGGGGATGGAAAAAGCCAGAGAAGGCTTGAATATTATTAAGGATGCCTCCAATAAGGAATATCACTACCTGTTTTCATTTGGTTCTAAAAACCATCCGTATTCCGCTCCCTTTCTCGCGAATTTTCCCGATGAGCTCGATTTACCCCTGATGCAGGAATGGGCATCTGTCTTCGAGGGGGAACACGATTTTCGAAACTTCACAGCACGCCTGCGGCCCGGTTCTACTACCGTGAGACGGATAACTCATTGCTCTATAGAAGAAAATATTGCCATACAGGCTAACTTCTTTCCGGAAAAAAGCTATATGCTAAGAGTGAAGGGAGATGGTTTTATGCGATATCAAATCCGGATGATTATGGGAGTCCTGGTATTGCTTGGTAAAAGGGAAATAGAGCCTGAGTTCCTTCAAAAAGCCCTTCAGCCGGGTAACAAAGTCGATATTCCTTACATAGCTCCTGCCTCCGGACTATATCTGAACGCCGTGGAACTCATGTAGTGCCAAATTGTTTTATATCTTTAAATTAAACTTGTTGTACATGGCTAAAATTCATCTACCCGGTAGTAAACCTCTCAAAAAGAAATTCAAAATCCACAAGAAAGTAGGGAAGGCCCCGGGAACGATCACTTATATGGGAAATCGTGAAAATGCCATTAGTTCCCTGGATGTGATCGCTTATAAAGACGAGTATGCTGAAGAATACAGTCCGGTAAAAATTGAAACCCTTAACGAGTATAAGGAAGGGGAGGTTAAATGGATCAATCTGGTAGGGCTCAGCGATGAAGGATTTATTACAAGTCTTGGAAAATTATTCGAATTAAATTCACTGGTACTCGAAGATGCAGTGCATACCGAGCAGCGTCCAAAGGTTGATGAGTACGACAATTATATTTTTGGCGTCTTTAAAATGATCTATCTCGATGATGATCAGAATATCATTATTGAACATGTGGCCCTGGTGTTATTTGAAAACCTTGTTCTTGTATTTCAGGAATTAAAAGACGATGTATTTAATTCGGTAAGACAAAGAATACTCGGTAAACAGGGACGTATAAGGAGCAGGGGAGCAGATTATCTTTATTTTGCCTTACTCGATGCCATTATCGATAATTATTTTGTGGTTCTCGAACACATCAGTGAACAGATAGAGATCCTTGAAGAAGAAGTCTATCGAAATCCGAAACCAAAAACAGCGCAGAAGATACAGGAGCTTAAAAAAGAAGTACTAAGGATCAGAAGGTTTGTTGCTCCTGTGAAGGAATTAGTCAGCCGCTTAATAGACTCGGAGAATCCCTTGATTACGAAGGATACAAAACTTTTTCTAAGAGATGCCCTGGACCATTGCCTGGAAATCAATGAAAGCCTTCAGATCTACAGAGAAATGGCGATGAGCCTTATGGAGATATATATGAGCAATGTGAGCAATAAGATGAATGAGGTGATGAAAGTACTCACCGTAATGGCGTCAATTTTTATCCCTCTAACTTTTATAGTGGGTATCTATGGGATGAACTTTGATCATATGCCGGAATTGCACTGGGAAAATGGATATTATATGGTTTGGGGTATAATGATTGTATTACTTCTGCTGATGTTGATCTACTTCAAGAAAAAACGCTGGATTTGATTTAAAACTGCCCAGGTTTTTATTTAAGATCCTCTTCTGATTTATTTTGTAAATTAAAACCAAAATCTATACATGCCAAATTGGGCTTACATACTGATATTTCTTTTTATAGCCTACCTTCTTGTTAGTGTGTTATTGTATTTCTTACAGGATTATCTGATGTTTAAACCGGAAAAACTCCCGGAGGATTTTCAGTTTTATTACGAAAATCAGATCACGGAGGAATACAACGTGGAAACCAGAGACGGCGCCATAATCAATGGCCTTCGATTTAAAGCGAAAAATCCCAAAGGGATTGTTTTTTATTTGAAGGGGAATTCAAAAAGTATAAAGGGCTGGGGAAAATTTGCCGTAGATTTTACTCGTTTAGGTTACGATGTCCTTATGGTAGACTACCGGGGGTTTGGAAAGAGTACTGGAAGGAGGACCCAAAAAGCCATTAAAAGGGATATGCAGGTGGTTTACAATAAGATAATGGAGAAAGTGGAGGAGAAGTATATCATCCTCTATGGAAGGTCACTGGGTTCGGGGTTTGCAGCAAAATTGGCTTCAATGAACAATCCGAGAATGCTCATCCTCGATGCGCCATATTACAGTTTGCGACATGTGGCTAAAAAGTACATACCCTTTATGCCATTGTCACTTTTACTCAAATTTCCCATGCCCACCTATAAATGGCTGAAATATGTACAGTGTCCTGTGCACATCATTCACGGCACAGATGATCATCTCATTCCCTATAAATCGAGTATAAAACTATCTAAAATAAAACCGGAACAAACCACCCTGTATACGGTGATTGGCGGCGGCCATAAAAATTTAAACAGTTTCGAGTCGTACCACAAAATGCTGCACGATATTATCACTTCAAAACCAGAGAAAAGAAAGTCAGATACTCTGGGAAATGAGACAGAACATAGTACCTCTAAGCCTTATGCGTAATGTAAAAAAGGCGATCCTGGGCATTATTGCCGGAATTTTAATCATCATTAGTATGCTATACTACCTGCAGGAGAAACTTATTTTTCTTCCCACAAAATTAGAAGATCAATACCAGTATTCCTTTGATGAACCCTTTGAGGAATTTTTTATCACCAGACCCGACGGGGCTAAGCTAAATGCGCTTCATTTTAAACGAGAAGATCCGAGGGGCGTTATTCTCTATTTCCACGGGAATGCAGGGAATCTGGAACGCTGGGGGAATGAGGTCCTAGGCCTGGTACGGCGTAATTACGATCTTGTGATTATGGATTACAGAACTTATGGTAAGAGTAGCGGAAAGCTCAGTGAGGCGGCTTTGCTGGAAGACGCCCAGGCATTTTACGACTACGTCTCGGCTATGTACAGTCATGATGAGATCACCCTCTATGGCAGGTCTTTGGGTACTGCAATGGCTTCTTACTTGTCATCAAGGAATTCGGTTTCCACCTTAATACTTGAAACACCTTTTTACAGCCTGGTGGATGTGGCCAAAGAAAGATTTCCGATTTTACCTGTAGACAGGCTTATGAAATACCCCTTTAAAACACATCAATATCTCCAAGAGGCAAATTGCCCTATAATTATTCTTCAGGGAGACGAAGACAGGGTAGTACCCATTTCATCAGCACTTAAACTCTATCGCAGTCTTGAGGGAAAGCAGCGCACCTTTATTAAATTCGAAGGAGGCAGGCATAACAATTTAAGTACTTTTGATGAGTACCAGCATGTTATGGATGATTTACTACTTTCCAAGGCAAACTGATTTACTTTACGGGCGCACTTCAGATTTTCCCAATTTATTTGTGATACAAGGGACGTATTAACACCTCTTTTTGTTAAATACTTTTAATTTTCGTTAAAGGGTGTTAAATCACTTGACAAATCTCGTATATCCCTTATATTAAAGGTGTTGGAACGTTAAAAACTATTCTTTTTAAGGGCGTTCGCCCAGCACCGCCAAAATACCTTTGGCACTTTTTAAGACTTCGCTTCCAACACAAAACATTTTTTTAACGAAAACTATAACGCTATGAATTATTTAAATATCAAAGAAGAAAAACTATTGCCTGTAGTAATTGAACTCAATACATTATTGGCAGAATATCACTTGTACTACCAGAAACTCAGAAACTTTCATTGGAACATATTAGGACAGAATTTTTTCGACCTGCACGAGCAGTTTGAAACGATGTATACGGATGCCAGGGTGAAGATCGATGAGATCGCCGAAAGGATCCTGACCTTACGATACCATCCTATGAGCAACCTTAGCGCCTATCTAAAAACGGCCACTATTGAGGAAAGTACAGGGAAATTGGAAGATCGGGAAATGATTGCCGAGACTTTAAAAGCCCACAGTATCCTCCTGAAACAAATGGGCAAAGTGATTGAAAAAGCGAATTCCATAAATGACGAAGGAACGATAGATCTAATCGGCGCCTATGTCCGGGAACTGGAAAAGACCAGTTGGATGCTAAATGCATGGAATAAGGATAAAAAAGGCCAATTAAATACGGCATCTATGATCTAAGCCCATGTAAAAGCTGAAAGAGAATATTAACCTTTAAAAACACATTATAATGAAAGAAGATTTACAATCATCGTTCGATATATTACTAAATAAACTTTCCGACTGGGGTTCTGCTTTTGTAGAAAACCTTCCCAATATAGTATTGGCAGTAGCGGTTTTACTGGCAGCATATTTCCTGGCCAGGTACACCAGTAAAGGAGTATCTAAACTGGTAGCAAAAAGAGTACCTCAAAAGTCGATTACCAACTTGATTTCCAACCTAACAACCGTAGTAGTAGTGCTCTTTGGCTTGTTTCTGGCCTTAAGCATCCTGGATCTCAATGACGCGCTCATGTCTTTATTAACGGGAGCCGGGGTAGCAGGTCTGGTTGTTGGTCTCGCTCTGCAGGGAGCATTGTCTAACACTATTTCCGGGGTGGTATTATCTTTTAGAAAGAATATACGCATCGGCGACTGGATAGAAACCAATGGCTTTGCCGGAGAGGTGGTAAAGATCAACCTCAATAACTTTATCATCAAGGAAGCGGATAACAATAAAGTCATCATACCCAATAAAACCATACTGGAGAATCCGTTAAAAAACTTTACACTCACCAATAAGATGCGTGTGGTTCTCGGATGTGGCGTAGGATATGAATCTGACCTTGATTTTGTAGAGAATCTTACCAAGAAAACGGTAAAAGAGGCTATCGATCAGGTAAAATCCATGGACGACGTAGAGTTCTACTTTGAAGAATTTGGAGGAAGTTCCATTAACTTCATCATCCGATTCTACATCACAAGCGAAAGTGCCATCGAAAAATTACGGGCTAAGAACACCGTCATTAAGGCTTTAAAGAAAGCGTTTGACAAAGAAGGAATCAATATACCTTTCCCCATCAGGACTCTGGAATTCAACACCGGCCTTAAGGTGAATTCCAAAGAATTTGCTGAAGCACTTTCCACAAACTAATCACAAGTTAAATAGAATTAATTATTAATCTTAAAAATTTAAAATATGAAACATATATATAAAAAAATCACTTTAATATCACTGAGTATACTGACCTTCTCCTTCGGATTTGCCCAGGAGGCCATGTCAGACAATAAAGCGAGAACTTTCAGAACTGATACCGTAGCCTCGGAGAACCTGGAAAAGACTTACAAGGTTTATGAAAAAGGAGAATTGATCAAGAATTCAGTGAAGGTTACTACTACCCAGACACAGAAAATACAATTGGAAGGGGAAGATAAAGGACAGGTTAACCAGGATAGGGTAATTCCAAAGAAAACTATTTATAAGACGGTCAAGATTGATCTGGACCAGGACGAGGAATACGATGAGATGATCCGTTTCAGCTACAATGCCGATGTGAAGTCAGATTTTGTCCTCCTGCTAAACGAAAATGAACTCTATGTAGCCGTAGGGGAAGGCGAAAACCTGATGATCACAGACAATACGGATCTATCCAAAGCTGCCCTGAATGAAGGAAAGGAAGTATTTATCTTTACTGACAATGAAGGCAACAGAGTTTCCTTTAAGATAGAGGAATACCAGATAATGTAATACCCATTCACTAACATTGATTAAAAACTAAAATCAGAGTATTATGAAGATTAAAAGAATATTATTTGCTGTCACCATGATGATTAGTTTGAGCTTGCTCACGCTGAGTTGCAGGGAGACAAAATCTACTGAAGAGAAAGTAGAGGATACAATCGAAGAGGTTGGAGACAGCATGGAAGATGGAGCAGAAGAAGTAGAAGATGCCGTTGAGGATGCAGCAGATGAAGTAGAGGACGCTGTGGAAGACGGGGTAGAAGAGGTAGAAGATGCTACCGATGACTCCATCTAATCCGACTTACTGATTGGAAGAAAAGTGCACCTGTGAGGTGCATTTTTTTTTTGCCTTATTCAAAAAGGTCTGATGATAAATAACGGTCTCCACGATCGCAGATGATAGAAACAATTATACCCTCCTTTAATTCATTCGCGAGCCTTACTGCCGCGGAAGTTGCCCCACCGCTGCTCATCCCGGCGAAAATACCCTCTTCCACAGCCAGGCGTTTGGTCATGGCGATGGCCTCCTCTTCGCTTACTTCAAGGATCCGGTCTATTTTCGCAGGGTTGAATATCTTGGGCAGGTATTCCTTTGGCCATTTCCTGATTCCGGGAATACTCGATTCGTCCGTAGGTTGCACCCCTATAATTTGAATGTTACTATTTTGTTCTTTTAAAAATGTCGACGTACCCATTATAGTTCCGGTGGTTCCCATTGAGGAAACAAAATGAGTAACCTTTCCTCCGGTGTCACGCCAAATTTCAGGGCCTGTACTTTTATAATGTGCTTTCCAGTTGTCATCATTGCCAAACTGATTTACCATTACAAATCCTTCTCCGGACACTTTAGATTCTGCATAGTCCCTTGCGCCTTCAATTCCTTTTTCCGCAGAGGTTAGTGTCACTTTAGCTCCATAGGCACGCATAGTTTGAACCCTTTCTTTTGTCGCATTTTCAGGCATTACAAGTTCAATTTGAAGATCGAACAAACTTGCTATCATGGCCAGCGCTATCCCGGTATTACCACTTGTGGCTTCAATAAGGGGTGTACTTTTTGAAAATGTTCCCCGCTCAAGTCCGCTTGTGATCATATTCAAGGCAGCCCGGTCTTTTACACTGCCCCCCGGATTTTGTCCTTCCAGTTTAAAATACAACTGAACAGCAGGGTTAGGGTTCAAGGATTTTGCCTTTACCAATGGGGTATTCCCTATAAGATCTATTAGTTTAAATTCCATTATCCTGAAGTCGTATTTCAATTTCCGGGGTGTGGAAAACTTTTGAATTCGCAGGTACCGAACTTGTAAGCCATGCATTACCTCCGATTATAGAATTGGCACCAATCACCGTTTCCCCTCCCAAGATAGTAGCATTGGCGTATATAGTCACATTATCTTCAATTGTCGGGTGTCGTTTCGTATTACTGAGGCTTTTCGCTACGTAGAGCGCACCAAGCGTTACCCCTTGATAGATTTTGACATGGTTGCGTATAACGGCTGTTTCACCAATCACAACACCAGTGGCGTGGTCGATAAAGAATGACTTTCCAATCTGGGCACCGGGATTGATATCAACGCCGGTCTGTCTGTGTGCGTACTCGGTCATCAGTCGGGGCACCAGAGGAAATTTGTGTTTATAGAGCTCATGCGCAAGGCGATAAATCGCTATGGCATAGAATCCGGGATAGGCCAGATACACTTCTTCTATAGAGAGGGATGCCGGATCGCAATCAGCTATGGCCTGAGCATCTAAATTGAGACTTTCCAAAACCGTGGGCAGGGATTGAAAATAGTCTTCCCAGACGGAGCCACAGGATTTTTCCGGATCCCAACAAGCGAGGTTTACGAGCAGATCAAATTGTTGCTTCAACTTGGGCAAATTATCTCTGAAAGGGGTTTCTATATCAAATAGAGAGAGAAACAATAAGTCTGTAAACGCCTCAGTCTCTCTTTTGAGTCTGAATCTGAGATTCGGTTGGATCTTATTCTGTTTGATTTTGTTGATGATGATCTCCTGGCTATCCATGGCTTCTTTTTACAATTTAAAATTAACCATTAATTAAAAAGCCCCTTATTTAAAAAGGTTAACTTTATTACAAAACTTTTTAAATCCTAAGCTTTATGGAAACCGTAAGTATCAGCAAGGATGCCCTGGAATTCTTAAAGAAATTGTCTGCTAATAACAACCGCGATTGGTTTCAGGAGCATAAAAAAGAATTCAAAACTCACGAAAAAGAGGTAAAAGACTTCTATCTGACCCTTATGGAACGTATGCGGCTCCATGATGAGCTGGACAAATTTAAAATGTTTCGTATCTACAGGGATGTTCGTTTTTCCAAAGATAAAACGCCGTATAAAACCCATTATGCAGGATCTTTCAGCAGGGCTGGTAAGGCACTGCGAGGGGGTTACTACGCGAGGATAAAGCCTGGGGAAACCTTTATTGCTACAGGCTTTTGGGATCCAAACAAAGAGGATCTCTTTAGGATTCGAAAAGAGTTGGAGACAAATGCCTCTGAATTCCGTCAGGTAATAGGGGCAAAGAAATTAAAAGGTGTCTGGGGCGACCTAACCGGAGATGAACTTAAAACGGCGCCAAAGGGATTTGACAAGGAACACCCGGATATTGACCTTATTCGAAAGAAACAATTCATCTTTGTCAGGAATTTTACAGACAAAGAGGTACTATCCTCTGATTTCCTTTCAAAAGTGGATGATTCTTTTCAGGCAATCAGGCCATATTTTGACCTGATGAGTGATATTCTCACAACCAATCTCAACGGGGAATCCTTATTGCGATAAGGAAGCGAGCTCAAATAGTTGAACCTGATCTTTCAATCTTTCGATCACCATATTCATCATTCGCTTGTTGAGTGCTGAAGAATTCTGAATATAGATCTCGTACTCCTCTACGGTATATTGCCCAATGATCATTCCTTTGAGGGAATTCCTGAATTTCACGTCTTTTTGTATGGCGTGTTCAATGTATTCGAGCTTTTTGGGCAGCGTAAGTCCGTGGAAGAAGTTTTTGTGCTTGTGCACATAATTTCGGAATGCCGCGATTAAAAGCGCGTTCTGAAATTTGATAATAGGTCTTAAAGTTGCATTTTGGAATCTTTCATCCCCGCTCATGTCTTCGGTAATTCGCGCGTTTGGTAATAAAGGACGAAACCTCAGAAGCTCGGTAGATCTATCGTTCATCTTTGAAGTTTTAATAAAATTAGAAAATCATCAGGGGGGCATTTTGCAAAAATCAATTACTTGTTAACGGCTTTATGAACAAAAGCAGGGGCCCTTAGAGTAGTTCTTTTGCAATTTCTTCCCAGTTGTTTACCCTTTCAAAGTGATTGGTATTAATGTTGTGCGGCGAAGTGAACAACAAGGGCCTGCCAACAAAATTCTCGAGATTGTGGGAGCGGTCATCGATAAGAATATCGCCTCTGAGAATCTGTTTGTCACCACAGAGTATTCGGTTTTTCCAATGAATAAAAGGGAAGTATTCATCCAGCCATTGATGCTTTTCAAGTAGTGAATTAGGGAATTGCATGGCCGCGGAGGCGACGTATATGGCGTATTTATCGTTTAATTCCTTTAAGACCTCAATGCTGTTCCGCATCGGTTTAAGACCCCTGAAAAATCCTTCGGCATAGTAGTGTTGCCATATACTGTCTTTTCTGTCTTTAGGTACTTTTTGCCAGACCTCATGGCCCATACACTCCTCCTTTGTCAGGTTTTCACCAAATTCCCTATTGTAATATTCAATATGAGCTGTGTAGGTGTCTGCCATCACTTCATCCATATCTACAAAAAGGATCATACGCTTCGCTTTTATGCAAATTTCTTAAAATTAGAAGGAAAATGAGACGGGCTTTGGATTAGTTTAACAGAAGTTCTCGATTTAAGTTCACACAGGAATAGAAGTTGACAATTATTCGCCCCCTAAATTGTCAAAATGGTAATTCGAACTTATACCATCATAATATCACCTTTGGGAGCTATTAATAATAGTAATTTTGCATCAAATTAATGACTATGAGATTTCACACCAGAAAATGGGTAAAACCCGAAGACCTTAATGCCAATGAAACGCTATTTGGGGGCAGATTACTCTCCTGGATTGACGAAGAGGCCGCGCTGTACAGCATCATACAGCTGGAGAACAAAAAAGTAGTTACCAAATACATGTCGGAAATCAACTTTATGAGCACAGCTCATCAGGGTGACATCATAGAAATTGGGATAGAGGTAGTTAAATTTGGAAAATCATCGCTGGTTTTGAAATGCGAAGCTCGGAATAAAATGAACCGTGAGACCATACTTACGGTTGACAATATCATTATGGTAAACCTCGATTCTAAGGGCAAACCCTTGCCACACGGTAAGACGAAGATTGAATATGTAAAAGACCGCCTGGCCGAAGAGGAGGACGATTAATCTATTGCATTTCCAAAGCTACGGCCTGTACTTCATCGAGTACGCGAAGTAAATTCTCACCCCAAAGTTTTGCGATTTCTTCTTCAGAGTAACCCCTTTTTACCAGTTCCAGGGTAACATTGAAGGTTTCTGAGGCATCAGACCAGCCTTCAATTCCGCCTCCTCCATCGAAATCCGAACTTATGCCAACATGGTCAATCCCTATCAGGTCAACCATATAATCGATATGATCTACAAAGTCGGCCACATTTACTGCCGGGGGCACGTCGATTTTGGTATCCGCCAGTTCTTTTCCCATAGCCATGACCTTGGGATAGTTTTCAATAAATTCGGCCCTTTGTTCCGGGCTCAGGCTTCTGAACTGTGATCTTTCGTACCAATTGATGCCAAGGGAATCGGCCACCTGTTGATACAATTCCTTCATAAATGCTTTGTATTTCTCGTCTTTTTCGGTATTCAGGTAAGAACTAAAGGCTACGGTTTGTACAACGCCTCCGTTTTCTTTTAACCATTGCAGTTGTTCATCGTCGAGATTGCGACTGTGATCGCATAATGCCCGTGCGGAAGAATGGGAAGCGATTAGGGGGCTTTGCTGAGCTCTATCATTTGTTGCATAGAAGACTTGGCCGGATGTGAAACATCTATCATTATTCCAAGTCTATTCATCTCATTAACAGCTTGTTTACCTAATTCACTTAAACCATTATGTAACCATACACTGTCGGCTTCGCCCGTGTTAGAGTCGGCAAACTGGCTATGCCCATTATGAGAGAGGGATACATATCGGGCACCTAATTGATGGTACTTTTCAAAATTTGTGAGATCTTCTCCCATGGGATAAGCATTTTCAACCCCGATCATCGCCACTTTTTTACCTTCTTTATGCAGCTTTCTCACTTCTTCTGAAGAAAGCGCCAGCCCAATTTTATCAGGGGCTATATCCTCACAGAGGCGGTGGATGGCATCAAACTTGGCCATGGCATTCTCCTCCGCCTTGGCGTATGCTGATGGGGTTAGTGAATCCTGTCCGGTATACACGATAAGCCAGGCAACGTCTAAGCCGCCTTCTTCCATTTTGGGTAAATTAAGCTGAGTTTCCAGACGTTGTGTATAGTTGATACTATCGGTAAAATTCATCACATTGATATCATCGTGAGTGTCGACGGTGATGACCTTTTCGTGAATTTCTCTCGCTTTGGCGATGATGGTTTCAGGGGTTTCCTTTTTCGTTTCAGCACAGGAAACAACCGATAAAAGACAGATAAAGGAGATGAAATACTTCATATTGTAAAAATTAGACCTACAAATAAAGCAATTTGACAACACATTCTACAGTCTAGGTAACATTTAATTGTCATCCCTTGATTTTATGGGGATTTTAGTCTGGTATATACACCCCAAAACCCCAGGCTTGAAATCTAAAAACCTACTTACTCAAATCACCGATCTGGAATCGGCCCTCCACAATTTTTCTTTCGAGGAACTCAGTACCGCTGAGGCAGCAAGACTAAAACGGTCTTTCGATCTTTTTAAAAACGAATTAGAAGCCAAAATCTGGGGATTCAATCCCATAGTTGAGGAGAATTCTAAACCCGCCGAGGAACAGGACGTGGCCTCTACAAAGAACGAAAAGGAAGAATCGTCACTTATTGCAAAAGTTAGTCATGAGATTCGAACGCCCCTCAATGGAATTATTGGCTTCGCAGATCTGTTGATAGAAGGGAAACTCGATGAATCTCAGAAAGAGCAAGTAAATGCTATTCTGAAGGCTTCAAATTCCCTGATGGAGATCATCAACGAATTGCTGGAATATTCCAAGCTGGAAGCAGGGCGGGAAGAATTTAAAAAGGTCCCTTTCAATTTTCACAACCTTATCAGAGAAGTGTCTTACCTCTGTGAGACCCTAATTGTGGACAAGAAAATTGCTTTTGAGGTAAAAATTGATCCAGAAATTCCACAATTTTTATTGGGAGACCCTTCAAAGCTTAGTCAGGTCTTACTCAATCTGCTGGGCAACGCGATAAAATTTGCCGATGAGGGAAAAGTTATCCTTGACGCAAAATTAAAGACAACGAATGTTAACAGAGTCGGGATTGAATTCTATATCTCGGATACGGGTATCGGCATTTCCGAAGAAGACTTACTCCATATTTTCGATGCCTTTAAAAGGGCCAGACAGCATACATTTTCGAAGTATGGTGGTACGGGTCTCGGATTGAGCATAGTAAAGCAAATCGTTAACAGGCTGGGAGGGGACATTACCGTAGAAAGTAAAGTAAACAAAGGAACTACATTTCACATGCAGCTCGAATATGAGGTGGGGAAAGAGGAAAAAACAAAGATGAAAAAGAGCTCCAATGCAAGTCCTGCAGATGTTGAAGCTTTAACTGTTCTCGTCTTCGAGGACAACCCGCTGAATCAATGGTTGATAAAAAAACGCCTTAAGGAATGGGGCTGTACGTTCTTCGTCACAGAGCACGCTGAAACAGGCTTAAAAATACTGGAGGAAGAAAATATTCATCTCGTCTTAATGGATTTGCATATGCCGGTTATGGACGGCTATGAAATCACACAAATGATAAGGGCATCAGATCATCCGAGGATTTCAAAAGTACCGGTGATTGCTTTAACAGCCGACTTCTCGGTCAACGACAAAGAGAAGGCCGCAAGTAAAGGGATCAATGACTACATCCTAAAGCCCTATACCCCTGAAGAGTTAATGGAGAAACTTATCCAATACGGATTTTCAAATGAACAGGAGAATGCCCTGCAGAAAAAAAACGCAGATCTGGGAGAAGTTCAAAAAAAGCTAGAAGCGGGAATGTCCATAGACCTAAGCGGGATGCTGGAGGACTGTATGGGTGAAGTAGATATGCTTGAGGAATTACTGAATCTTTTTAAGGGTAATGTCCTGGAATTTATTGGAAAGGCCAGGATGCATCTAAAAAACAAGGATTATGAACAGTTGCAATTTGTTGCACATAAACTGAAATCAGGTCTCGCCATGGTTCAGGCAGCAAACCTGCTTATCCTGGTGCAACAGATTCAGGAACACTGCAAGACAGACAAGAATCACGACCAAATGCAGTACCTGTACGAACAGTTTATTAAAGAATATCCCATGGTAGAATTTGCCCTGGACAAGGAAATGACCCGATTGAAAAAGGAAAATAAATAAGCGGCTTATGAAACGTATTTTACTTGCAGATGATGACGAATTACTGGCTTCGCTCCTGAATTACAGGTTGGATAAGGCCGGTTTTAAGGTGCATTGGTCCTGCGATGGCAGGGAAGTCAAAGAAGAACTCGAAAAAGAAATACCAGATATCATAGTGAGTGACATTATGATGCCCTATTTCTCAGGTCTTGAACTGGTAGACTACGTTAGGAACACCCTGCAATCTAAGGTACCCATCATTATTATCTCAAGTGCAGGAAACGAAGAGAATGTTCTCTCGGCTTTTGAGTTAGGCGCTAACGACTTTATAGCAAAGCCTGTTAGTCCTTCCGAACTTCTGGTGAGAGTAACCCGTGAATTAAGCAAAATCTAATTATTGTTTAAAGCAGAACTAACATATAGAATTTACTCACTATTGAGTATTCCAGAGATCCACACGGATCTTTTGTGGGATCTTAGTGTCTTGTTAGGAAGTCTGTGTATCCTCTATTTTGGTTTTATCTTTTTTTTCCGGAACAGGCTCTCTGCAAAAACGCGGAACATCAGTGAGAGAAGGAAGCAGCTCACACCCATTATAAGTAATTTCCTCTTCTACGGGGAAGATGCAAGTAAAGAAGAAAAATACGAATACGTAGAGCTAAAGGTTGAAGTTAGGGAGTTTATCAAGGACCCCATTAACAGAAGTATTCTGAAAGAAATTCTTTTAGACCTGCAGCGCGATCTCACAGGTGATGCCAGGCAAAGGCTATTTGTACTGTACAAGGATTTTGACTTGCACCTGGATGCTTTTGCAAAGCTCAACAGCTGGCGTTGGGAGATTGTTACCAAAGGGATTGTGGAATTAACACAAATGGAGGTAGAAGAAGCCTATACCCAGATCAAAAAATTTATAAATCACAAGCGAAGTGTCATCCGAAGACATGCCCAGATTGCAACAGTTTCCCTAAAACACGAAGGTATCGGACAATTTCTGGATACTAACAAGTACCCGATATCCGAATGGCAGCAAATTAAAATACTAGAAATACTTCGCAACAAAGAAGATTATCTACCCCCTAGCTTTGGGATTTGGCTCACTTCCAAAAATAAAGATGTCGTCTTATTTGCGCTAAGACTGATCAGGCATTACAATCAAACGGATGCCAATGCCTCTGTTACAGAGCTCCTGAAACACAAAAATGAAGAAGTAAAACAGGCTGCCATCGAGTGTATTAAGGAGTTTGGAATCACCGAAGCCATCCCAACCTTAATGGCCTCATTTAAAAGGGCTAAGAGAGATACCCGAATTTTTATTCTGGATGCTTTAGGTGCAATCGGAGGAGAAGAGCAAATCCCCTTTTTACTCGAAGTGCATCAAAAAATCTCAAATTTTAATGTAAAGAGTAAGGCTTTAGGTGCCATTAATTCCATTTCCCCCGAAACGGTTCTCCCACAAGATAATCTTGATCCGCTTATTCAGGTTTCCGATGAGGCTGTGGAGCTGGAGGATGAGGAGCAGTCCGTTTCCGAGGAAAGCGCAGAAAGGGAATTAAACGAATCGCCCACAGAAACAATAGAAGATAACATCGAGATCACAGAAGAAAGCAGTGAGCTCTTTTACGAAGATTTAGACGTATTCGACTACTGTTTTATGGAAGAGCTCAACGAGATACTAGATCAACAACAAATTGAGGATGATAATCTGGAAGTAAAATATCTGCCACTCGACTTTTTACCTGTCGTTATAGAAAAACCAACCGCCATGGATAAGAAAAAACCTAAAAAGAAATGGAAAAGAAAGCTCAGGAAGCTCAATGTTTCCTATGAGGAAGTTCATCCGGATGAAAACTTCAGAAAAGAACTGGAGGAGATTCTAAGCAGGGTAGAAGTGCCGGATATTGATGGAAATATGGAAACCGAATATCTCAACTTCAACTTTCTACCCTTTGTCATAGACGAAAATTTAGAAAGCCAAAACCTGCCCAAGCTTTTGCAGCAGATCAATGAATTGAAGGTTGACGGAGTCGAAATTGTCCTTCCTGAAGAAAATGGTAAGTCTGAAGCGACAAAAAATGCGGATATAGGTCAACCTGAATCTGAAGAAGAGGACCTCGACGCATGTGCTATGGTTGATTGGGAGGACATTGAGATTGGCAGGGGCGAATTGAACAAAGAGGATACCCTGGAAGAATTGGACGATAATTCTGATTCTCAGCATAAAGCAGCAATCAATGAAAAGGCCACATATGGTTTCAGCATATTCGAAGAATTATTCCGAAGCTGCGATGTGGAATCGAAACTGATCCTGATGAATGAAATTCTTGACCTGGGAGATCAGAAGGAACTTGCTTTCTTAAAATCACTTTATAAAGACCCCAGTGGGAAGGTGCGGGATAAGGCTAAGAGAACGGCAGCTATGCTAAGTGAAAAACTCAGGAAAGAGAGCACAAAAGAAGTGGAAACGGAGAGTCTGGTGAAGTGGGAGAAGAATTCAGAGCTCATTACACTGCTGAACTTTGATCTGACGTTAAATGGTTCTGATTCCAAAAAGACAAGAAAATAAGTATGGATAACAGCGTTTTCAATGTGATTCTAGAATACCTGAACATCGTTTTCCTGGTGTTTTCAGTGGTATTGTTTTCGCTGTATATCCTCATGGCCTATCTAGCGACTCGTAATTCAATACATTACAAGCACAAAAACAGTTTTGGGGATATATCAAAGACCTTGGGATCTCCTTTAGCCCCGGGGATCACCATAATAGCACCCGCTTACAATGAAGGGCTGACAATCGTTGAAAACGTAAGGTCCCTGCTCTCGCTGCAGTATGTAAATTATGAGGTGATGGTAGTAAATGATGGAAGTAAGGACGATACGTTGCAAAAACTAATCGAGGCTTACGATCTTAAAAAAATTGATAGAGACATTGATCCTGATATTAAGTCGAAGCCCATTCGCGGAATCTACAAATCTGAGCAGCGATCCTTTGCCAAGCTAACCGTGGTTGATAAAGCCAATGGAGGAAAGTCCGATGCCCTAAATGCAGGGATTTATCTCTCCGAAAACAAATATGTAGGGTGTATTGATGTAGACTGTCTCATCGTTCCTGAAGCCCTTTTGCATGTGGTTAAATCGTTCTATCAGCATTCTGATAAGCGTGTAATCGCCGTAGGTGGTGTAATCCGGGTAGCCAACTCCTGTAAAATATCCGGTGGGACCCTGGAAGAGATCAGGTTGCCAAAAAATTGGTTGGCGAAATTTCAGTTACTGGAATACACCAGATCTTTTCTTTTGGGAAGAATGGCCTGGGGCAGGATAGACAGCCTGTTAATCATATCAGGAGCCTTTGGATTTTTTGACCGGGAGATCGCCTTGGCAGTTGGGGGGTATGATACTGAGACCGTAGGGGAGGACATGGAGATCATCTTCAGGATGAGACGATTTATGCACGATAGGAATGAGCCCTATCACGTGGCCTATATCCCCGATCCGCTTTGCTGGACAGAGGTGCCCGAAGACCTGAATATTTTTATAAATCAGCGAGACCGTTGGTCCAGGGGAAATTTAGAAACCCTGAATACGCATAAAGACATGTTTTTTAACCCAAAATACGGGAGATTGGGCATGTTGAGCTATCCTTATTGGTTTTTTTATGAATGGCTGGCGCCTTTACTCGAATTTGTAGGGATCTTGGCAGTGATCATCTTTATCTACCTCGGAATTATCAACTGGGATTTCTTTATCGCAATTACTATTACAATTTACCTTTTCTCAATCATGTTCTCATTCTATGCGATCCTCTGGGAAATCTATTCATATAATCAATATTCAAAGACTAAGGATATACTAACCCTCATGTTAGTAGCCATCCTGGAGCCCTTAATCTTTCATCCACTTGTTGTGTGGTCTTCAGTACGGGGGAATTATAAAAAATTATTCAAAATTAGATCTGGGTGGGGTTCACAGGTCAGAAAAGGATTTGCTAAAGCGTAAAGATGCAGACTGATATTAACATAGGAGCCAAGAAACGGGACTTGCGTGATTTTATCAGGCTTGTCCTGGCATTTTTCCTGTGTCTGGGGGTGCTGTCACTTTACCAGAATACAAGGCTGTATGGGGCAGGAGTGCTCGATGGTGTGATCAATAAGAGCTTGCTGCTATTGCTTGTCCATCATCTCGGTTTCACCTCTCTCACAGCTTTATTCCTGGTCTTCCTTTACAAATTTCTCGAGAGGATACAACCCAACCTCGGATTTAAGACGGTAGTTGTAGTTCTGGTGGCCGTTTTAGGGATTGAAGGTTTACTCACCAAGTATTACGTTGACAACTACGAAATTTTAGGCGCAGGCTTTTCCGAACAAATAAATGAAAAGAAGGGCTTGTCTCTGCTTTACTACAGCCCGGTCTTCCTTTTCCTCAGCGTGGTTTTTATGTATGTGTTCTTTCGCATGACCGCCAACATTTATAATCTGATCAGCAGGATGTACCCATTTACCATAGTACTTTTCAGTCTTTTTCTGGCAACCTTGATCACCAGGAAAAATCCCGTAAATGAAAATAAGACACAGCATCTGATTTACCATCGCGCAGAAGAATCCTTGAATTTCTACAAATATGAGGGACAGGCAGAATACCCATTGTTAAAATCGTTTCATCCATCAGGGGAGCTAGCTGATTATTTCGAACTTAAATCACAACAACCCAATCTGGTTTTTATAGTTATGGATGGGGTTGGATCTGACTTTGTAGGGGAAGATGCGACCTATAAGGCGTTTATGCCTTACTTAAATGGTTTAATCAATAAATCCTTGTATTGGCCTCATAATCTGAGTAATACTGGCGAATCAACTGCAAGTATCCCAACTATTTTAGGTTCCTTGCCCTTTGGTGAAGAAGGGTTTTCTAACATCGAGACAAATACACATCGATTCACCCTAATTGATCTGTTGAAAGAAAATGGATATTATTCCTCCTTTCACTTTGGGGGCAATGCTTCCTTAAACAATCTGGGAAAATTTCTTTACGAGGAGGAGATCGATTACCTGTCAGACCGGAAGGCATTCGGACCTCAATACAAACAACAACAGCCCGATGCGGCCGGTATTTCGCTTGGTTATCCCGATTCCGAGTTATTCGGTAGGTGGTTGGATGAATTTCAGAGTACGGATGGCCCCAGGGTAGATATCTTCCTTACGCAAAGCACTAAAAACCCATTTCATATTCCCAATGAGGAAAAATATAAGATGGACGTTGAGGATATACTGGCTTCAGAACACTATGAGGGACGTAGTGAAAGACTCATTGAAAAAAATGAAGAAGTCTTCTCCAGTCTGATTTATGCAGATAAGGCCATTGCTGATTTTATAGAGGGGTACAAGCGAAAATCTGAATTCTACAATACCATCTTTGTCATAACCGGCAGTCATAACTTAAGTGATCTGCCACAGTCAGATTACCTGGATCGTTACAGGGTACCCTTGATGATGTACAGTCCGATGTTAAAATCACCGGCACGAATAGGCTCATTGGTAGCTCACAGCGATATTTTACCGGAGTTGGCAGGATTATACCACACTGCATACAAAACAGAGTTGCCTGAACAGGTTGCCTGGCTGGGAGAAGGACTGGTGCACAAGGGTTATATTAAAGAGGAAAAAGAGATCCCACTCTTCAGACACCGCAAGAACATTCAGGAATTCATAAAAGGCAACCTGTGCATTTCGGGGAATTCCTTGTATAAAATAGGTGGTGATCTCAGTTTGTACGATCCTGAATCTACTGAAAGGAAGGAAGATCTAAAGGCGGCTTTCAGGGAATTCAAGGCTATCAATCAATACGTGACAGAGCAGGACAAACTGATCCCTGTTTCAGCTGATCAAAAACAGGTAGCATCACTGGAAAGTAAGTCGGATATGGTATGGATCAACAGCGTGTTTAACAGCGATGACTACGATAATGCTTACAGAACAGCCAGGGATCTGGCTATAGAAGGGGATAAAGAACGTGCTTTGCTTCTATGCGACCATATCCTAAAAGAGGTTCCGGGTCATGCCGATACGGAAATCCTAAAAGGTCGTATTTATGCCTGGAATCAGGATTACACCCGGGCCGCTTCAATACTTGAAAAGGCCATTAAGAAATACCCAGTTTACGCCGATGGATATTCTGCTTTGCTGGATGTGTATTTCTGGGCAGATACTAACTATAAGGCATCAGAGCTAAAGAAACTGATTAGGAAACACAGAATTGGCAATGAGGAGCTAACAGAGAAGATCAAAAGGGCTGAAGACAAAATGAAACAAGATCAGACCCTTTTTAGCAGTGAAAATCTCGGATACCTGAATTTTGAAGAAGACGGCTATGAATAAGAACATGAGACATATCATATGGATCTGTATGGGAATGATTCTCTTGGGAAGCTTCGCCAGCCATCTAAATGCTCAGGATATGGCGTATTCCGGAGACCCCGACCTTTCGCTACGACGGGCAATGGCGCTTGCCAGTGATGGTCGCAGGGAGGAAGCCAGGGATACCCTTCACAATATTTTACATCAGTATCCCGACTATACAGATGTTAAGAATTTAATTGCAAAAACCTACAGTTGGGACGGTGACTTCGATGAAGCCCGAAAGCATTTTAACAGAATTACCTCAGATGAAAGGAAAAACAAGGAGGTTTGGGTTGCGGCAATCCGAAACGAGATTTTCGCACTAAACAGATCCACGGCCCTTGGCTTGGCTAATAAAGCTCTTCTTTTCCTACCCGGAGATAAAGAATTGGATTCTTTAAGGAATCGCATTATAAACTCCTGGAATGAACCTTCAAAGACATCTCAATTGGAGGCTGAAAAGGAGGTGGAAACCAATAAACGCAGTAACTCCGTTGCTATTTTTAGTTCTGCTGATATATTCGATGTGGTTTTTGATCCGATGTATTACTCGGGTGTTGAATTCAATTTTGGTACTAAATATGGAAAAATTATTCCCAGGATCAATTATAGTAACCGATTCCAAATTGACGGAACCCAGTATGAAATAGATTTGTATCCCCAATTTTCAAAAAAAGTTTACGCCTATTTAAATTATGGCTACAGTCAGTCCGAGATCTATCCCGAACACAGGGTTGGGGGAGATCTGTACGTAAACCTGCCCAAGGGCTTTGAAACCTCTCTGGGAGCCCGATTCTTATCCTTTACCGATAGTGATGTGGCTATTTTTACTGGTTCGGCCGGAGTGTACAAGGGGAATTACTACCTGTCACTACGACCATATGTGACCCCTAGAAAGAATAGTACAATGGGTATTTCAGGCGTACTTACAGCCAGGAAGTATTTAAAAGATGCGAATAATTATATCGGAATAAATGCAGGGATGGGATTCATGCCTGAATTCAGGCAATTTTTGGCGAATACCACTCTGGTTGCGGAAACCCTCTTGTTTGTGGAATCACAGCAGCTGATGGCTGAATATCAATTTTCATTTAAGGACAACCCCTCGCTTTACAGGGCACATTTGGGGATCACAAGACAGGAATTTGTATTTGCTGCGGGAAACTATTTTTGGGCCATTTCTGCCGGGTTGAGATACCAGATTGGCTTCTAATACCGCAATAAGTACCTCATAAAATGCGTTATATACAACAATTATTTACCAGTACACCACAAACTGTTGTTGCTTTTGAGAAGAAAAAATATTTTTAGTACATAATCATTGAGTCCCAGATCTCACTAAAAACCAAACAGACATGTTATATGATACCTACGGCGAGGAATACTTAAATTTTCTCAAAGACTTGAATGAAATTCTGAGTGTTAATGAATTAGCAGAACTGGATTATCTCTAGATGATCGGTGAACCTTTAAATCCCAAAGCTTATGGCAAATCCAAATTATGACAACGCGGCTTATTTGAACTTTATTGAGGATCTGAACGAGATCCTGAAAGATTTCGAAATCAGCAGACTAAGCTGTTCTTAAACATTTTAATGTATAGAATATTGAAAAGAAAAAAGGAAGCCAAGCGGCTTCCTTTTTTCTTTTTATCTCAATAAAGCTTATCCCAAATAGGCCTTGAGGAGCTTACTACGCGTATTGTGTCGTAGTTTGCGAATAGCCTTTTCCCTGATCTGTCTAACTCGCTCACGGGTAAGATCAAAGGTCTGACCTATCTCTGCCAGAGTCATTGATTGTTGATCTCCTATTCCGTAATACAACTTAACTACATCTGCCTCACGGGGAGAAAGAGTGTCCAGCGCACGATTGATCTCCGTATTAAGCGATTGCTGCATTAAGCCTTTGTCTGGCTTAGGCGATTCGCCTGAACGCATGACATCGTAAAGGTTGGAATCTTCTCCCTCTTTTAATGGAGCATCCATTGATACATGCCTTCCTGAATTCTTTATAGACTGTTTTACCTCACTAACTGTCATTTCGAGTTCCTGAGCGATCTCTTCAGCAGAAGGTGGTCTTTCGTGTGCCTGCTCCAGGTAGGAAAAAGCCTTTTTGATTTTATTTATGGATCCAATTTTGTTTAAAGGTAGTCGTACAACTCTCGATTGCTCTGCAAGAGCTTGAAGGATAGATTGTCTGATCCACCATACCGCGTAGGAAATAAACTTAAATCCACGGGTTTCATCAAATCGCTTGGCGGCCTTAACCAGCCCCACATTACCTTCATTAATAAGATCGGGAAGCGTAAGGCCCTGATTTTGGTATTGTTTAGCAACCGAGACCACAAACCTCAAATTGGCGTTTGTCAGTTTCTCAAGTGCCAGTTGATCGCCTGCCCTGATTCGCTGGGCCAACTCTACTTCTTCATTGGCAGTGATCAAATCTATTTTACTGATATCCTGCAGGTACTTATCCAAGGATTTTGATTCTCTGTTGGTGACCTGCTTGATTATCTTAAGTTGCCTCATATATTTTGATAAGTTTAATGATTACATCCTCTCATTATACACTTTATTTCTGTCTTTTCCAAAAGCAACCCCCCAATCTTATACATATTTTATGAGAACTTTAATATTTCCTCCGACCTACGGTAAAATATAGGGTTTTGCAACTCGCCTTAGCGGATTTTTGAAGTGTAATCGATACCTTTACAGGCTGTATATCGCATGAAATGAGCAAGTCGGCATTAAAGAAATATCTGGGAGAGTTAAAAAAAAGAGATCTGGAATTACAGATTATGGATCTCTATGAGCGATTTCCTCAGGTTAAAACCTATTACAATTTTGTCTTTAATCCCAAAGAGGATAAATTGATGGGTGAGGCAAAAGCCAAAATTTCAAATGAATATTTCCCGCTCAAAAGAAGGCGCGCCAGAGCCAGGCGTTCCGTTGCCCAAAAATTTATAAAGCAGTACAATAAATTGGGAATGGATCCCCACCTATTGGCAGATCTCATGCTTTTCAATATAGAAACAGCTCAGCGCTATTCGGCCTCCCACAAGGTAAATGAGGCTTTCTACAAAAGTATGTTGCGTTCGTTCAGAGAAGCTGTTCAGCATCTTACCCACAATGCCATTTTAGCAGAATTTAAAGAACGCCTGAAACAGATCAATCGGCGCCTACATGATCAGGAATGGGAATTTCAGGAAGATTTTAATCAGATTTTCGAGCTCGCGTACATGGATGATTAATTTTAAAAAACAATTATGGCCATTGTTTTAATAAGACAGGATGGGAAACTAGATTTATGGAAAAGTGCCTTTTTGGATGAATTTCCCGATCTACCTGTGCATTTGTACAACGAGCCTCATCCCAAAGATGAAATAAGTCTGGCTATCGTCTGGAAACACCCCCAGGGGTGTTTAGGGGAATATCCCAACTTGCAATGCGTCGCTTCCTTTGGGGCAGGGGTAGATTTTATCATCGAAGATAAGTCCCGGCCCGCCGGGATCCCTATCACCCGTGTTGTGGATGATGCCCTGGCAGATGATATGGCAGAATATGTGCTTACAGCAGTACTGGGACATCTAAAAAATATGGATCAATATGCAAGGGACAAACATGCATCAGAATGGCACCCCATTCCCTACAGTAGAATTAAGGATCACACTATAGGGATTATGGGCCTGGGAACACTTGGGACTCATGTGGGTAATGCCCTTACCAAACTTGGCTTTCGGGTGGTAGGATGGTCCAGACATCCCAAAACGCAGCCGGGCATAAAGGTTCATAAGGGTCCAGAGGAAAAAAAAGACTTCCTAAATCAAACATCTATCTTGGTTTGTCTCTTACCTCTGACTTCAGAAACCAAGGGTATACTAAACAAATCGAACTTATCGCAACTGCAGCAAGGTGCTTATCTGATCAATGTGGCCAGGGGAGGCCATCTGGCAGAGAACGAGCTGATTCCGCTGTTAGATTCCGGCCAACTTTCAGGTGCCTGTCTGGATGTGTTTCAGCAGGAGCCCCTGCCCGAAAACCATCCTTTCTGGAAACATCCCCTGATCAAGATAACGCCGCATGTCGCCAGCGTATCCGATCCAAAATCAGTGGTCCCACAATTGGTCGAAAATTTCAGAAGACTTCAAAATGGCGAACCCCTGTTGAATCAGATTGATCCTGATCTGGGGTACTAAAATCAGATTTCAGACTTTAAATTTCATTAAAGAGAAAAAAACTTCTAGTTTTGCAAATTGGCTTATTAAGAGTCCCTGAATAGAATTTTTAACCTAAATACCGAACATTTTTTGTCGATTTCCACCGAAAATATTGAGAAGACCCTTTACGATTATCAACAGCAGGATCTTCAGACTATATTTGAGCACCTCGATAATGACTCAGACAACTCAAACCTCTTGTACCAGCTTCCTACCGGAGGAGGTAAAACGGTTGTATTCTCTGAAATTACCCGCCGGTTTATTGAACATCGGAGGAAAAAAGTCGTTGTACTCACCCACAGAATAGAGCTCAGTCAGCAAACTTCAAAAATGCTGAGGGGATTTGGTGTTAAGAACAAAATCATCAATAGCGATGTAAAAGAGCTGCCGAGCACAGACTCACATATGTGCTATGTAGCCATGGTAGAGACCCTGAACAATCGGCTGCAAGAGGGTACAATTTCCCTGAATGATATTGGCCTGGTGATTATAGATGAGGCCCATTACAATTCCTTTAGGAAGCTATTTAAGTATTTCGATTCCTCCATAATTCTCGGGGTGACAGCTACACCATTGAGTTCTAATATAAAACTTCCGATGAAGGACCACTATAAAAAACTTATAGTGGGTCAATCTATTGAATCCCTGATCAAAAAAAAGTATCTGGCCAGGGCCAACATGTACAATTACGATGTTAGCCTGAAATCATTAAAATTGGGAATCAGTGGGGATTACACCGTAAAATCCTCCGATGAACTCTACGGGAATTACAATATGCTTTCCAAACTTCTGGGAGCTTATGAAGAGATCGGGAAAGGCACAAAAACCCTTATTTTCAACAACGGGATCAACACTTCCCGATATGTCTACGAAACCTTTAAGAAGGCAGGGTACCCCATCAGGCATCTGGATAACAAGAATACATCATCGGAACGCAAGGAAATACTCGAATGGTTTTCAAATACACCTGATGCGATACTTACCTCAGTGAGTATTCTAACCACGGGTTTTGACGAGCCTACAGTGGAAACTATAATTCTAAACAGGGCCACAAGGTCTCTCACACTGTATTTTCAAATGATCGGGCGAGGATCGAGGATTTTACCTGACAAAGATGAATTTACGGTTGTGGATCTCGGAAATAACATTGCTAGATTTGGTATGTGGGATGCGCCTATCGACTGGCAGGAAATTTTCCACTTCCCAGATTTCTACCTGGAAAACATCAAGAATGACGAGGATATCGAAAGGGAATTTGTCTACGAGATGCCTCCGGAACTAAGGGAAAAGTTTTCAAATTCTAAGGAAATTGATTTCGATGTAAAGGCAGTTTACAAGGAAATTTTTGCTCAGGGGAAAAGATCTAAAATCGTGCTGGAACGAAGTATAGAGCAACACGCCAAGATCTGCGTTGAAAATAGCGAAGATGTCTTTGAGGCCCGGATCCTCGCAAAACAGTTGAAGGATGAAATTGAATATCGCGTAAGGCAGTATTCCTACTGCATAATGAATAACACCAAGAATTATAAAGAGTGGTTAGAAGAAGACTACGAGCGTAAATTGCGCCTAAAAATCTCCCAGATGTTTGCCGCTAAAATGTAAGTATGGAAAATAATACGCCCAAGGTTCTTGTGATTGGCCTCACCTGGCCTGAACCCGAGGCGACAGGAGCAGGCGTCCGTACTCTTCAACTTCTGAATTTATTACAGTCCCTAAATTATAACGTCACCCTGTCTTCCGCAGCTGCTAAAACCCAATATTCAGCTAGCCTGGAGCAATGCGGGATCGATTGTGTTCCGATAAAACTGAATTGTGATAGCTTTGATCAGTTCATTGCTGAACTCAAGCCCCACATCGTTGTTTTTGACCGCTTCCTCACCGAAGAATATTTTGGTTGGCGTGTGGCCGAACAGCTGCCGGATACTATTCGAATTCTCGACACTCAGGATCTGCATTCTCTTCGGAAGAGTCGGGAACTCGCCCTCAAAAAAGGAATAGCCTTTACCTCAGACTTCTGGCAGGTTCAGGAAATAACGTTGAGGGAAATAGCAAGTATCTACCGATGCGATCTTTCGCTGATTATTTCGGAATATGAGATGGCCTGGTTAAAAGCGAATAGCCGAATAGACCTCTCGCTTTTATTTTACCTCCCATTCGTTTACAACTCCTCTGGATCAGATCATGTTCTAACGGCGCCTGATTACGAATTGCGAAGCCATTTTTGCTTTATCGGTAACGGGAAACATGCACCAAATATTGATGCCATAAATTATTTAAAAAGAGACATCTGGCCAAAAATAAGAAGGGCATTGCCTAATGCTAAACTCAATATTTATGGTGCCTATCTTCCAAAAAACATTCTTGATCTCTATCAGCCTGAAGAAGGATTCTTTGTCAAAGGCTGGGTAAATGATATGGGAGAGATTCTTCAAAAAACACGAGTCAATCTCCTGCCACTTCGATTTGGAGCCGGATTAAAAGGAAAACTGTTCCAGTCGGTCAGATATGGAACCCCTTCGGTAATGACCGTAACAGGGGCAGAAGGAACGGCATTTGTGACCAATAAAGACCTTGTGGCGTCAGATGCGATCGATTTTTCAGAAAAAGCAGTGCGTCTTTATAAGGATAAAGAACAATGGAATACTGCTCAGGAAAATGGGATTAAGCTCATCAAGGATGAATTTGGAGTTGAAATTTATCGTCCCTTATTTAAGGCTGCCTTGCAGGATCTTCAGAAGAATTTGCAATCTCACAGAATTACTAATTTCACGGGAAGGATGTTATTACACCATACTATGGGCAGTAGCAAATACCTCTCTAAATGGATAACACTCAAACAGCGGAATGCTCGCGGAGAAGCCGATGAATAAGATCCTGTGAAGGGATTGTAATGGGACATCATAAGGCTTATCTTTAGCCTCAGAAACTAGGAACATATGAATTCAGAAATTACTTGGGAAACCGCCGGAGAATATGAAGATATAACCTATAAAAAATCGGCTGGCGTAGCGAGAATCGCCTTTAATAGACCGAATGTAAGGAATGCCTTCCGACCAAAAACCACCAAAGAGTTATACGACGCTTTTTACGATGCACAGGAAGACACATCAATAGGGGTGATACTTCTCTCAGCAGAAGGTCCCTCAGAGAAAGACGGGGTCTACTCTTTTTGCAGTGGGGGAGACCAAAAGGCGAGAGGACATAAAGGTTACGTAGGGGAAGATGGTTACCACCGACTCAATATTCTGGAGGTGCAGCGACTTATTCGATTTATGCCAAAAGTTGTCATTGCAGTGGTACCGGGATGGGCTGTTGGGGGAGGCCACAGTTTACACGTGGTTTGTGATATCACCTTAGCCAGCGAGGAGCATGCAAAATTTAAGCAAACAGATGCCGATGTAACAAGCTTTGACGGAGGATACGGTTCTGCCTACCTGGCAAAAATGGTGGGACAGAAAAAAGCGAGGGAGATCTTTTTTCTGGGTAGAACGTATTCAGCACAGCAAGCCTTGGAAATGGGAATGGTCAATGCGGTTGTTCCTCATGATAAACTTGAAAAAACAGCTTATGAATGGGCACAGGAAATCCTGGCGAAATCCCCAACCTCAATTAAAATGCTAAAGTTTGCCATGAACCTTACTGATGACGGTATGGTAGGGCAACAGGTATTTGCAGGAGAGGCAACCCGCCTGGCTTATATGACTGAGGAAGCAAAAGAAGGACGGAATGCTTTTCTGGAAAAACGCAAACCTGATTTTGGCAAGAATAACTGGATACCCTGAATTGAAGAAGAAATTTTAAATAAAAAAGGCCCCGTCATTTCTGATCGGGGCCTTTTTACGAGAACACTATATGAAAATGAAAAAATTAACTCCTTGTTAATTACATAGTAAACATACAGGAGAATCTTTCATTTGCATAAATATTGTTGTCAACTGAGATTCTTTTGTGGTGTAAGTCTTTATTGTTGTTATTAAGCTGTCCGGGACTATCTTATAGCGGTGAGAATTTCACTTAGAAAAGTATTGGTATCGAATTGTGGTGCCTCAGCCAATCCTGTTCTCACCACCACCAGTTCTGCAGACGGGATGATAAAAACATGTTGTCCCTGATACCCGTTTGCCGAATACATGTCTTTTGGCACGTCAGGAAATTTACCTTCGGCATTAAGCCAGAAATGCGCGCCGTAAATCCCATCTGAATGCGCCGTTGGCGTAGTGATATAGGACACCCAATCAGGATGGAACAACTGTTCACCATTCCAATTGCCTTCTTGCAGATAAAGTTGGCCAAACTTCCCCCAGTCGCGTGTACTGGCCCAACCATAGGAAGAAGCCACATAATTTCCCGCCAGATCGGTCTCGAGCAACATAGAATGCATGCCGATCTTGTCAATTAGTGCCTTGTAAGGGAAATTCAAATAATTCTGATAATTGCTAAAAGTATTGTGCAGCAGGCCCGAGAGTAGGTTCGTCGTTCCCGAAGAATAATTCCAGATCTCTGTAGGTTGAGCAAGTTGTTCTTTTACAGCCTGAGAGGCAGCCATATTGGATTCCATAAACAACATCTTAGTGACGTCTGAAATCGTAGAGTAATCTTCATCCCAGGCTAATCCACTCTGCATGCGAAGTAAATGATTCAAAGTTATGTTCTTTCTTTCATCATTTTTCCAGGAAGGGAGGCTCACTTTGTCCTCTACATTTATTCTTCCCTGGTGTTCAAGTATTCCATAAAGGGTAGCCAACACACTCTTGGTCATCGACCAGCCCAGAATAGGAGTAGCTTTATTAAATCCCTCGGCATATCTTTCAGCGATGATATTCCCCTTGTACAGTACTAATGCTGTCCTTGTTTTTACGGTGTCTGCAAAGACATTATCGAGGGCACTGTTGAGTAATCCGTAATCTATATTTTCAAAAAGGGTATCTTTTTCTGCCAAATGTCCTAAAGGATAGGGCAGAGGTATTTTTTTAATTATCCGTATAGGTTTTTGGGTGTAGACTCTTGGATCAACTTCACCATTGGTCAGGACACATCCCAGACCATCACGGCAAGTTGCTTTTCTCTCCATTAAGCCAAAAACATTAGCCAGAGAAGATTTTTCATCCTTGTTATAAGAAGAGCTGGCTAGTTTTACCAGAGGTACATCGTGGTCGTAAGCTTCGATGGAATTCAGGCTTCGCCCGGAAATATAAATCGTTGATGCCGTATTTTTTGCTGCAAATCCGGAGATAAGATTTAATTTGGGGTATTGCCAAAAGACCACAATGCCTGCGATCAGCAATAGAATTAAAACAAGCCATTTAATATTTTTCTTCATTTCACTTTGTGTTATTTGAAACTTTCCGATATTCGAACAAGCCCACAATCCGATCTCTGCTCAAAGGCAAATCAAACGGGAGCTCTAAATAGGTAAATAGAAGCGTTAATTTATACAATTAATGCTAAGTAAGGCCTGTTTACAAAAATCTGATTTTTATTTCACTATGAGTTCATTCTTTAGGAAAAACACATTTCTTATTACAGGTATTTTACTGGTATTAAATTCCTGTCAGAATAATAAACAAGAACGACAACTCGCACTATATGAAGCACACTGCGCCCGTTGTCATATCGCACCCAATATTGATGATCTCCCAAAAGGTATATGGGAAAAAGCCATACTTCCTGATATGGCAGCACGGATGGGAATTCGTGAAAATGGATATGATCCTCTGGCTGGCTTGCCATATGAAGAAATGGAAGCAATAATAAAAACAGGGATCTATCCGCTTACCCCAACCCTCAGCATGGAAGACTGGTTATTGTTGAAGGCTTATATCCTCGAGAATGCCCCCGATAGTTTAAAAATGATACCTCAGGTTTATCAGGACAAGGAATTGGTGTCCTTTGCGCCCCAATTGATCTCTTTTAACCGTCCTTCACCTGGTTCATATGCTTTTCTCGAATTTCAGGAGGAATCAAATCAACTCCTTATGGGCGATATGAGTGGGGAATTACTCTCTTACACTTATGACCAGGGGATTACTACCAAAGGCGTGTTCGAGAGTCTGGTAGTGGCCCATGAGATTGTGGATGAAAACACCTTTATCACAACCATAGGCAACATTCGCCCAAGTGCTCTGTCCAAGGGCAAGAGTTACAAAATTAATAACCGGGACACATTTCTTCTGAATCAGCCTTTGCACAGGCCTGTACACAGCTTGTTTGAAGACCTTAATGGCAATGGGAAAGAAGAACTGGTAATCAGTGAATTTGGAGACCTTAGCGGGGAACTATCCCTTTTTGTAAGTAATGATTCAGGTACTTATGATAAAAAAATACTCTTGAATCAACCGGGAACAATCCGAGTGGTAGCAGAGGACATGGATGAGGATGGACGCAAGGACCTCATCGCTTTAACCTCTCAGGGAGACGAATCAATTACATTCCTGTACCAGAGAGAAGACCTTTCTTTCGAAGCTGAAAAGGTACTTCGATTTAACCCCGTTTACGGCAGCAGCTGGTTTGAGTTAATCGATTACGATAACGATGGCGATCTCGATCTGGTTACGGTTAATGGGGATAATGCCGATAAATCCTATGTGCAAAAGCCCTATCACGGAATGCGACTTCATTTAAATGACGGCCAAAATAATTTTACGGAGGTCTATTTCTATCCCATGAATGGTGCAACCCGGGTAGTGGCTTCAGACTTTGATCAGGATGGGGATATGGACTTTGGTCTTCTTTCAACCTTTCCTGATTATCAGAATGCTCCAAACCGAACTTTTGTATTTTTAGATAATGCGGATAGTGATGAATTTAAATTTAATGCCTACACGGTGGAGGATTCTTTGAAAGCAAAGTGGTTCCTGATGGATAAGGGTGACATCGATGGTGACGGAGATACGGATATCATTCTCAGTAGTTTTTCGCTCCCTTTTATTCCTGCACCGCAGGAATTGGTAAGTCGATGGAAAAAAGAGGCTATTGATCTTATGATTTTGGAAAATAAACATCAATAAGAAGAAAATGTCCCGAGCTCTGCTTATCGGTATACTCGCCCTGATGATTTCTTCATCACTCAGCAGCTGTGCTGAGAAAGAGGAACAATGGACATGGAAATCGATGGAAGTCACAGCTACTGCATACAATTCGATAGCTTCTCAAACTAAACCCCTGGCCAATGTGGCCGCCTGGGGGGATACCCTTAGTCCGGGCATGAAGTGCATAGCAGTATCACGGGATTTACTATCCAAGGGCCTGAAATACAATACCCCGGTAAAAATTGAAGGTTTTGAAGGGATTTATCTGGTAAAAGACAAGATGAACAAAAGATGGGAAAAACGAATTGATATTTATATGGGTCTCGATGTACAGAAAGCAAAAGAGTGGGGACGAAGAAAAGTAGTTATCCAATACGGTATCCCGATAGAAGAAATGAAATGATCATGCACTATGATAATTAAAAAGCATGCATACGCCTTAATCCCTCTCATTTGGCTTATGCTAAATTCCTGTGCGGCTACACGGATTATCGACAAGCCAATTATATTTGATACTCAAAGGGAGGAGTTAACCAAAGAGTATTTGGAAGTGCGTTACGGTTTAGCGGGGGATTCGATAACCATAAAACCAAATATGATCGTCCTGCATTGGACAGCCATCCCCACATTTGAAGGTTCTTTTGATGCCTTTAATGACCCACTAATCCCTAGTTGGCGCAGTCTCGTAGAAAATGCAAGTACGCTTAATGTCTCTTCTCATTTCCTGGTATCAAGAGACGGGAAAATATATAGGTTGATGCCTGAAACCGTGATGGGAAGACATGTAATTGGGCTGAATCACTGTGCCATCGGAATAGAGAATGTTGGGGGGACAGCCGATGCCCCTTTAACCGCAGAACAACTCGAGGCGAATATCTGGCTGGTCAACTACCTAAAGGACAAATACGATATCGAGTATCTCATCGGTCATTATGAATACACTAAATTTGAAGGCCATGAGCTTTGGCTCGAAAAAGATGACGGATACAGAACTGAAAAGGAAGATCCGGGGGCAGAATTTATGCAGCAGGTAAGACAGGCTACTAAAAAATTAAATTTTAAACCCCTTCCTCAAAAACAATAGCATGAAATACTTAAAATTACTTTTTATCGGCTTACTGATATACGGTTGTAAAGAAGAGAAGCCTCAACAGAATTTAGGCCTGACAACTTCACTATACGACACTTATGAAAAGTACAGGGAATCCGAATTGGATAAGAGAAGGATAAAACACAGGGATCTGCAAAACCTCATCTCTGACCACCAGAATGATCCTGGCGTAACGGTGAAAAAGGTGGGAGAATCAATAGAAGGCAGAGATCTTAAACTGATTAGTATAGGACAGGGAACAACAGACGTTTTCCTTTGGTCGCAGATGCACGGGAATGAACCCACCGCCACTCAGGCCATTTTTGACATTCTCAACTTTTTAAAAAGTGACGATTTCAGCGAAGAGAAATCGGAGATTCTCAACAACCTGACACTGCATTTTCTCCCAATGCTCAACCCTGATGGGGCAGAGGTTTTTAAAAGAGAAAACAAGTTGGGAATCGACATTAACAGGGATGCGCTCAGATTACAATCGCCTGAAGGGCAGACCTTAAAACGAGTTCGCGACAGTCTCGATGCCGATTTCGGCTTTAACCTGCATGATCAGAGCACCTATTACAATGCTGAACGCACAGAAAAACCCGCCACTATTTCATATCTGGCACCGGCATACAACTATGAAAAGGAGATCAATGAGGGCGCGGCAATGCCATGAAGATCATAGTGTTTATGAACAATATCATACAGCGGTACGCTCCCGGTCAGGTGGGGAGGTATAATGACGATTTTGAACCCCGGGCTTTTGGTGACAATATTCAAAAGTGGGGGACAAGTACCATCCTTATAGAATCAGGCGGATATGCCAATGACAGGGAAAAACAGGAGATCAGGAAGTTAAATTATGTTTCTATCCTTTCGGCTATTTACACCATTGCGCAGGGTAATTTTAAGGAGATCAAACTGGAGGAATACGAAGAAATACCGGAAAACGACCGAAAGCTATTCGACCTGAAAATCGTTGAAGTAACTTATGAATTGTTGGGTAAGCCTTATATCCTAGACATAGGAATAAATCAACTGGAAGTTGACCTGGAGGGGAACAGAGATTATTGGTTTAGTAGCAGAGTGATTGATCAGGGCGACCTCTCCACCTATTACGGATATAAAACCCTGGAAGCTAAGGGATACCAATTAATTCCGGGTAAGGTTTATCCCATGGTGATGGCTGATATGGCAGAAATTGAAAAAAATAAAGACACATTTACAGCTCTGCTAAAACAAGGCTACACCTATCTGAGGGTAAAAGATATTCCTGAAGACGCTTTGTTTTCTCCATTCCCATTGCATCTTTTAAGTGAAAAGCTTGTGCTTCCTGATTTTGACCTTGAGGCAGGAAAAAACCCCACCTTTCTCTTACAGAAAGATGGGGATTATATGTTTGCCGTCATCAATGGATTTTTATTAGATCTCACTGAGGGGGCATCCGACTTTTCAGAACAATGGGCGCGCAAAAATGCGATGATTTACCGTTGAACTCAATGACACCACTTTGGGGATTAATACCCGAAGCTGAAATGTAATTGGCTACTGTTAATGATGATAGCAATTAACATCACGAAAAGGGTCACCACTATTGAAGTGAATACGGAGAGTACAAGGCTTTTAAATCCTTTTGATAGTGAGCCTAAGGCACTCTGACTGATAATTTCGTTGATAACATCCATGATTTCTTTCTTTTACGTTAAACAATCTTTTATAGTTTTTAGGATGTATGTTAATCGCGATATACATTTGGGTTTCTATGTATATAACAAGGATGATGCCAAAAACCCTACTTTACTGCCCGACAAAAGAAAAGGAGGACCCTTGCGGATCCCCCTTTAAATAGAAAGAAATACATTTATTTACTGGCATCCGCCACTAAAACCCGTGGCGTTAAATTCGGTTTGTACAGCCCCCTGCAGGGACCCGTCTGTGACCTGAATGGCAAGATTATTAGTCCCGCTACCGTCCCTTTTGGGAGTACAATATTCGAAAAGGTAAAAACTATTTGCCCTTTCCGAAACACGGAACGAAATATCGTTAAATGTCGTTTCCAGCTCTTCTTTATTCACAGCAAAAACACTAAATGTTCTGCCGATCTCCGCAAGTATTTCGGCGTCAATTTCACCTCCCAACCCAATGGTGTAAAAAGAGATGTTGAGATCAGCCTCCTGAACCTGGGCAAGCGCCTCAGTTTCTGAATATCGTGATGCCTGATCGGTTCCATCGGTAAATAAAACCACGGAGGCAGCACTTATGGTGGAGTTTGCCCTGGCTTCGTCCAATAGGCCTTCAGCAATATCGGTCGATTTGATCACGGCCCCGTAAAGGTCAGTTGAAGGATCCTCGCTTATATCGTCTGTAATCCCTTCAATGGCTAAGGTCAGTTCGTCCTTAACCGAAGTTAATGGTTGAAGCAAATGCAATTCATCTTCGCCGTCGAACCAGTAGATCGCCATTTTAAAACTGTCTTCGGCAGTTGCAGGCATCACATTTTCGATAAAACTCACAGAGGCCGACTTTAGTTCATTCAGGCTGCTGCTCAGTACACTATTGCTTAAATCGAGCACCAGAAGAGTATTATTGCTGAAAATTTGTGAATTTGGAGAGATACGGGCAAAAGACTCCGAGGTGGAGATAGTATTAAAGCAATCGTCATTCCTTCCCTGTTCGTATATCGTAAACTGATCGGCTGTAAGGCCGGAAACCGGATTTCCCAAAGCATCTGATACCCTAAAAAATACGGATACCTTCCCGGGGAGAGTGGTAAATTTATCCTGAATGGACAAAATCAGATCGTTTTCTCCCAGATCGAGACAGTCATCAACAGGCTTTCCTATTCCCAGGTCACCATTAGCATTAAAATCGAAAGCTACATCGTCCTCTGCATTACCGCATGATGCCAGAGAAAAAACGATGAAACAAAGAGAAAGGAATTTTATACAGGTTTTCATTTTCCAAATTTTAGGTTCAACCTCCAGAACGCAGGATTCTTGATTTCAGTATATTTCTATCACAGCTTTTTTTACTTAGACTTTTATCCATCTATCAAAGCATCATTTGTGCACAAATACTGGAAAACATTAGTGTTAAAGAATTTACTATACTCTATATTTTTTGATACCTTGTTTTAAGTAATAATTACCTGATATGACGATACTATTATTCGGGATTACGCGTGATATTGTCGGAGGTCCTACGATTGAAGTTCCGGAAGACAAGACAACCTCAATTTCATCCGTTGAGAAGCTCAAACAATATGTATTTGATCAATTCCCGGCTTTAAACAGACTAAGTTCGATTGCAGTTGCGGTAAATAATGAATACGCGAACGACCATACTCCTTTGATAGAAACTGATGAGATTGCCTTGATTCCGCCAGTCAGTGGGGGATAATAGAAAAGAGATAAGATACTTATGCTGATTGACAACCATAATAGACAAATCAACTACCTGCGGCTAGCCGTTACAGATCGGTGTAATCTGAGGTGCCATTACTGTATGCCTGCTGAAGGCATTAACTTCGCTAAAAATAAAAACCTCCTCACCATTAAGGAGCTTAAATTGTTGGCGGAAACCGTGGTAGACCAAGGGATTGATAAGATCAGAATTACAGGAGGTGAACCTTTTGTGCGCAAAGACCTGATGGAACTCTTGAGACATCTCGCATCCCTGTCGGGGATCAAGGAATTATCCATGACGACTAACGCAACCTTAATCGGGCCGTATATTCAGGAATTAAAGGATTTGGGAATAACCAATATCAACCTTAGCCTGGATGCCATTAACAGGGAAACCTTTGAAAAAATCACCAGAAGAGACCAGTACGATGTTGTTTTTGGAAATCTCATGAAGATGATAGAAGAGGGATTTAACCTGAGGATCAATTTTATTGTACTGGAAAATCAGAATGTACAGGATTTGATTCCCATCCTGAAGTTGCAGGAGCATTATCCGGTCTCTGTTCGTTATTTGGAAGAGATGCCTTTTAATGGAGGGACTAAGGAATTTGAAGCTATTACATGGAATTACAAAAAGATACTGGACTATGTGCGATCACATTATCCCGAGCTTAAAAAGTTAGAATCCCCAAAGACCTCCACTTCCATCAACTATAAAATACCTGGTCATGCAGGCAGTTTTGGAATCATACCTTCGTTTAGCCGAACGTTTTGTGGGAGTTGTAACCGCCTGCGGATTACAGCCACAGGCGATGTGATTACCTGCCTTTACGGTAAACCTAAAATGAATGTCAGGGAACTTCTCAGGGGTGAAAACCCGGAATCGGAATTGCGAACTTCCATTGAAAAAGTAATTGGCATGCGAGCTAAGACAGGTTTTGATGCTCAACGGGAGCACCAGGGTGTATTTGAAAATTCAATGACTTCAATAGGAGGCTAGGCCATTAAAAACATTTTACATTGACAAAATCATCGCTAAATACTCAATCGGGAAAAACGCCCGTTTACGGACTGATTCTCACCGGTGGGAAAAGCAGCAGAATGGGAACCGATAAAGCCCGATTATCTTATCACGGGATCTCTCAGCAAGAAGTGTTGTATAATATGGCCTTGAAAATCTGCGACAAGGCTTTTATCAGCCTGCGCTCCGATCAACAACAAGATCTCGGCTCGGAGATGGAAACCATACTGGACAGGAATGAATTTGCAGGACCTTTTAATGGAATCCTCAGTGCTCATGCCTCTTTTCCTGATGCTGCCTGGTTGGTGCTGGCCTGTGATTTGCCTCTGATAAATCTAGAAACGCTCGAAAGCCTGATTGATGCCAGGGATTCGAATAAAGATGCAACCGCACTGGCGACCCGGGCCAGTGGTTTACCCGAACCCCTAGCCGCAATTTGGGAAGTTTCGGGCTTAAAGAAGGCCATTGAATATTTGCAAACTGCCGCTTCCAGTTGTCCGCGTAAGTTCCTCTTACAGGCCGATACACAATTAATCTTCCCGGAAAAAGATGAGTTTTTAGCGAATGCCAATTCCATGGAAGATTACAAGAGAATCAAAGAAGTACTCAATTCAAAATGAAATCGAACCGGTATATAAGACAAACCAGCCTGAAGGATTTCGGTCCGCAAAGACAACAAGTACTAAAAGAATCTAAAGTACTGGTAATTGGGGTTGGCGGACTGGGAATACCCGTTTTACAATACCTCAATGCAATGGGCGTGGGTTGCCTGGGAATGGTAGAACAAGATATAGTAGAATGGTCGAACTTGCAAAGGCAGGTCCTGTACTCAGAATCTGATGTGGGTAAGCCAAAAATCAGGGTTGCAGAAAAGAAATTGCGTCAAATGAACAGAGAAACAGAATTGATCTGTCACGACACTTTTTTAACCAAAACAAATGTCCTTGACATCATATCGGACTATGATCTTGTTGTTGATGCCTCAGATAATTTTGCTACGCGATATCTAATCAATGATGCCTGTGTGATATTGGACAAGCCTTTTGTTTCCGGGGCTATTTACGGTTTTGAAGGACAGCTAAGTGTATTCAACTACGAAGATGGACCTACCTATCGTTGTCTTTTTCCCATTCCTCCGGAGGAAGGCGACATTCCCGATTGCAATGTAAATGGTGTCCTTGGTGTAATTCCCGGGATCATAGGGAGCTTACAGGCACTGGAAACGGTAAAAGTAATCACTTCTATGCCGGGAATATTAAGTGGGGTACTGATGTTGTACAACGGCCTCGATCAGTCGGTAAGGCATATAAAAATCCCGGCACAGCCAAAAAATAAAAGTCGAACTCAACTGGAAACAGATTACAAACAAATTCATTGCGATCCTGTTCCGGAGGTCAGCGTTGAAAACTTGATCGCTCAGATGTCAGGTAATTCAGGAAAATTTGCCCTTATTGATATCAGATCGGCTGAAAAATTCCAAAGTAAAGCTATAGATACTGCAATCCATATCCCCCTGGAAGAATTGGAGGCATCAACGACAAAATTAGCCGGTAAAGATATTCTATATTTTATTTGTCAATCGGGGAAGAGGAGCAGGGAAGCAGTGCGACGGCTCCAACCGCTTCTGCAAAATCACAGGATGTATTCCTTAAAGGGAGGAATGAATGCTCTGGAACACAGTGCGGTGAAATTCGTTAGTCGGGATGAAATGGATGTTGAATTATAGATGGAATTACGCATTCTTGCCTTCTTGTATTTTGTTTTTAAGAAATTGAATATTTAATAATGATCTCATATCAGGAAGCGCTCCAACTCGTCTTAGATCAAAGCCGTAGTTTCGGATCTGAAAAGATACCGCTTACGGAGGCTTTAAATAGAATTCTGGCTGAAGATGTATTGGCAGATAGAGATTTCCCGCCTTTTAACCGGTCTACCAAAGACGGTATAGCTATAGCCTATGAGGCTGTTGAAAATGGCCGACTTTCCTTTGAGATTGCAGGCACACTCCCTGCCGGTGAGCCCACTATCCCTTTTGTAGAAGCCAATAGCTGTGTAGAAATCATGACGGGAGCTGTTGTTCCTTACGAAACTGATACCGTAGTGATGTATGAGGAGGTTGAAATAAAAGGAGGCATTGCAACCATCACTAAAATTCCCACCAAGGGGCAAAATATTCATTCCAAGGGCAGGGATCAACAAAGGGGAGATATGGTAGTGCAAAAGAATTGCGTCATCACCGCTGCCGAAATTGGGGTCCTCGCTACGGTAGGTAAAAGTGAAGTTTTGGTTGAGAAGCTACCCAAAGTTGCCGTTATCTCTACCGGGAACGAATTAGTTGAAGTGGAAGAACTTCCTTTATTGCATCAGATCAGGACCTCAAATTCTCATAGTCTCATTGGAATGTTGCGGGAATTAAGGATCAAGCCCTTGCGCTTGCACATACCTGATGATATCGACCTGCTTCGCCAAAAACTGGACTATGTGATCGATTCCATGGATATTCTCATTCTTAGTGGCGGTGTATCTAAGGGTAAGTTCGATTTTCTACCACAGGTTTTTAAAGAATTGGGCGTCGACTCCATTTTTCACAGGGTTGCGCAAAGACCGGGCAAACCATTTTGGTTTGGAACTAAGGAGGAGAGCTCCTGCCTTGTATTCTCCTTTCCTGGAAATCCGGTTTCCACCTTCTTCAATTTTCATCTTTATTTTTTACCCTGGTTTTATCGATCTGCAGGAATAAAGAATACCCCTGTGAGGGTAAAACTGGCAGAGGCACATGAAAATTTCGGGAATCTTACTATTTTTAAAGGAGTAGAATTAAGACTGGAGGAAGGGTGTCTCTGGGCGTCATCCGCAGACAACAGCGGTTCAGGGGATCTCGTATATCTAACAAGAATCTCGGGATTTATTATCCTCGAACCTCATGAAAAGCCCTATAAGAAAGATAGCCTCGTTCCATTTATAGCAACAAAACGTATCTTAGGAGTATGACGCATGAACTTAAAAATATTTTTAATGTATACCAGGCTGCCAAAAGGGCCAATTTAAAAACAGTGCTGGCAACCGTTGTAGCTCTTGAGGGTTCGTCTTATCGGAAACCTGGCGTCAGGATGCTTATCCTGGAAAACGGAACTACAGAAGGAGCTGTAAGTGGTGGTTGTGTTGAGAAAGAGATATGCCGTCAGTCACAAGCGGTGTTTGCTTCAGGCAAGTCCATGGTAATAACGTATGATGGAAGATACCGCCTGGGATGTGAGGGGGTATTATATATTTTACTCGAACCTTTTGCACCTTCAGAGGAGATTCAAAAGGTCTTTTGGAACTCTTTAAATAAAAGGGCGGACCTTGGTATAAGGTCGTATTTTGTTCAAAAGGAAGAGGTCAATCCAAATTTTGGGAGCCTGATCGAGCTGGAGGATCAGAAATATCCATTACGGAAGAATATAAAACCCGACAGCACCTTGTCCTGTTTTACTCAAACCTTAAAGCCATCCATTCAACTCTTTATCATAGGATCTGAGCATGATGCGGTACGTTTAACTTCAACCGCATCCCAAATGGGGATAGACGTTATCGTGGTCGCAAATCCCGCTGAAGAAAAAGAGCTTATAAATTTTCCCGGAGCAGCAGAATATCTTCCTATCCTTCCGGAAGTTTTCCCTTTGCATAGGCTGGATAATAATTCGGCGGTGGTCTTAATGAACCACAGCTATTCAAAAGATCTGCAGTATTTATTGAAATTACATACAAGCAGGCCCTTCTATATTGGGATTTTAGGGCCGTACAGGCGACGTGAAGATCTATTAAATGCTTTGTTGGAGCACCAACCTGAGGTGGACGACGATTTTATGGATTGTATTCATGGTCCTGCAGGAATCGATATTGGCGCGGAGACTCCACAAGAGATTTCTGTGTCTATTCTTGCCGAGATCCTGATGGTCCACAGGGGACGAACTCCTGTGAAATTAAAAGACAAGAAAGGGGCCGTTCACAGTCCGTCCCTATGAAAATAGCCACACTTATTCTGGCAGCAGGTTCCTCTTCGCGGATGGGAAAACCGAAGCAATTATTGCCCTGGGGAAACACTACGCTTTTGGGCAGTGCAATACAGGTTGCAAAAAATTCTTCATCAGATATAGTCCTTGTAGTTTTGGGGGCTAAGGCCGATCTTATCAGAAAAAAAATTGAGCCTTTTAAAACAGATTTCATCGTCAACGAGGCCTGGGAGATGGGTTTGGGGGGATCTATAGCGAAGGGAGTGTCCTACCTGGTGTCACAAACACCACAACCTCATGCTATCCTGATTATGCTGGCAGACCAACCCCTGGTCACCTCCGTGTATTTAGATGAATTAATTTCCAATTATCAGCAAGGCAGAGGGGATATAATATGCACTTCATACGAAAGTAAACTGGGTGTACCTGCTCTATTTGATAAGAAATATTTTACTGAACTAGCGCTTTTGCAGGGAGACAATGGGGCCGGAAAGCTGATTAGAAAACACAGAAAGTCCTCATTTAGTCTAAACGCTGGAGATAAAGTCAAAGACTTGGATACTCCTGAAGACTACATATCTTTAAAAGCGATAAAGACAAAATCTGATCCATGAAAAAGTACCTCCAATTTGTTATCTGTATGCTCATCATTTCATCTTGTGGTCAAAATACCATATCACAGGAAATGGGTTTCGAAGAATACAACCCAACTTCAACACTGGTAGTACCCGGAGAGGAAATTACCAAAGCTAAATACCCCTTTGTAGATGTACATAGTCATCAATTTAGAATGGCTGATCAGGATCTTTCAGAATTGATAGGACACATGGATCGGATGAATATGGCGGTAATGGTGAATCTGAGCGGAGGCTCAGGTGAAAATATTGAAAAAATTGTGGCCAACATAAAGGAACACTACCCCAACAGGTTTGTGGTGTTCGCCAATGTCAATTTTGATGAAGTAGGCCTGCCCGGATGGAGCGAAAAAGCGGCAAGACAGCTTGAGATCGATGTGGCCAACGGAGCAAAAGGACTCAAGATCTACAAGAGTTTGGGCTTGCGAATCAAAGATGTGAATGGAAAGCGTTTGGCCGTGGATGATGAACGATTAGATCCGATTTGGGAAAAATGCGGAGAATTGAATATTCCCGTTTTGATCCATTCTGCTGATCCCCGATCGTTTTGGGATCCGATGGATGCAAATAATGAGCGCTGGCTGGAATTGAAAACCCGGCCCGGGCGAAAGCGAAGTTCAACCGATCCTGCTCCCTGGGAACAAATTATTGCCGAGCAACATCGTGTGTTTAAGAGGCATCCCAATACAACCTTTATCAATGCTCATATGGGCTGGTTCGCAAACAATTTGGGAAAACTAACTGAATTACTTGAGGAAATGCCCAATATGTACGTGGGGATCGGGGCAATTATCGCCGAATTAGGAAGGCAACCGCGAAATGCCAGGGCCTTTTTTGTTAAATACCAGGACAGAATTCTCTTTGGTAAGGACAGCTGGCAACCGGCAGAATTCCCAACCTATTTCCGTGTGCTAGAAAGTGATGATGAATATTTCCCTTATTACAAAAAATATCACGCCTTCTGGGCCATGTACGGCCTGGACCTACCTGATGATGTCCTTAGAAAGGTTTACTACAAGAATGCAATCAAACTTATCCCGTCCCTTGATCCTGCTCTCTTTCCCGAGGATTGATAGGGTACCGGATCTGATACAGTTTGCAATATAAGTTCACTGCCATTATCACAGAGGTCGTATTTTGAGAATACCCTCCAAAGAAATTTTTTTTTGGCTTGTGTTGTGATATTTTGATCATTCGAGGTACTAATAACCCAAATGAAGCAGTCAATAATGCCCAAAGAAGATCATTTCATTAAAATAATAAGAGAGCATCAGGCGCTGATCTTCAAGGTCTCTGCCATGTATACAAATGATACACATGATCAGAAAGATTTGTATCAGGAAATAGTATTTCAACTCTGGAAGTCTTTTGATTCGTTCGGTCAGCAATCAAAGATCAGCACCTGGATGTACAGGGTGGCTTTAAATACGGCCATCAAACAATTGAAGTCAAAGAAACGCCAGCCCAGGGTCACTTCTCTTGAGGCAATTGAATTACCCGGAATAGACGGGGCCAATAACCTTATGGAAGATCGATTAAAGCGCCTACATCGGGAAATTGAAAGACTGGGTGTGCTGGAGAGAGGAATTATTCTCCTGGCCCTGGAGGGAAGGAAATACGAGGAAATTGCCGAGATCACCGGACTTTCAGTTAGTAATGTAGGTACACGTATGGCAAGGATCAGAACAAAATTAAAATCAGAATTAACGTAAAGCTATTGATATGGAACTGCAAGAACTTGAAAAGCTTTGGACAGAGATGAGTCAGGAACTCGAATCGCAAAAAAAACTAAATAAAACTATAATTATGGACATGACACAAACGAAATACGTAAACAAATTCAGGAAAATATCCACTTATGAGACCATCGGGGCTGTAATATGTATAGCTGCAGCCCTGTACATCATCACACAATTTAATTTGTTAGATACATGGTATCTGCAGTTATGTGGTGCGTTTACTGTTACTTTTCTAATCATCTTGCCGATTTTAACTTTGCAATCGCTGCAGAAGATTCAAAACATAGACCTTGCAGGTAGCGAAGTAAAAGAGACAATAATAAGATTTGAGAGGGCCAAAAAACGGGTGCTCTATTTACAAAGAGCAGGTATTTACCTCAGCTTTATCTTGATGATCACCATCTTGCCTGTGGCCGCCAAAATATCCGGAAAGGGTAAGGATCTTTTCCAGGATCCGGGTGTATTGTATGTGTACATACCGGTAATGGTCGTATTCCTCGTATTATTTGCGCGATGGGGATACGGATGCTATAAAAGCATAACCACCTCGGCTGAAAATATTCTAAAGGAAATAGAGTAAACAACTACTCTTTAAAAGCCTTCTTAATCGGAAGGCTTTTTTGTTTTCATGATCTTTCTCTGGGTTTATTCGATTATATTTAAAGGAATATATGGCCATCAGGGGAGTCCTGATACCCGCCATAAACCAACCACAGCCATATGATAAAACCGGCGCATCTGTTGGCCTTCGTTCTGCTGCTTGCAGATATCTGTTTAGGGCAAAAACAGAATGCGGACTACACTATAAACATTAAAAAAACACAGTTACCGGTAGTAGTAGATGGAGTAGGGGATGATACGGTTTGGGAAGATGCCGATGTAGCAGACAATTTTTTTATGGTCCTGCCTATGGATAAGGGTTTGGCCAGTCAAAGGTCTGAAATACGCATGGTCTACGATGAGGATAATATTTATTTGTTGGCAACCTTTTTCAATGATTCCCTTGGGCCCAACTATGTAGAGTCGCTCAGAAGAGATTTCAGTTTTGGGAAAAACGATAATTTTTTACTTTTTCTCGATCCTTTCAACAACCAGACCACAGGATTTACTTTTGGCGCCAATGCTGCAGGAGCACAATGGGATGGTACCATGTTCGGGGGAAGCTCTGTTGACCTCAGCTGGGACAGTAAATGGATATCAGCAGTAAAACGGGATGAAGAGAAGTGGGTATTCGAAATGGCGCTTCCATTTAAGTCGATCCGATACGAGAAAGGAGTCAAGCAATGGGGAATTAATTTCAGCAGGCTGGATCTGAAGACCAGTGAAAAATCGAGCTGGACCCCAATTCCGAGACAATTTCCTACCTCGTCGCTGGCCCTTTCGGGAACATTAATATGGGATGCTCCACCCCCGGCTCCAAAATTCAATATGTCCTTAATTCCTTATGTTTTGGGTGAAGTGCGTTCTGAAGCGGACGGCTCCAGGAGTACAGAAGGTAAAATTGGCGGGGATGTTAAGTTAAGCCTTACCTCATCCCTGAATCTAGATCTTACCGTTAATCCAGATTTTTCTCAGGTGGAGGTAGACAGGCAAGTAACTAACCTCGATCGATTCGAACTTTTTTTCCCAGAGCGAAGACAATTTTTTCTGGAAAATGCCGATCTGTTTGCGAATTTCGGATATGCCACTGTACGACCATTTTTCTCGCGGCGTATAGGATTGGGAGTAGATATTGATGCAGGGGCAAGGGTAAGCGGAAATCTCAACGAAAATTGGCGGATGGGTCTGATGAGCATACAGACTGCTTCGGTTGAGGATAGGGGCAGACCTTCTCAAAACTTTGGTGTACTGTCTCTGCAAAAAAAAGTCTTTAGCCGATCAAATATCGGACTGATCTTTGTCAACAAGCAATCCTTTAATTACCCCACGGATCAGGATTCACTGCGAACTGAATTTCCTGAATACAACAGGAACTTGGGACTTGAATACAATCTGGCATCGTCAAATAATCTTTGGAGCGGGAAGGCATTTTTGTTAAAGTCTTTTGCGCCAGATGCAGACAGGCAGGGCATCGCTCAGGCAGCTAATCTGACCTACAACAACAGGCAATGGTCATGGGGGCTGCAGGAGGAGGTCATCTCTACCGGTTATTCGGCTGAAGTGGGATTTGTTCCCCGGGAAGACTATGTGAGACTAAGCGGATTCGCAGGCTATCTGTTTTTTCCTTCAAAGGGGCCATTGGTAAGTCACGGACCGAGAGTAGACTTAAGTCATTTCTTTGACAACAACTTTAATCAAACCGACTATCAGAATACCATAGGATATAGTCTTAACTACCGAAACAGGAGTGCGCTGAATTTTCAGTTCATCAATGAATATGTGGAATTACTTGCACCCTTCGACCCCACAAGGACCGGAAAGCCTGAACTCGCGACCGGGGAGAAAAACCGCTGGAATACCCTTCGCCTGGTTTACAATTCAAAACCGCAAGCTCTTTTTACTTATTCCTTCGACAGCAGCCTTGGAGGATATTACGAAAATGGAACGCGTTTAAACTTTAGTAACGAACTGGGCTACAGATTTCAGCCATATGTAAGCCTGAGTTCCGTTCTCAGCTACAATCACATCACCCTCCCAGCGCCCTGGAATACGACTCAATTCTTGTTGATAGGATCCAAGGCCGACATTACGTTTAGTAATACACTTTTTTGGGCAACCTTGTTTCAGTACAATGAGCAAACAAAAAATTTTAATCTGAATTCCCGCTTACAATGGAGGTACCAACCGGCATCAGACCTCTTCCTGGTTTTTACGCAAAACGAAAGACTAGAGCCTTTTTCCGGAAGCAGTTGGAGCCTTACCCTTAAACTCACGTATTGGTTTAATCCCTGAAGTAAATTATTTCTATATTTATCATTCGCGTAAATAAACCTCATATATGAAGACAGTATCACGATTAATTTTCGGCCTTGTTCTACTCTTTGCAACTGTCGTGGTCAACGGCCAGGACACTGCCCTCGAAGAACTGAAAAAAATAGCCGTCATAGATCAGAAAGTAATGATGCCCATGAGGGACGGAGTTCGCCTCGCCACCGATATCTACCGGCCCAAAGGGAAAAAGAAAGTACCGATAATATTCAGCAGAACCCCTTATAACTTTAATTCCTGGGGAGACGGGGAGCAGAGAACAAGAACATTTGAAAGAGCTTTAAAAGCGGTAGAACGAGGTTATGCATACGTGGTTCAAAACGAACGCGGGAGGTATTTCTCCGAAGGTAAATGGGATATTCTCGGCGTCCCGCTTACCGATGGTTACGATGCTTTTTCATGGATGTCGGATCAGAGCTGGTCTAATGGGAAGATCGGACTTCTGGGGTGCTCATCAACCGCCGAATGGCAGATGGCCGTAGCTGCACTGGATCATCCCTCTCTGGGAGCTATGGTGCCCCAGGGCTTTGGTGCCGGGGTTGGAACCGTTGGAGATTATTTCGAGCAGGGAAATTGGTATCGAGGAGGGGCAGAACAAATGCTGTTTTTTGCGTGGCTATACGGAGTTGAACACGACATATTCAAACCCAGGATTCCAGCCGGGGCAACACAGGAGGATTTGATTCGGATTTCGAGGTATTATGACCTGGCCCCCGAAAACCCTTCAGTAGACATGGCTGAGGCATTAAAGCATTTGCCCATCCAGGACTTTACGAAAAACATATCCGGAAAGAAGGAAGTTTTTGATAAGATGGTAAGAAGGAAACCCAATGATAAAGCCTGGTTTGAGGGTGGCCTATACCACGATAATATGGAACTCAATATTCCCGGGTTTTGGTTTGCCAGCTGGTACGATGTATCCATAAGTCCGAACCTCGCCCTTTACAATCACGTTAGGAAGAACGCCAAGGATGCTTCAGTAAGGGATAATCAGTATCTGGTGATCGCACCAACGCTGCATTGTGCCTACACAAGGGCTACTGAAAACACAGTTGTTGGGGAGCGTTCTGTGGGGGATGCCCGATTAAATTACGATGAACAAATTTACGCCTGGTTTGATCATTGGCTTAAAGGGGAATCCAATTCGTTTAGGGAGGATATCCCTAAGGTGCAGTATTACACCATGGGGATCAACCAATGGAATTCCTCTGATACCTGGCCCCCGGAAAAGGCAGAAATGATCACTTACTACCTGCATAGCGGTGGAAAGGCCAACAGTTTGTACGGAGACGGAAAATTGTCTACAAACCAACCGGCTACTGCGGAGGAGGCTGATACTTTTATGTACGATCCAATGAATCCGGTTCCTTCCTATGGCGGTAATGTATGCTGTACGGGGAATGCGGTTAAAGGCGGATCTTTTGATCAACAAGGTATGGAGACCAGAAACGACATCCTTGTCTACACCTCGGATATCCTCCAGGAAGGAATAGAAGTCAGTGGGTTTATCGAATCCACGCTTTATTTATCGAGTGATGTTAAAGACACGGATCTGACCATAAAACTCATCGATGTCTACCCTGATGGAAGAGCCTATAATTTGGATGAGACCATTCAGCGAGTGCGTTATCGGGAAGGATATGAAAAAGAAGTCTTTATGGAAGAAGGAAAAGTTTATCAGGTTGATCTTACACCCATGTCGACCAGCAATTATTTTAAAAAAGGACATCGTATCCGCATCGAAGTATCGAGCAGCAATTTTCCAAGATTTGCCAGGAATTTGAACACCGGGGGAAATAATTATGATGAAAGCGAAGGGGTGACTGCTACCAATACCATTCACCATTCTAAAGAATATCCTTCTAAGATCACTTTGCCCGTGGTCGTTAAATAGATCTGAGTTCGTTCTGGCAGGGTCGGCATGGTGATTTAAAGCAATGAGAAATGAAACGGATTATAATTTTCGCTTTGTTATTGCTATCCGCTATCCCAGTGTTTGCGCAACAAAGTGCTGTGGAAAGAAGACAAAATATGATCCGCGAACAGCTCATTCCGAGAGGGATTTCAGACAAGGAAACCTTAAAGGCCATGGCCAGGATTCCAAGAGAAGCCTTTGTTCCTCATTCTCAGAAACCTTATGCCTATGACGACAGGCCATTGCCTATAGGTGATGGGCAGACCATATCTCAGCCTTTTATGGTTGCCTTTATGACCCAGGCCCTCCGATTGCGGAGGACTGACAGGGTACTGGAGATCGGAACTGGATCGGGATACCAGGCAGCAGTACTCTCACAACTGGTAGATACGGTTTATACGGTTGAGATTATTCCATCCCTTGCCGAAAGAGCATACCGTCATTTGCACAACCTGAATATAGACAACGTACAAATCCTTACCGGGGACGGGTATTACGGGTGGAAGGAAAAGTCGCCTTTTGACGCCATCATCGTAACAGCCGGGGCAGAAACCATCCCTCCTGTGCTAGTAGAGCAGTTGTCTGATGATGGAATTATGATTATTCCGGTAGGACCGCATCGAGGGGTCAGGCAATTGATCAAACTGACCAAAAAAAGAGGTAAAATAAAGAAGACATCACTGATGGATGTCCGTTTTGTGCCTTTCGTCAGAAAAGAGTGATTCAAAACTGTTCAGAGGTAATTTATCAGAGTGATCAAGCCGGGCTTCTTTCCCATGAATAAATCAATAATTATCACCCTGAAGATGAGGATTTTATTGGGAAAAAGATTAAATTAGTAAGCATTGTTCTCGCTGATAAAGAATCGGGATACCAGGATTCTTTGCTCTTTTACAATCGCATAGCGTCGGGGATATTTACTCCGTACTTATCTGTCATATTTCGATTAAATTATAACGACCTAAAATACCAGCACTATGAAAATATTCGACGATAAACACATTAAAAATGTGGTGTTTGTAGGAGCCCATCAAAGTGGAAAAACAACTCTGTCCGAAACTATGCTTTTTGAAGCCGGCCTTATCAACAGAAGAGGAACTGTAGAGAATAAGAACACGGTTTCTGATTACCACGAGATTGAGCACGATCGCGGGACTTCTGTGTTTGCAACACCCCTGCATACGGAATGGCGAAACTATAAGATCAATATTATTGATACGCCCGGCCTGGACGACTTTGTTGGAGAGATCATTTCATCCATACGCGTGGCTGATACCATACTTACAGTGATCAACGCGCAACACGGTGTTGAAGTTGGAACCGAAATTATCTGGAATTATATTGATAAATATCAAAAGCCGACTGTTTTTGTGGTTAATCAGATGGACCACCTCAACGCTAACTTTGAGATGAGTTTTCGCAGTATAAAGAACCTCGTCGGAAATAACGCTGTCCTCATTCAGTACCCTCACCGTATTGACGGAGCCCAGTGCATTATTGATGTTCTTAAAATGAAGTGTTATAAGTTTGGTCCTGAAGGGGGAAAACCTGAGAAATTACCCATTCCGGAAGATCAGAAGGAACGCGCTGATATGCTGCACAACGAATTAGTTGAAAAAGCAGCAGAAAATGATGAAGGCCTCATGGAACTGTTCTTTGAGAAAGGGACACTTAACGAAGACGAGATGCGAATGGGAATTAAGGCGGGGATGCTAAACCATGAGCTATTTCCTGTTTTCTGTGTTTCTGCACTAAAGGATATGGGCAGTGGCCGACTTATGGGTTTTATCGACAATGTGGCCCCGGCAGCCGCCGACCTGAAACAGGAGCAATCCGTGGAAGGCAAGACCATCGAAAGAAAAAAAGAAGCCCCGACCGCTCTCTTTGTTTTTAAAACTGTTTTCCAACCCAGCCTGGGACAAATCACCTTTTTTAAAGTTAAATCAGGAGAAGTAAAAGTCAACGACAAATTAGTGAATTCCAGAAATGGTGAAACGGAGGTACTCAACCAATTATTCATCATGGACGGGAAGAACAGGGAAACTGTAAATAAGCTAACTGTGGGAGATATAGGAGCAAGTTTGAAGCTGAAACACACGGAGACCAATGACACTCTTCATACTGATAAAGCACCGGTTACGATAAGGCCTATTCAATATCCCGCCTCCAGAACCAGAATGGCGGTAAACGCAAAGAATAAACAAGAAGAAGAGAAATTGAGTGATGCACTTAAAAAAATTCACAGTCAGGATCCTACGGTAGTAATTGAATACTCAGGAGAATTGCGTCAGCTCATATTGGGCTGTCAAGGGGAGTTGCATTTGGCAACGATAGACTGGAGCCTGAAGAATAATTACGGCATTGAAGTTGAATTTGAAGCTCCTAAGATCGCTTATCGCGAAACGATCCAGAGATCATCAACAGCTAGTTATCGCCATAAGAAACAATCAGGAGGAGCGGGTCAGTTTGCAGAAGTTCATCTAAAAATAGAGCCCTGGAAAGAAGGCATGGCCGAACCTCAGGGATTTAATATCAGGGGAAAAGAAGAAATAGATTTGCCCTGGGGAGGTAAACTCGTATTTTATAATTGCATTACGGGAGGAGTAATCGATCTCAGATTTCTTCCCTCCATCAGAAAGGGAATAATTGAAGTTATGGAATCAGGACCACTAACGGGTTCTTTTATCAGGGATGTAAGAGTGATGGTTTATGACGGGAAAATGCATCCCGTAGACTCTAATGATATTGCATTTAAAATTGCAGGTGCGCACGCGTTTAAAGAAGCGTTCCTCAATGCAAGTCCAAAATTACTTGAACCGGTTCAGGAAGTGACGGTAAGGGTACCTGAAGAAACTGTGGGAAGTGTTATGACCGACTTGCAATCCAGAAGGTCCATTATACAGGGAATCGACAGTATTGATCATTTTCAAATCCTGAAGTGCGCTGTTCCCGAGGCAGAACTCCACCGGTATTCAACAGATCTGAGGTCGCTCACCCAGGGGAAGGCAACTTTCAGTACTGTTTTTTCATCTTTTAAGGCCGTTCCCAAACATATTCAACAAGACCTTGTAGGTTCACATGACAAGTAATGCGGAAAAGAGTAACTTCCTAACACTACATTTAATCTGAGTTCTTATGGATTATTCCCGGTAAGAGATCTTGTGGATAGCGGTAACGACTACATAGACTTTCATTGTCATCCCTCCTTGAAACCTTTTGGCAAGAGTTTCAGGGATAATCCTGTGGGACGTAATACAGCCGACAGGAGGCGTAAAAAGAGTATCTGGCACTACGATCCTCCTTCTGTGTTTGACAAGCTGCTGAACTATCTCAGTGGCCTTACCAAATTTTCTCAGTCGAATTTCACAGCGCTAACCCTGGGAGGAGTACAAACAGTCTGTGTTTCACTCTATCCACTGGAAAAATGGTTTATCCGAAATAAGATTAAAAATGAATTGATTCTGGATCTCGCCTCCAATTTTGCTTTGGGTATTGGGGCTAAAAGAGTGGACCATATTCAAGGCATAAAAAACTATTTTGAAGACCTTGTATTGCAATATGAGTACTACAGGCAATTAGATGGCAAGAAATTCAGAATAGCGGGTAACAGAGTGCGCTATAAACTGGTGAGTGAGTATAATGATATCATTAGGATCCGCAAAGAGGATTTTAGCTCTAAAACAAGGACTATTGCCGTAATCATCTCTATTGAGGGGCTGCATGTGCTCAACACGGGATTAATCGCAAAACCCGTCGAATCAGAAGTATTGCAAAATCTGGAAACCATTAAGAATTGGGAGTTTAAACCCTTTTTTATCACTGTAGCTCATCATTTCTGGAATCATATCTGTGGTCACGCACCAAGCCTTACGGGAATTATATTAAATTTTACCGATCAGGACGAAGGACTCGAAAGGGGATTTACTCCTCTGGGGAAAAAGGTGATAGAAAGAATGCTCGACAATACCAATGGGGGAGGATTCTTCCTGATATCAAACACATGAGTGTAAGGGCCCGGCAAGAATACTACGAGATGCTGGACAGCGGGGCAGAGACATTTGAAGGTATCCCTGTGATTGTGAGTCATGGGGCGTGTAATGGCCTCAGTTCTTTTGAAGATCCTTCCCCTGAGCATCTGGAAACGGCATCGGTACTCAATCCGGTAACCATTAATTTTTTTGATGAGGAAATCATTCGCATAGCGCAGTCAGGAGGAATAATTGGCCTGCAGCTAGATGAGAGAAGGATTGCCAATAAGCAGACACTAAAGAAAACAAAGAAGTCGATTAGACGACATAAAATTATGCATTACAGGTCCGAATTGCTCTGGAATCAAATCAGACATATCCTGACCGTTCTGGATTCGAGGGAGATTTTTGCTTGGGATTGTGTGGCCATAGGTTCCGATTTTGATGGGATTATCGATTCCCTGAACGGATTCTGGACAGCAGAAGAATTGCCTTTTCTGGCCGATTTTCTGGAAAGGCATGCCTATAATTATATGGAGGAAGCTGTATTGCGACTACCTGAGAATCGTATAGAGGCAGATGAGATCGTACAGAGAATTTTTTCAGGGAACGGCAATCTCTTTTTGAGTCGGTTTTTTCACAAGTCGGCGGAAGGAAATTAAAGATAAATTGATAGGATCGAATCTGGCAGAGTGCACTATTTTTTTTAACTTACTCCAAAATCAAACAGGCTATGGAAATTTTTATTAAAGTACTGCAGGCGATTGTAGGCTTGAGCATTCTAAACGTATGGTTAGTACAGTACAATAAACCAACCCGCTGGAGGGGTGGTGATGCAAAAACAATCCTTGAAGAATTTAAGGTTTACGGACTACCCGCATGGTTTTGTTACGTAGTGGGAACGCTTAAAGTTATTTTGGCACTCCTTTTACTGGCTGCAATCTGGTACCCCGAATTGAAATTGGCCGCTGCGTCCGGACTCGCCCTGCTTCTTGCCGGATCAATATCTATGCATTTCAGGATCAATGACCCCATTATTAAGTCTTTTCCTGCCTCATTGTTTTTAGCCATGTGTCTTATTATCATTTTTTACGGCTAAGATTTGCCTTGCAAATCACATAAGGATCACCGTATCATAAAATAAATAACCGCATAAAAAGGCATAGATAAAGGCCGGAAGAATTGCCGGCCAGGGATCTTTAATTTTGATACGCACAATCACGCCCATCGACATAAGTATAGCAAGTCCGGCCAAAGCCAGCACGCTTAGCATGGGACCCGTGACCATTCCAATAAAAAGCCCTGCACTTCCAATTAATTGTAGTATCCCGACGATCCTCCTTTGATGCGGCAAACCATAGCGTATAAATTCATGTTTCATACGTGGAGCGAAAAAACAGCTGAAACCAAAAAATAGAAAAGAGAAAGCCAGAAATAAACTCAGGAATTCAGGAATTTTCATGTGAAAGCAATCTTACCGGGAGTTACAAAGACAAAGGTACCCAATATTGCTGAATACAAAAGGTCAGGACTTCAAACCCTGAAAGAACTGATACAGCAATATTGTAAATTTGTAATTTTATCCGTTTGAAATGTCTAAGGTGAAAATTTATATCGTAGGAGCTGGAATAAGTGGCCTTGTTGCAGCCATAAATCTTGAAAAAGCAGGATACTCCCCAGTTATCTATGAGGCAAGTGAAACTGCAGGAGGCAGAATAAAAACAGACGTGGTGGACGGTTATCAGCTCGATCACGGCTTTCAGGTACTTCTGGATGCCTATCCAAAGGCAAAGGAATACTTCGATTACGACGCCTTGAAATTACAGCGAATTTTGCCCGGGGCGATGCTTTTTGGAGCTGACAAAAAATTACGCTTGGGGACCCCAGTCGGTATTTACCCTTTTTGTGGCCTACCTTAACTTCAGGAGTGGCTTCCATACGGGATGTGTATTTATTATGGACCATGCACAGGCATTTGCAAAAGCTGCCGGATGAAGACATCTTTAGAACTGAAGAGATGTCAACTATGGAATTTCTGAGGCGTGAGGGCTTTTCAGATCGACTCATTAATACATTTTTTAAGCCCTTCTTTACGGGAATATTCCTGGAAACTGAATTGCGGACCAGTTGCCGTATGTTTCAATTCGTCTTTAAGATGTTTGGCAAGGGCTATGCCACAATACCTGAGGGTGGAATGGGTGCGCTCGCTGATCAGCTGGCAAATCGACTTCAGAGAACTAAAATTCATTACAATTCTCCGGTGGCAGGAGTTGAGGAACGGAAGCTTGTCCTGAAGGATGGGCAGGAACTCGAAGCCGATCGTATCTTGGTGGCTACTGCCGCTACTGAATTGCTGCCGGTCAAAACAGCGGTCGTTAAATGGAAAAGTTGCGACAACTTGTATTTTGAGACCGAGCTAAGATCGTTCAAAAAGCCAGTGATCGGTTTAATTACAGCACCTGATTCTTTGATCAACAACATTTTTTATCCCACCAGTATTTCTTGCGAAAACTCAGGGAAGCGGGAATTACTTTCGGTCACTGTCGTAAAAGAGCACCATCTTAATGAAGAGGAACTTATCCGTAAGCTGGAAGAAGAATTACGCAGGCTATGTGGGATAGAAGAGGTCAGGTTTTTAAAGCGATATCATATTGCAAGAGCTTTACCTGAATTGGATTCTCTTACTGCCGACTGGACAGCGGCAAACGGCAAGCTGGGAAAATCGATTTTTAAAGCCGGGGATCACCTGCTTTACGCTTCAACGAATGCGGCCATTATTAGCGGTGAGATGGCTGCTGAAGCGATGATAAATTCTATGAGGGCTGAGCAATAAAAAAACCGCCCGGGGGGCGGCTTAATTTTATAATTGTAATGATCATAGACTACTCTGCTGGCATCACCACTGCGTCAATTGCGTGGATTACTCCGTTAGAAGCAGGTACATCAGCCATTATAACCGTACTTGCATTACCTTGTGCATCAACAAGTGTAACATTTTCCCCGTCAAGAGATAAGGTGATCTTATCGCCCTGTACAGTTTCGACTACAAAGGATCCGTCATTACTATTTATTGCTTCAACAACAGCTGAAGCTGCAAATTCTCCTGCCACTACATGATAGGTAAGAATGTTAATTAAAGAAGCCTTGTTTTCCGGTTGTAAAAGACTTTCTACAGTTCCTTCTGGTAACTTTGCAAAAGCGTCGTTAGTTGGAGCAAAAACCGTAAAAGGTCCATCACTGCTTAATGTCCCTACCAGGTCAGCAGCCTGAACTGCGGCTACCAAGGTGCTAAAGTTTTCATTTCCACTCGCTACGCCTACAATAGTTTCAGGCATTGTAGCCTCTTCAGCAGGAGCTTCCATTTCAGAAGTCTCCATAGTCTCTTCAGCTTTTTCTTTTTTGATTCGCCACAGGAAATGAACATAAGTCCTATTAGCATTAATGTACTCAGTACTCTCATAATTTTTCTTTTTAGTTATATCCGCAAAGTACGTAGAACAAGTAAGCAATAGTATTAAATATTGTTTAAATTATATGATAAAACGTTAAACATAATATAAAGTGTTCCTGAGATGGCGGAAATGAGATAATTTTTAGTTTCTTTTCATGGAACGATTTAATAATTAAAAATATCTAATATCACATGAATAAGGATCAAGAACTTCTGAAACCGATAACACTTGGAGCTAGCACCTTACCAAACAGGGTTGTAATGGCACCCATGACCCGAAGCAGGGCTGCTAATGAAGAAAACAAACCAACCTCAGAACTCCATGGGGAGTACTACGCTCAAAGAGCGTCGGCCGGACTAATTATTACGGAAGGGTCACAAGTTTCAGAAAGGGCAGTGGGTTATGTCAATACTGCTGGAATACATTCTAAAGAACAAGTAAATGGGTGGAAGAGTGTAACAGAAAAAGTACACAGTAAAGGAGGTCGAATTTTCATACAGTTATGGCATGTGGGCAGAATGTCACATCCTGATTTTCACAATGGAGAACTTCCGCTTGCACCATCTGCTGTAAACCCGGAAGCTAAATCGTATACCTATGACGGGTTTAAAGAAACAGTGGAACCAAAAGCCATGTCGGTTGCTGAAATTGAGCAAACCATATCCGACTTTGCCCAGGCTGCTGAAAATGCAGTGGAAGCCGGTTTTGATGGTGTGGAAATACATGCGTCTAATGGATACCTCTTCCATCAATTCTTTAATAAATCGAGTAACAAGCGAACGGATAACTACGGAGGCAGTATTGAGAACAGGGCTCGATTTCTCTTCGAGGTTTTAGATGCGGTAAAAGAAAAACTACCCGAAAACCGAATAGGAGTGCGACTAAACCCCTCCTTGCATGGCTCTTTTGGAATGACCATGGATGAAGAAACCATTCCGACCTTCGATTATATTGTAAAAAGGCTCAATGATTATGATCTTGCTTACCTACATCTTTCAGAACCTTTTACGGATGTTGCCGATCTCTCCTTTGCCGTAACGGACATTGCAAAACATTACAGACCTATCTATAAGGGTAATCTTATGATCAATAATGGATTTGACCAGGAATCAGGTAATAAAATCCTGAAAGAGGGTAATGCAGATCTAGTAGCCTTTGGGAAGCCTTTTATATCCAATCCTGATCTCGTGGAACGATTTACATACGATGTTCCCTTAACCGAATGGGATGAAAATACATTTTACACGCCTGGGAAGGAAGGTTATCTCGACTACGAGAAAAAAACGGAAGAATTACAGGAAGCATAATAGTGGACTTATTCGTAATTTAGTAAGAATCAAAATACCAAATTATATGCGTAAATCAGTTTATATGTCACTCACTGTTTTGTTAGTTTTGGCTTTTGCTTGTAAAACCGAAAAAAAGCAGGAACAGGTTTCAAGTCCTGAGGAAAAGACATCCACCCTGGTAGGGGAAGAGGTAAGTTACGCCACGGATTCTACCACTATGAAGGGATATATTACCTATGATAAGGCTATTACAGCCAAACGTCCCGGAATCCTGGTGGTTCACGAATGGTGGGGACATAATGATTATACCCGTGAAAGAGCACAAATGCTTGCTAATCTGGGCTATACCGCTTTTGCGGTTGATATGTACGGGGATGGAAAACAGGCCGCACACCCTGAAGATGCCGGTAAGTTTTCCGGGATGGTCATGAGCAATATTGATGAGGCCGAAGCTCGTTTTAATGCCGCGATGTCGCTGCTCAAAAACCACAGTTCTGTAGATTCAACTCAGATTGCCGCTATCGGCTATTGTTTTGGGGGAAGTGTAGTGCTCACCATGGCAAACGCCGGGAAAGACCTGGACGCGGTAGCCGCATTCCACAGCGGAGTCCAGTTACCCATTATGCCCAATAAAGGGATTAAGGCAAAAGTATTGGTGTGCAACGGTGCCGCAGATCCATTTGTGTCTGAAGAATCTGTAAAAGCCTTCAAAAAGGCCATGGACGAAGCGGGAGCAGAATACTCTTATATTGCCTACGAAAATGCACAACATGCATTTACCAGTAAGGATGCAGATTCCTTAGGTCAGAAATTCAATCTTCCTCTGGCTTATCAGGAAAAAGCTGATCAAGCTTCATGGCAGGAACTTAAGGATTTATTGAACGAGACTTTTAAATAAATATTAATTAAAATAAGAGATAAAATGAAATTTACAAGAAATGCAAAGGCCAAATGGCTGGGCAGTGGGAAAGATGGTAAAGGGCATCTTACTACCGACAGCAAGGTGCTAGATAATACACAGTATTCCTTCCATACCCGTTTTGAGGATGGGGAAGGTACTAATCCCGAAGAACTAATTGGTGCGGCCCACGCCGGCTGCTTTGCAATGCAACTCAGTTTTTTAATCGGGGAAGCAGGATTCACTCCTGATGAATTATCGGTTGAAGCCCACGTTCATTTTGAAGATGGAAGTGTAACAGGGGTAACTCTCGACTTAAAAGGTAAAGTACCCGGAATGGATAAAGACAAGTTCACAGAAGTTGCAAATAAGGCCAAAGAGATTTGTCCTATTTCGAAATTGCTTAAAGCCGACATTTCACTGCATGCTAATTTGTTGTAGTATAAATTCAACCTTATTCTAAATGGGCTTTATGCCCATTTTTTTTGATCTCGATTATCAAAAATCTCGCAACAGCCTTGTAATTCATCGAAAAAGCTGACGGATACTATGATCCCCGAAGAGTTTAGGATACTTTTGAGATTGGATTAAATTGAAATAAGAAAAATTGTAGCAATGAAAACACGATATCTTTGGATTTGGGTATGTAGTTTATTTGTCTTAATAGGCTGCTCTGAATCAGAATCAACGACAGAAGAAACGGGTCGACTTACCATTCAGTTAACGGATGCTCCCTTTCCACATGATATGATTGCGGAAGCCAATGTGACGGTATTTAAAATTGAGGCCAGACAGAAGGGTGAAGATGAAGACGAAGGAAATCACGGTGAAGATGGTATGATAGACGAAGATTCCGGAAACGATTATATCGTACTGATGGAAGAGGAAATCACAGTTAATCTTCTGGACTTAACGAACGGAGTTACTGAAAACCTTGTCGATACGGAGATTCCTGCCGGTGAATACGATCTTTTTCGGGTTTATGTAAAGGGTGTAAATTTGGTTCTCAATGACGAGGAAATGACCACATACGATCTGAAAGTACCCAGTGGTGAGCAGTCGGGGATCAAAATCTTTGTCGATCCTCCACTGGTAGTTGCCGGAGGGCTTTCAGCCGATGTGTTATTTGATTTTGATGTCTCCAGGTCATTTGTAGCCAGGGGTAATATCAAGAGACCTGAATCTTTTAACGGGTTTATCTTTAAACCGGTAATCAAAGTAAGTAACCTAACTACGGCCGGTACAATACAAGGCATGGTGACAAGCCTTGTTGAAGCAGAATCTGTCCCTCTGGAAGGTGTTCAGATTTCAGTTCTGAGGGAAGGCGAAGTAGTGACCAGTTCCTTTACTGATGAGACGGGAGGCTATATGATTCTCGGACTTGATTCTGGTGACTATGAAATGATGGCTGAATTGGAAGGGTATATAAGTGAGTCTGTAGAGATGGTATCTGTAGTTCCCGGAAATACTATAAGTGTAGATTTCGAACTGGAACTTACGGAATAGATTGACAAAAAATATAAGAAGAGCGGGGCGACAACCCCGCTTTTTTTATTGTATTAATTTTACGAATAATTTCAATTAATATTAGATCTGATGACATCTTCGTTAGAGATTGTGGTCTAATAAAGTAGTAAGACTTCTTACCGATGCTATGGCTATCATGTAGGGAGAAGAAAATCACCGGATTTCATTTTTATTGGGTATTTTGATAGTCTAAATTGATGAGGTTAAAATTTCAGATATGAACTTAAAAGGACAGAACATTTTAGTTACCGGTGCCTCTAAGGGGATAGGCTTCGCCATTGCAGAATACCTTCTTATGAATGGAGCCAGGGTAGGGGTCCATTACCATTCCGGAAAAGAAGCCGCTGAGTCGCTGGTCACCAAATACGGGGAAGATCATGCGCGAGCACTTCAGGCTGATCTTGCGGATAGTGACAGCGTACCACAACTTTTTAAGGAAACCCTGGATTTTTTGGGAAGACTAGACACCGTGATTCTAAATGCAGGAGTATTTATTTCACATCCCATTGAAATGGAAGTCAATGATTGGTATACCACATGGAGAAAAACCCTGGCTGTAAATCTGGATTCTGTAGGGTTATTAACCAAAATAAGTCTTGATTACTTCAAGCATCAAAAGGCTGGAAGACTTCTTTATATCGGGAGCAGGGCCGCCTTCAGGGGCGAAACAGAAGAGTACCTCGCATATGCGGCTTCCAAGGGAGGCCTCACATCTCTGGCCCGTAGTGTGGCACGATCGTTTGGGAAAGACAATATCAAAGCCTTTGTGATTGCGCCCGGCTTTACGAGGACTGAGATGGCTGAACAATTTATTCGCGAACACGGGGAAACCAGGGTACTGGGTGAAATTGCCTTAAACAAACTTACCGAAGTCTCCGATATTGCTCCGCTGGCCGGATTTATCTGTACCGGGGCAATGGATCATGCTACGGGTACTACTATCGATGTGAATGCCGGGAGCTATATCCATTAAGAAAATACCCGGATATGGCCTTATCCACTTTTCAAGTTCTCATCGGATAATTAAATAGGGTCCTTCGGACAGAAATTTGATACACTCGTCAGTAAGAACACTTCTAAAATCAACTTATTCCTTTCTTTTGGTTCCAGAATTAAGGGAAGGGCTCTATTACAACCAGGGCTTTCCGCGAAAGAAGTTAGGTTTTCTGTTTCCCCTCCTGCGATAAATTTGGGTGAAACAAAGAACATAACCAACCAAACCAATTAAAAAGGGCGCCGGGAGCGCTCTTTTTTATTCCCCAAATTTGGAAAGCAGCACAATTCCTTGTATGTTGAAAGGAGACTTATTACCTTTAAACACTTAAAATCAAGAATGGCAAGATCGCAGCAGACCTATAGTAAAGGGGAAAGAGAAAAAAAACGCCTTAAAAAACAAGAGGAGAAAAGAAAGAAAAAAGAAGCCAGAAAACTGGCCGCTAAAGAAAATCCTCAGGGAATTCCTTTAGCCTACGTAGACCATAACGGCAATCTCGTAGACAGCCCACCAGACCCCTCTCAAAAGGTTGAAATTGAAGCAGAAGACATCGTTCTGGGAATTCCGAAAAAAGAAGAGGGGGATGAGGAACCATTCGATCCAATTCGCAAAGGAAAAGTCTCTTTTTACGATAATTCTAAAGGATTTGGCTTTATAATAGACTCCGAAACCCAGGAAAAATACTTCACCCATGTCAGTGGCCTCATAGATGAGATCGCAGAAAGCGACTCCGTTTCCTTTGAACTGGAAAAAGGCATGAAGGGCATGAATGCCGTCCGTGTTAAATTAGTCTGATTTCTTTGGAAATTTCAGTAATAAGGTAGTCAGTACTTCGCGGGAGGTAAAACTTACCTATGCTAACTTTTGATTACTTCAACTCCACGCCTTAGTGTCAGATTTTTTTTTTATCCTCTTCTGCAAAAGTCTACATGTAATTGACTAAGTTATTGAATAGCTAAGTCCTTAGGGTGGTTGGCCCCTGAAATTATCAAGATAATTTATTATCTTGTATAGCTCGGCATAATTTTTTGCGCCGTGTAACCACCAACCTAAAAACCTAACTCATGAAAACGCACCACTTTAAATCCGTATTGTGTTTTGTCTTAATGCTTTTGTTTTCTGTTCTGTCCTTTGGGCAGTCCAAAGCTAAAACCGTCGTGATAACCCTGATTGTAGACCCTTCTGAATTAGGCGACGAACCAAATGATCCCAAGGGGTTGTCCTTTTTTGAGATTGATCCCGGTGCCACCGAGGTGATATACAAAATGGACCCTAAGGATTTTACCGTGACGGTTGACAAAGGAACCAAGATCAAATGGCAGGGGATAACCACTACTGGTGAGAACGTCAGGATATTGAAAATTCAATATAAAAGTGGGGTAGATACTTTCAACGATAAAAATATACGCCGGTGTTTGTTTGGTAAAAGGGTGAGAAAAACGACAAAGCGCAGCACCGGTGAAGGCTATTACGTGTATCAGATCAAATTCAGGCCGAAAGGGAAAAAGCGATTTTTTCTCGACCCGAAGATCAGAGTAGAATAGGCGCTGCGAATTTTACAATTTTCCGAGAAACTATTAAGTCAGTTTATAGTAAATGAATTTTAACCGGTTAATTCCTTATGAGATCTTTCAAAGTCTATTTTGGATTTCTTATATTTTTCTATTTCGGTTTAGTCACAGCCCAGGAAGAACATAAGATCAGTATTCTTATTGATACTAAAAATGCTTCTCCTGAAAATACAATTCAATGGTCGACAGGCGAGAACACTAAAGTACTAGACTCAGGAGAGGAGGATCCCTTTACCTTTTTTGCCCAGGTTGGAGATCACATACGCTGGGACGCAATGTCGCTTACAGAACCTGATGTTCCTATACTTATAACAAGTTTGCAATACATCAGGGGACCGAGAATATTTAGCAAAAATCTGCTTAGCGGAACTGCGGATACGGAAGCGACAGTCATTAGGGGAGGTAAGGAATATTATATCTATGAACTCAAATTCCGAATAGGTAAAGCCGGTAGGGTACACCAGATCACTTCCAGAATTAGGGTAGGAGACTAAAACTCAAAAGAAATCAGTCATGAGGCAAGAACAAATATTTTCCTTTTGCTCCAGGGCCAGGATATGCTTTTCTTTTTGGCTGGTCTTTTTTCTCTGTCAGATAGGTTTTTCACAAAATCAGATCATTTCCGATAGTTTGGTTCTGCTTTACGAATCTGGTTATTACGAAGATGAGGACCTTATAAAAATATTAAGTGATATAGCCGCTAAAAGTCCGGATCCTGATCAATCCCTAGAATACTGTGAAATTCTGCTCAAAAAAGCGGTGGAATTAGACTCTGCCATGGGGATCTACAGGGCATATCTTCAACAGGGTAATGCCTATGAAACCAAGGGCGAACTAAGTGAATCACTCAACAGCTATTTTAAGGCTGTAGACAAGATTACTACTATAGGAAACAAGAAGGAACTTGCTAAAGTATACATTGCAATTGCAGGAGTCTATGCGGGTATGGATAACAGACAGAACCTCATAGAGTACTATTCCAATGCTCTGGATATCCTGAAAAATGTAGATGAGACTTATTACGCCATCTCCATGGAAAACCTGGGTGATGTATATCTCACATGGCAACAACCGGATTCTGCACTCCTGCTTTTCGCTCGTTCGGGCCTCATATTTGAGAAATTAGGAAATCAGACTTACCTAGCCTACAATACAGGAAATAAAGGGCTAGCATACGCTCAAAAAGGGCAATATGAAAAGGCAGAATCATATATTGGAAAGGCTATATCCAAATTAGAAGAGATTGGCAATTATCGTGCTGTATCTACATACCTCACAGGTATGTCTGAGATCTATGCCGCAAATAATGATTGGGATTCTGCTTTCAACTCTTCGCTTAGGGCACTGAAAATGGCTCAGAATTACGGCCTCAAAGCAGAAATAAGTTCGGCCTATTTAAAGCTTTCTGAGCTGTTTGAGAAAACCGGATATTCCTCAGCTGCTCTCAAATACTATAGAAATCATATCATTTATAGGGATAGTGTACAAAATATCAGTGAAGTGCAGGAAATGAATAATAATGCAATGGCCAGAAATAAGATAGAAGAAGACCTCCTTAACCAAAGACTGAAAACACAAAGGTTAATTGTTATCGCCACCGCTGTTGCTTTATTTCTTATAGTTTTGCTGGCTTTTGGCCTGTACCGACGAAATATCTACATCAAAAAGACCAATGCAGTCATTGCAGAGGAGAAAGACCGCTCCGATAAGTTGCTTCTGAATATCCTTCCTGAGAAAACGGCAAATGAACTCAAGGAATTCGGAATGGTTAAGGCGAAAAAATTCGAATCGGTTACCGTGCTGTTTACCGATTTCATTTCATTCACTCAACATTCAGAACAAACTGATCCTGAATTGCTGGTGAACACTATTGGGCTCTATTTTAATGCCTTTGATGACATCATAGAAAAATACGGACTTGAAAAAATTAAGACCATAGGGGATTCGTACATGTGTGCCGGTGGTTTGCCTGAACCGCTGGAAGATCACGCTAACAGAATGGTGAATGCGGCATTTGAATGTATTGCCTTTGTTGAGGAAATGAAAACAAAACAAAAGAAGGGAACACCTGTTTTTGATATGAGGGTTGGGATAAATACAGGTCCTGTAGTTGCCGGGGTAGTAGGCCACGATAAGTTCTCCTATGACATATGGGGGACACTGTAAATGTGGCTGCCAGAATGGAACGAATGTCTGAGGGGGGTAAAATCACGATCAGCGATTCTACCTACCAACTGATCAGGGGCGAATTTGACTGTGAGTACCGGGGAGAGTTTGAGGTGAGAAACAAGGGTACAATGAAACTGTATTACGTAAGTGGTAAACGGAAGGAAAACAGGCCTGCTGTTTTAAGTGGAATGGAGAGGGATGAATATAAAGGTTAAAGGAGTTTTGATAAGACAAGATCAACAGAATTCGCTATCTTAAAGAAAATTAGTTGCGTATGCCCATTTATATGGATCGTCATGATATTCCCGATGAGATCAAGCCGGAGCATGTAGCTAAAATGCATCAGGAAGACCTCAAGGTTCAGCATTTGTATGGATGTAAAGGGATGACCTATTGGTGTGATAGTGAGAGGCATACTGCCTTCTGCTTAATTGAAGCACCAAACAAAGAAGCCATTCAGGAAATGCACAACCACGCCCATGGTGAATTTCCCCACCAGATTATTGAGGTGGATGAACATCTTGTTGAGTCTTTTCTGGGGCGAATCGAAGATCCTAAAAAAGGGGAAAATGATGACCTTCTGATCATTGACGACCCTGCTTTTCGGGTGATCATGGTTTTGGAGGCATCCAATTTTATCAACAGACTCGAAGGCAAACAGCTTTCAATTTTTACCCAAAAATTCCATCAAAGCGCGACAAAAGCGTTCGAAAAACACGAAGGAAGTATCGTTAGGGAAAATGATAAATCCTATCTCGTGTCCTTCAGATCTGTATCCAACGCTGTACTATGCGCGTTAAAGATCCAGACAAAATTCAAATACAGCTATCCTAAAATTGATTCAGAACACAAAAGGTTAAAGATCGGAATTTGCCCCGGTATGCCCGTAACTGATAAGGAAGGGATTTTTTCTGAAGCCGTGTTCCTGGCCACACAAATGTGTGAACTGATGAAGGATGAAATCATCATTACCTCTTCCGTCAAAGCCATATACGAAAATGAGAATAGGAACGCTGTAATTGACACTAATTCCATAAGAGTTCTCAAACCAAGGGAAGAGCAATTTTTACTTCGATTAGTCGAATTTTGTGAATTACACTGGAACTCTTCCAGGTTTAACCTCACAGAGATGAGCAGAGCCTTGGGAAACAGCGTCTCCCAGATTTATCGAAAGCTTAAGAAATTAAGTGGTAAAGCTCCAAGTGTCTTTATGAGGGAGTACCGACTACACAAAGCTCTGGAACTGATACACAAGCAACAGGGCAACATCTCTGAAATTGCCTTTGAAACGGGCTTTAACAGTGCCGGATATTTTGCGAAATGCTTCCGTGACAAATACGGGATCTTACCTTCTAAATACGCCCAATTAGTATAAACCTGCCCTGATATTTTTTCAATTTGCATGAAAAATGCAAGTTTTTGATTGAATAATGGAGGCCCCGGGAACGGTATTAACGTAGTTTTGATTATAACCAAACCAAATAGCAATGAGCAATACGATTAAAAACCTCAAAGAAGACAGAATTTCAGAATTTTCTGCAAAACTAAGGGGCAGGACTATATTCCCCTCAGATAAAGAGTACGAAGAAACCTGTAAAATTTACAATGGGATGATTAAGAAGTCCCCGGGTATGTTCGTGATGTGTGTTGATGTAGCGGATGTAATTGCCTCCGTCAATTTTGCCAGGGAAAATGACATTTTACTCGCCGTCCGGGGAGGAGGCCATAACGGGGGTGGATTGGGTTTGTGTAACGATGGCCTGGTCATTGACCTTTCCGGGATCAAATTTGTCCGAGTGGATACTTCTGATAACACGGTTCGTGTGGGGGTGGAAACCTATGGGGAGAAGTAGATCACGCTACCCATCCATTTGGCCTGGCTGTACCTGCCGGGATTATTTCCACAACGGGAGTAGGCGGATTAACCCTCGGGGGTGGCGTAGGTCATTTATCCCGTAAATTCGGACTTACCATCGATAATCTTTTGGAAGCAGATATGGTTTTGGCCGATGGATCTTTTGTCACAGTAAATAAAGATCAGTATCAGGATTTATATTGGGCTATCCGTGGCGGAGGGGGAAACTTCGGAGTAGTTACCTCGTTCAAGTTTCAGGCACATCCGCTTAAAACCGTATATGGTGGACCAACACTCTGGCCTGTTGAAAAAACCCCGGAAATTATGGCCTGGTACCAATCGTTTATTGAATCGGCACCTGAAGACCTGAATGGATTTTTTGCTACAATGGTTATTCCCGGACCTCCGTTTCCGGAATCCTTGCACCTAAAAAAATTCTGCGGGGTAGTTTGGTGCTATACTGGGGATGCCTCAAAAGCGGAAGAAATTTTTAAACCCATTACAGAAATGAACCCAATATTTCAGCATGTGGGAGAAATGCCATATCCGGCAATACAAACCATGTTTGATGGCTTATTGCCTCCCGGGCATCAGTGGTATTGGAGGGGGATTTTTTCCATGACCTTAATGGAGATATGGGCGCCCAGCATTTAAAATTTAGCTCGCAAATACCGACACCCCTTTCACAAATGCACCTTTACCCAATCACAGGAGCCGCTGCAAGAGTAGGGGCAGAAGATACGCCCTGGGCATACAGGGACGCTAAATATTCAGGGGTTATAGTTGGAGTGGATCCCGACCCCAGGAATGCAGAAAAGATCACTAAATGGTGCAAGGATTATTGGGAAGGATTGCATCCCCATTCCTCAGGAGGGGCGTATTCAAATTTTATGATGAATGACGAAGGGCAGGCCAGGGTAAAAGCCAGTTATAAACATAACTACGATCGCTTACAAAAAATCAAGGCAAAATACGACAGCGGAAACCTTTTTAGGGTAAACCAAAATATAGTGCCTGCAAAGGCGATGGTCTGAGGAAAATAGTTAAATAAAATCTTATAAGAATACTCTACCCGGATCTAGGCCAAAATACTTTCATGTCCTGAGTCTTTTACAAAGAGGCAGGAGCTATTGGTCTTATACACCATTTCTTTTACGAAGTGGAAACTCAGGTTTTCCTCCATACCAAAAATATTCAAATCAGCGGATGGGGCGTTCTCTGCGATATTTTTAAAGTCGCCGACAAAAACCTCTGTTATGGTCAGCGGTAGTCGGGCCAGATTGATCAGGGAATTCAGAAAGTTTCTCGCATTCTCTTCCTCCTTGGGATCGCTGATCACCGTGATCAATCGTATCCGCGCATTCCAGTTGGTTTTGAGTTTGTAGGCAATCAGCAGCGAAAGATCGAGGTTGCCAATATCCCAGCCTAAACTCCAGTTGTTTTGGCGGTCACTGAGCCAGACATTGATCATATTTCGTTCGCCCAACAGAGCTGTTGGGTGGGCTACGTAAAGCAATACCCCCGTTTCAAGTCGAATAGATTCTTTGATGATGGGCCTTACTTCTTTTTCATAATCGTCGTGTTCCTGTAAGTTGAGAAAAATAACATTGGGCCTAAAAAAGGCTCCTTGCAATGCCTGACTCGCGTAGTTGATCCCTTTTGTAAATTCTGCCGTGTGGATGACCGTCCAGGATGAGAACACTCCTTTACCTATAAATGATTCGGAAAGGTGTGCCAGCTGCCTGGCCAGGGTACTTTTTTCAGAATAGGGTTCAATTCCCAATAATTTTATGGAGCCCGTGGGTTTGGCAATATTCCTGAGAAATTCAAAAATACCTTTAACTCCATTGATATCTCGTACCGGGACCATTAGGTTGGGTTTCCATGCCCGCTGCTGCATTTTTTTCATCCCCCAGGTATGTTTCGCGGCCCACTCTGCAAAGGAGACGAAAAGGCCTGATCTCACATCTTCAAAAGGCGTTTCCAGGTTTTGACGAGACAGATACCAGTAGACTATAAATACGATCAATACCGAGAGAAGGCTCACTGAGGGATTGATGATAAACATGGCAAAAACAGAAGTAATCAAACCTATCCATGGAACCCATCGATGGATCTTGAAAACAGGCCGGTAACTGATAAGCCCAAGATTTTGTTCAATAATGACCACAATATTGATCATGGCATAGGTGATTAAAAAGAAAAGGGTAACCAAAGGGGCCACAGCGTTTAAATTGCGCAGTAACATGGTGGCAAAGATGAGGATGCCGGTAATGATCATGGCATTCCTGGGCTGGCCATTGGCACTTTGTCCCGCGATAAACTTGGAGTAGGGCAGGACCTTGTGTTCGCCCATGGCAAATAAGATCCTTGAAGAACCCACAATGGATGCCAGGGCAGAAGAAAATGTGGCACCGAGGATTCCCGCGAGGATCAATGGGCCGAAGGCTGCTTTTTCAACTATTACGTAATAATCTGAAACCAGTTCGGCTTCACTGGCGCTTCTTGCCAGCCAATAGGCCAAAGCCATGTAAATCACAAAGCTTACCCCAATGGCCCACAAAGTACCCACCGGAATACTTTTTTTAGGGTTTTTTAGTTCCCCGGACATGTTAGCACCGGCCATTATACCAGTGGCAGCCGGAAAAAAAACGGCAAAAACAATCCAAAAATCACTTCCGCTAAAATCATTCTCTGCTGATCCCTGAAAAGAACCAAAACGGAGGACCTCTTCATTGGTTTGGAACATGGATCCCTCATAGGCCGCCCAAATAATTGAAATAAAGGAAAGCACTATGATTCCCATAATGATGTATTGTGTTTTGATGGCCAGGTTGGCACTTACATAGGCGATCCCAAAAAGGATAGCAAAAACCAGGACGTCTACAAGGAAGGGATTGTGGTCTGGAAATATACCCAGCCAACCTTCTCGAAAACCGAAGATGTACATGGTTACGGCAAGACCCTGGGAGACGTAACGAGGAATCCCCAGACTTCCACCAACTTCAAGTCCGAGAGCCTGAGATACTATGGCATATGCTCCTCCCGCCCCGATTCGGATGTTGGTGGTAATGGCCGACATGGAAAGGGCAGTACAGAGGGTAATGGCAAAAGATATCAGGATGATAAGCCAGGCGCCCAGCAGGCCGGCGTTGCCAATTACCCACCCAAGCCTTAAATACATGATTACCCCGAGGATCGTAAGAAGGGTAGGGGTAAATACACCTCCGAAAGTGCCGAATTTCTTTAGTTGTGAAGGGTTGGTATCCATTCTTGGTTTTTCTCGATCAACTTCTCAGTAGAAATATAGGTATTATTCGCGATCATAGAGAGTAGCGGGATAATTTTTATAACAAAAAATGCCATCAGGCATGAGTTATTTTAGGTCTGACTATTAAAAAAACAAATTACATTTGAGGTGTTATTACACAGGTTCAACTCCTATATTAAGACAGCTGAACTATTTAGAATCACACGCCTATGCCAAAGACCAATTATAGTGTTGAAATACTCCAGTTAAAGGCTGTTCAGGAAATACCCGGCGCCTGGACAACCCATCATTTCAGGGAGCTTTTAAAGCATCTGGAATACGAAGGCGTGGAAGAGATCGCTGAGAATGAATTAAAAGAGATGGCCTGTATGGCGCTTTCTGATTTTGAGAAGGAAGAAGCCGTGGAAAAAGTATTGGAATTCCGGTTGGGAGATAAACTCAAAAGTGGACAACGCAAAAACCTGGGAAATGAGATGCAGGAAGATCCGTTGTGGGTGGAGTATTCGGATATCGCCCTGCACGAAGAGCTCTTTCATGTAGGATGTATATTATTCTGGTCTTTTCCCAGAAATTTCCCTGCGCCGGACATCGCAAAAGTGGTCCTTAAAATCACTCCTGCCAATCCGGAATCCAAATCCGATCTTAGTCGGCCAACAGCCGCCTTACTCTGCAGAATACTAAACGACGGGATGGATGAGAATACCATCATGAACCGACTCTTTGACGAAAGTCTGGAAGGGAATGCCTTTCCGGAAGCTGAGCATATCATCTGGCAAATGGAAGCTTCAGGGTACGACCCCGAATCTGGGACAGTTACAGTAACTCTGTATACTTCCTGGAACTGGGTGGAAGACCTGAAGGGGGTTCAGAAATTTGAGTCTTCCGCTTATCCTGATGCATAGAAGTTCCGGAGGTTACCTCAAATTTAAATGTGTAAATAAATGTGTATATTATAGTAGATGAAAAATAAAATGAAGATAAATACAGTAGCCATAATTTTGTTGTTTTTCTCAGCTCAGGTCGTTCTGGTAGCCCAAAAGAAACCCAAGATTCAGGGGAACAAAGAAGTCATTCAGGTGAGCAGGGAGATACTAGGGACTTTTAATGCGGTGGAGATTGATGACGGACTTGAGGTAAATCTCAATGCGGGAACAAAGAATGGCTTTATTATGGACCTCGACTCCAATCTGGCCGATATCGTCCAGTTTTTCGTTGTCGATAGCGTACTAAGGGTGTATACCACGCACAATATCACCAGCAAAAAGAAATTAGATATTTATCTGAACGTAACTTATCTGGAGCACCTAATGCTTAAGAATGACGCCAGGGTGATCTCAAAGGACCCCATAAGAGCGAGTCGGTTTTACCTGGTGGGCTACAACTCGAGCCAGTTTGAACTTGGCATTGAGGCAGATGATGTTACTGTGACCTTACACAGAAACGCAGGGGGTAAGCTCGATATCATTTCTGAGAATACCACTATCATTATGAACGACCGCACCGATTTAAAAGCAAATCTGGAAACTAAAAATGTAAGGGTAACCGTAAATAATTCTGCAGATCTGAAGTTGGATGGAGAAGCTGACTACGCCGCTTTTAACCTTAAGAAATCTTCCACGCTTGATGCTCGCAAAATGCAAGTGAGTTCAGCAGACCTTTATACTTCCAACAGTGCGGATGTTTACGTAAATGCCTCAAAGAATCTGGAAGTATATGCACAGGGGAGCAGTAATGTATATGTGTACGGCAACCCCAATGTGGAAATCAAAGGGTTTACCGACAAATCTAAAATTATTAAAAGGTAGCCGCCGTAAAAATTAAAAGTTCATGAAGTTTAAGTCCTTCATCCTTATTGTTTTTGTTATCCTGATCGTTATTTTTTCCGTTCAGAACGCCGAAGTGACGGAAGTAAATTTTTTAATTTGGAAAATAGCGATGTCTAAGGTACTTGTTATCCTCGGCAGTTTTGGTATTGGAGTCCTGGTGGGGATTCTTGCTACTATTAAAAAGAAAATATCTATAAATAAAATATAATATGTTGATTTATAGAAATATATGCTGTTTTATATTTATTATTACTTTAGTTTTTAGTTGTGGTTCTGTAGCCGATAAAAGTGCTTCAGAATCGTCTTTAAAGGCTCTTAATAATCTGGTGACAAGCAGGTCTGTCGAGATCGAAGCTGATTGGGCCTTTCCCTTGATGACACAGGGCATTACCAGCGTCGCTAATTCCGGATTGCTGTTGCCCGGCAGCAATGCCAACAGGATCGACCTGATGGGAAATTCGAATTACCTGAGGATAAAGGGAGATAGTATTGACGTATCATTGCCTTATTTTGGAGAACGACAGATCGGTGGGAGGTATGCCAATAGTGATGTGGGCATAAAAGTTAAAGGGGAAGCCATGGAATATCAAGTAGAAAAAGAGGAGAAAAAGAATGCCTATCGCATAAAATTTTCATTGAAGGATGAAATAGAAACCCTCCAATTTTATGTGACCCTGTTTCCAAGCGGGAAGGCGAGTATAAATGTAAATAGCACCCATCGGTCCTCCATCCGCTATGATGGAGATGCTGTTCCTCTCCTTGATGATTAAGCCGGGATGTCATTAGTATCACATTGATTTTATTTTTACTATGCTCACTCAAAGGAATAAATGGGAAGTGGATTCCTGACCGCCGCTATACCTGGAACAAACAATAGTCGGTTGTAACTGCAGTCCGGAGACAAAAAAATAGTACTATTGTAAGCGCTAAAAAGCGCGGAGTATGGAAACAAAAAAGCAATTTCCTTTAATCATTGCAGCCTTCTTTGCCATCTATGTGATTTGGGGCTCTACCTACCTGCTGAACAAAATAGCAGTCTCCGAATTACCTCCTTTTTTACTCGCAGGCATTCGTTTTTTTACGGCCAGTATTCTCGTTTTTATCATTGCGGCCCTGATGGGAAAGTCGCTGAGGATCTCATTAAATCAATTGAAGAATACCGCACTTGCCGGATTCCTTTTTTTAAGCTTTGGGAATGGGGTAGTGGTCTGGGCCCTGAAATACGTCGATAGTAATTTCGCAGCCCTTGAAATATCAGCCCAGCCGCTAATCGTCCTTTTGATGATGTGGATACTGCAGGGCAAAAAAATACAACCCATGTCACTGGTGGGGGTGGGATTAGGCATTATTGGGATCTACTTGTTAATCAACCAGGATATCGTCATTGAACAGGAAAATGCCTGGCTTGGCATAGGCCTTATTTTTCTTGCCATGCTCGCCTGGGCTTACGGAAGTCTTTTTGTACAAGGCGCTGATTTTCCCAGGAATTATTTTGTAAATACCGGATACCAGATGTTTACTGGGGGAATTATGCTTGGCCTGATGAGCCTTGCTTTTGGGGAAGGGTGGAGCAATCCTCTAAACTGGCAGCCTTCAACCCATTGGGCCATGCTGCTTCTGATTATTTTTGGGAGCATTGTTGCCTTCACCTCTTTTAATTTTTTGCTCAAAAAAGTATCTCCCGAGAAAGTAGCAACTAACACCTATGTGAACCCTATAGTGGCCATGATTCTCGGGGCTTATTTTCTCGCGGAACCCATTACGACCCAGTCGATCATAGCGGCCTTTATTTTACTGACAGGGGTCTATTTTATCAACACCAAGAAAAAATTAGTTTTACTCGGCAGGTTCCGAAAATAAGGACTGCGGCTGCCATCGGTGCTGTCTTTGCACGAATGCCGACTAACCAAAATAGTAGTACATTTAAAAAAAAGAAACCCATGCAACAACTTACGGTTAAAGAGATCAATACGCTTGTCAACGGAGAAGTAGTAGGCGAGTACACAGGCACCATCACCGGACTTGAACGGATAGATAAAGCCGGAGTAGGGGAGCTGACCTTTATCGGAAACCTTAAGTTTAGTAAAAAATGGGATACCTCCGAGGCCAGTGTGGCCATCGTTTATGAAGGCATAAAAATTGATCCCGGAGCAGGGAAAGCCTTTATAAAAGTAAAAAATCCCGATCTGGCGATGGCCCAGGTTTTGGAGGTCTATTTGCCGGACTCACCCCATTTTGAAACTGACATCCATCCAACCGCAGTGATTGATGAGTCGGCCCGAGTTGGTAAAGGCTGCCGCATAGGCGCCAATACTTACGTAGGTAAAGGAGTGATCCTCGGAGAAGGGGTAACGCTCTATCCCAATGTATCGGTATTTGACCATACCAGCATCGGAGACCACACCACTGTATGGTCCGGAACGGTGATCCGGGAGAGAAGTGAAATAGGGAAGCATTGTATTTTCCATGCCAATGTGAGCATAGGTGCCGATGGTTTTGGGTACCGACCCAGTGAGCAAGGGCTGACAAAAATTCCGCATATAGGTCATGTTGTAATCGGAAACCATGTGGAGATCGGGGCGAATTCCTGTGTAGACCGCGGTAAATTTAGTGCTACGGTATTGGGAGATGGCTGTAAGATTGACAATCTGGTGCAAATCGGCCATAATTCTGTGCTGGGCAGGTTTTGTATTATGGCCGGGAACAGTGGCCTGGCAGGCTCTGTGACGCTGGGCGATGGGGTGGTGATAGGAGGCAGTGCTTCCATTAAGGACCATACCACCATCCATTCCGGAGCCACGGTAGGGGCAGGATCCGGGGTCATGAACGATGTGGGCCCCGGTAAAACAGTGGTGGGTTATCCGGCCTGTGATTCCCGGGATATGCTGAAACAATGGGTGGCTCTTCGCAAACTGGGGAAGTCGTAAACTCATCTTCGGCTTAATTGGGGTTAAGCGCCTGAAAAGCAATAATTAAGAGCGGCACTCGTTCTTGTCTTATTGTAACAAGTATCAAAAAACCCCACCATGAAAAAATTCCGCTTTTTAATAGGCACAATGGCCTTTTTATTTATTCTAAGCGCCCACGCCCAGAACAATTACCACAAGGGCACACTACACTTTAAAAAAGGAAAAACCCAGGAGGTCTATATCGAAATAGACTTTGAATACCCACAGCGATTCCAGCAGGGGATTACCTATATGGAACCAAAGGACTTTGAAAAGTACAAGAGCACAGGGAAAATGAAAGGGAAGATGAAGCAAAAGATGGAGCCGAAACACTTTCAAGGCTTTTCCCTGGAAGATGGACGTGAGTTCAGAACCGTGTGGTATTCAGACCTTACCGGCAAAGCCATCAAGATGATCCCAAAGCGAATGACGCTGGAACAAGTGGCAGATGGCAGCATAAAAATGTACAAGCTTTACAGCCGAACCACGGGTAAGATCAACAGTGAATTGGCCAACCAGATCTTTGACAACCGGGAAAATCTGGTGAGTTATATCCAGGACAATTTCCAGTTACTTATTTTAAAAGATAAAAAGAACCCGACTAACGTCATGCACATCAACCTGCTGAATTATATCGGAGACAATGAAAGAGTAAAAGACAATTATACGAATAACCATTACGGGCTGCGCAATCAATTCACAGAACGGCAGAAAATGGGGAAGTATGTAAATAAGGAATACGAAGCCGCCTTTCTGGCCATGATCAACGATTACAACGAAGAGGCTGCAAGCAATTCTGCTTCAGATTCGAGGTAAACTAAAAAACAATATACATACAAATGGGATTTTGCCGTAATAGGGCAGGATCCCATTTTTTATGCCCTTGTTTTCCCTGAAAAAAGTAAAAAGAGTGATGGCAACTCAGGGATTGTTTGTTAAGTTTGATGGTAATTTGTGAATCGTAAACACTCTGATGATGAAAAATCCATCTTTTGGCTTGGTCTTAATGGCTATGCTATCGCTTTTGGTCTATTCTTCCTGTAAAAATGAGGAAAAGCCCACCACTACAGAGGAACCTTTGGTGGAATACGACGAAGTTCCCAGTACCCTGCCTATAGAACGATTGAAATTACCAGCCGGATTTAAGATAGAAGTATACGCAGACAGTATTGACGGTGCCCGTTCCATGGCGATGGGAGAGGAGGGGACCCTCTTTGTAGGGACACGAAACGACGAGACGGTCTATGCCATTCAGGATCTGGATAAAGACTACAAGGCAGATCACGTTACCATTCTGGATTCCACGCTTTCAGTTCCTAATGGGATCGCTTTCAGGAAGGGGTCGCTTTATGTGGCGGAGGTAGGCCGACTGTTGCGTTATGACAGTATCGAATCCAGGTTGGGCAATCCGCCGGAACCTGTTGTGGTCTATGACGACTATCCCAACGAGTTTCATCACGGCTGGAAATATATTGCCTTTGGTCCGGATGACAAATTATACGTACCGGTAGGTGCACCCTGTAATATTTGTGATTCTACCAGTTCGGATAAACGATTTGCCAGTATTACCAGAATGGATCCCGATGGAAGCAATAGGGAAATCTATGCACACGGAGTACGTAATACGGTAGGCTTTACCTGGCACCCGGAGACTGAAGAACTTTGGTTTACCGATAACGGCCGTGATATGATGGGGGATGACATCCCGCCATGTGAACTCAACCGCGTAGCCGAGGCAGGACAGCATTTTGGTTATCCCTTCTGCCATGGGGGTACTGTCAAAGACCCTGAATTTGGCGATCTGAGGCCTTGTTCTGATTTTGTTCCTCCAGTTCAGCCGCTTAATGCCCATGTGGCACCCCTGGCCGTAAAGTTTAAGTCGGGCTCCATGTTCCCAGAGAATTTCAACAATGTCGCCCTGATCGCGGAACACGGTTCCTGGAACCGCTCAAAGAAATCGGGATACAGGATCTCCATGGTGGAGCTGCAGGATAATAAAGCCGTGAGCTACACCACCTTTATTGAAGGCTGGCTCGATGAGGAGAGTCAGGAGCAATTTGGCCGACCCGTAGACCTTTTGTTTTTAAAGGATGGCTCCCTGCTGATCTCTGATGATTACGGAGATGCCATCTACAGGGTTACTTACGATGGCATGGGCACTTTGATAGAGTAGGAAAGCTTATTTTAGAACAAAGCAACTACGGTATTTAAGTCCTGCTTCCGGTATTGTTGTATTTTTTCCTAATAGTAAAAAATCTGAAAATTTTGTATTTTAGAGGGGTTATCTACAACTTCTAATTTGCGCAAAGATGCTTACAAGTGTAATTATATCTGTCATTGCCGGTACGATTTGCCTGTTGCTGGCCATTTTTAATCAAAAGAATGCCAGCCTCAGGATTACCATGGGGATCATTGGGATTGTACTGCTGTTTTACGGGGGCTATGGCTATGGTTCTTTGAATCTTTTGCCGGTTATTGAGACCTATGATACAGGGAACACGGTAGCGGTAGAATACCCGATTACCAAAGTGCAGGTGATCTCCCCGGTTGAAGGCGATTCTGTAAGCTGCCGAATTCTCACCATGGGGGTCTATCCGGAAAATCACGAAAAGGATATCTGGGTGCTCTTAAAACCCTCAGACAACAAGTTTTACCCACAATCTGATTATACCAATACTTCCTATAAGGAAAATGGCAAATGGCAGGTAGTGACCCGCTTTGGCGGCGACCAGGGCGAGGCTTATGATTTGTATGTCTATGAGGCAGACAAAGCGGCGTCGCAATTTTTTAGCGAGACCATTGCACAATGGAAGGAAGCCGATGATTATGAAGGTTTACAGCAGCAGGAACTCCCGGCAGGTATTAAGGAGATCGACAGGAAACAGGTACACCTGGCGAGGAATTGCAGGGGGATTCATTGACGGAGAATCTCTCAGACTTAAAATTCTTTTCTGTAAACTTAATTGCTTTCGCAAAACGGCTTTGACATCATATCTGCCAATATAGTCCTGCGGCCGATAGCTGCAATTATGTAAAATGCAAGCATACGCCGTTTTACACATTAGTGATATTTGTTCTATAATTTATATTATGTCAAATAGAATATTTCAGTACCTGCCCTCTAATATCGTTGAGCTGTTTAAAAGTTTTAGATAGCCACACCCTACTTACTTAGAGTTGCTTCCTGCTTTTTTCATTTTTTGTATCTTATTCTCACCAACTAATTTTAAACATCGATACCATGAAAACAAATTCTATTGTATTGACCACATTAGCGCTCTTGTTTTGTGTTAGCCTCTCTTTTGCACAAAGCGCGTATTTAAAAATCGGGGATATCAAAGGAGAATCCACAGAAAGAGCTCATAAGGACTGGATTAATATTGAGAGTTTTAGTCAGGGCATTGCCAAGGCAGCAATAGATATGGCATCCGGGAGGCAACGAAGGGCTGCAGACTTTGAGGATGTGATGATCAGTAAAAAAGTGGACAAGGCCACTCCCCAACTCATGGAATTATGCGCCAAAGGACAGGTGATTCCGGAGCTGGAACTGGATATGGTGACCGCCAATGGCCGATTGTATTATAAATTAACACTGAACAATGTGCGGGTAAAAAGTGTACGCACGTCTTCTGCCGGGGATGCGCAAGGAACTTTGGTAGATGAAGTAGCCTTTGGTTTTTCCAAAATCACCTGGGAATACTGGGATAGCGAGGGTAACAAAACAGAAACCTCCTACAATATTCAAACCGGAATGTAATGGCCACTTAATTAACGCTTTAGCGTTCTAAAGCGTATTAAATTTAGAATAGCCCGGGGCTGAATCCCCTTTATCCTCAGGTATACAATAGCCTGAGCCCTGTGATGTGTGGTATGCCCTTCCCCCCGCAGGATAAGGTCGAGATTACTATGGCCTTTCAGATACCAGGGTTTTACCCGCTGCTCCCCTTTGGCCAGCATCCCATCCGTTAAGGTGCTTATGCCCGCAATGGCGTAGTCAAATGTTTCCGAGACATATGTCGCTACCAGGGCCTTATTGGTAGCAGCAGCTCTTTGTTGCAGCTTATCGGGTTGCATCAGGTTGATGGGATCAGGACGTTCCAGCCAAAACCCGGCTTTCAACAGCGCCTCATAATCCGCATAGGTTTCGGTATCCAGGAGAATACCCAGAAACATATTATTGGTAAAGCCCAGATGTAAAAAATGCTGGGCAAAACTCATCTGTTCGGCAGTGGGTGAAAATTCCAGCAATTCTGCAGGCATGGCGTCCAGCACTGCTAAGGTGTATTCCTTAGACCGCTTCCATCGCTTTATCAAATCAGCGATTAAAGGGTTGTCAGCATCAGGTATTTTTGAAGATATTAGTGCGAGGGGCGCAACGCCCATCAAACTCAAGAGTACTCTGCGATTCATTTTGTCAATTTTGGAAACTTAGCATAGCTAAAAATACCGAAATAAAGTTTCCCTTTAAATTTGGTATCTTTAAAGGGATTAAAAACTGATTAATAATTACTGATCTATAACCTCTTAAACCCTTAGTACTATGAAACGAGTAAAGCTATTTAAATCCCTGAGTCTGGTGGCACTGCTGTTTGCCTTCCTTACCGCCGGTGCATTGACCTCCTGCCGCGATACCAAGAAAAAAGAAGAAGCAGAACAAACGGAGGCAGCTGCTGAGGCAAGCGAACACCCTGAAGGAGAAGAACATCCTTCCAAAGAGGGTGAAGAACATCCTGAAGGCGAAGAACATCCTTCCAAAGAGGGTGATGAGCATCCATCAGGGGAAGAACACCCCACAAAAAAGGATTCGGTTAGCGGAGAGTAATATTCGCGTCCATTAACTCCCTTGCTCCGATTTTCTTTGAAATGAAAAGAAAGTTTTCGGATAGGCAGGGGTATTTCCTATTTCCATTACCGGATAGGCCAAAAAATTGATCGGTCCCCCCTGCGGTCCGGGTTCGGGAACCAGATCCCTGCCCCTGGTGAATTCAATTCGGTTTGCCGGGTGACGCCCAAAATAATAGGTAGCTAGCGCCGTGTATTTATTAGCCTCACTAATATCTACAGGCCACCACTTCCCTTCCGCGTAAAATTCGGCCCAGCAATGATAGCCGTCTATCCCTCCATCATCCCGATCTGAAGGAATCCCGGCCCCTACGGCAAAACGAGCGGGAATATCAGCCGATCTGGCCAGGGAAATAAATAAGGAATGAAATTCGGTACAATTTCCCGTTAAGGCATCGCAGGCATACACGGCATCTCCGGTGCCATAGGTCCCTGCTTTGATGTATTTCATATTGTCGATGATGTAGTCGTATAAAGCCCTTGCCCTCATAATATCCCCATCCCCTCCTTTTAACCCGATAATCGAGTCGGCCAAAACCTTAAATCGGTCCCCTACCGGCATCAACAGACTGGGATTGAGATAATCAGCCACAAAGGAATCATCCTCATAGGGGTTCTTTTCCTGCCTGATGACATCGTATACCAATTCAATCTTTTCCCCGCTTTGTTGAGGCCTGAGATCCATATAAAGAATAGAATTGCCGTATTTACTTTCCTCCAGGATTTGATGAGTCCCCGGGGTCTTTATTTCTTTTACCTCAATCTGTTGAAAACGATCCGTCTGCGGCACCGGAATCCAGATCCTGGCCTGCTGCTGAAATTCTGGGAGCGTAACTTCATATCTGAATTCAAAGCGGTCCTCCCCTTCTATAATCCCCAATAAATCGTTGGAGGCATTCTCTATGGGTTTTCGGTACCAGGTTTTATCCTCACGCTGTTTCCAGGTATAAAAAGGTTTACCGTTGAGCTTGTGCAACGTTGTTTCGGTAACCGTCATACTGCCGGGATCACCTTCGAGGAAAAAATCCACATCGTACACATCTCCGCTAACATCGGCCAGGTCTACACAGGCAAAATGCCGGCGTGGACCCAGATTGGAAAGATATTCGGTATGGACCCGCACTAATTGCAGTCTGAGGTCACCTTCATCCGTAGACATATTAAAGTAGCCTCCCCCTCTTCTACTCTTTTATCTATATTTGCCTTAATGCCTGCTTCAATGTCGGCAGTGACCACTTTGGGCACCTCCATGGCGAGTGTTTTTTCCTCATTTTTTTCTTTCTTGCCTGTTTGGCAGCCCACCGTCAGGACTAAGAGTAATTGAAGTACTATTTTAATCGTTTTCATCTCAATTGTTTCTCACTTTCTTTGTGAAATTACAACAATTCCTCAGGGATCACAATTTAGATCGACCGCCCGCAAATCGGTTTTGTATTTGATATCTAAATTTATCCTAGCTTTTAGGTAACCCACTATATTAAACCCGATCGGACGAACTACACCTATGATATTTCTAAATACAATTAGTCTTTATCCATTTCCAGAAGCTTTGCCCTGGCATGATCCCCGATATCTCCTTTTGGATCCAGTGTAATCGCCTTGTTGTACAGCTCTTTTGCTTTGGCTATATCCCCTGCCTTCCAATAGGCTTCTGCCAGACTGTCCCAGGCATTTGCCGATTCGGGAAAAAGAGTAGTATTCAACTTAAAAACATAGATCGCTTCTTCATAGGACTGCCCTTGCATCAGATTGTAGCCCGCCTTGTTGAATTCCTCTTCAAACTGAAAGAAAGCGTATTGAGGTTCTTTAAGCATCCGCTTAGCCTCCGGCAGGATTTGGTTCATTTTGCCACTGGTAAACAATTCTGTAAAATACCTCATAGGATCCGCGATAAAACCTGAATCTGAATAGTTTAAGGCCGCTTCCAATGCTGGGTCCTGATTGCTTATGTATTGTTCAAAGGTCAGTCCTGTGGCTACTTGTGGATACAGCGCGGGTTTATTTTCCCATTGTGGCTTATCCTGCCACCAGGCAAATGATATGAGCGCCTTCATCTTAGTGTTGGGTAATACAACAGGATGATTGTCCCCATAAAAATTGATGTTTTCTGAGGTGGGCTCACCTACAAAAACCGCATTGGTATAGGTGTGTAGTTCATTCACCAGGTTTTGACATGCAGAGAATGTTCGCCTTCCTATTATGACAAAGAATTTACCCGACAGGTTTATTTTTTTGTTGGCAATGACTCCGGTTACTATAGGCTTGTTTTTGTAATTATTGCCTCCTCCATTAAGTCGAACATCGAGGATAAATTTGTCTACTTCATGCTGCTCGATAAAACTAAAAACCTCTTTGTAGAATTCCGGGATGGGTTGGATGGAATCGTCCTGGATCTGGCTATGCCGCACATAAAGTGTTTTTTGCTCAGGCAGGTATTCATAGAAATAGATTTTATCGAGATGCTTTAAGTATAAGGGTGTTTCTGAAGTATCGCGTGCATCCAGCCAGTCGGTTCCGGGCTTAACCATTCCGTATTGTGTGGGAAGTCTCTGGCCGGGGATGGCCTCAATCCGCTTTTTAAAAGTCTTTCCATCCTTTTCTAGGGTAAGCTCTACTCCACCGTTCAAATTATTTATCACCCCCTGTGCGTGCAGGAATTCAGGAAAGGTGAGGAAATGAAGGCCGTATGCCTTGACAAATTGGTCATTTTCAGCGGAGATCACCGGCCTTATCTTTTTCATGGCATCTTCTATGGGCATATCTTCAATAGCCAGGAGTTTAGTCCCCAGAACGTCAGGATAGTCTTTATGGACCCCATGCAGGTAAATACCATCATCAAACTGATACAAGAGTACAGGAAGCTGATGAAAGGGGATGATCCCATCCCAATAAGCAAAAATGGTGTGTCCGTATTCAAAACCGGCTATCAGTTTTGTAAAACCAACAAGAACCTCATGAGGCTCCATTTCCGGTATTGCCTTATAAAAACTTTCTACTTCTTCGTCAAATTCCGCTACCGTGGTCTTTTTAAAGAGAAAGGGGAAATTAGTGTGGACCTGTTCCTGTAAAAATCGCAAATCTTCTCGGTATTGCTCAGCACTGAAAGTGCTCTGTGCATAAGAAATTCCGGAAATAAAGATGAAAAGGATTAATACAAGTATGTTTCTGAGAAATGAGTTAGCGCGAACCATGACCATAGTGTTTTGTTGAGATGTATAAACATAAGACAGCCGTTTAGCCTAAGTGTTACACTTTTGTAGCCGGCCTATGCTTTTGTAATCCTTACTTTTACAGATTTGCTGATGGGCGTTCGACTTTGATCTGCAAAATGGTTAAAAGGCACCAAAGGATTGGTCTCCGGAAAATATGCAGCCAAATTACGGCGGGGGATGTCATATGAAACTACTTTAAATCTGAAAGCTTCTCTTTTGATCCCATCATAGGTACTGTTGAGATGAACAATGTCCTCATTCTTTAAATCCAGAAATTCCATATCCTCCTTATTCATAAAAAGCACCCTGCGTTCGTTGTAAATTCCCCTGTATCTATCGTCCATGCCATAGATGGTGGTGTTGAACTGGTCGTGAGATCTTATTGTCATCAACATAAATTCGTCCGGTTCCAGTTGGTGATCCGGGAGAGGATTTACGCTTATTTTGGCTTTACCACCGGGTAATTTACTGAAATCACGTTCCCTTACATTATTGGGGAGGTAATATCCCACACCCCTGGCACGTTCCGCGGTTTTATCAAAGCCCTTGGCCACCAGGTCAATTTTCTCGCGGATCAGGTCGTAATCCTTCCCCATGGCCTTCCAATCAACCGCGTGGTCTCCTTTAAAATAGGCATCGGCAATACCTGTGACAATCTCTATTTCACTCTTGAGCTCTTCAGAAGCCGGTTTTAAAATTCCCCTTGAAGCCCTTACTCTGCCCATGCTATTCTCAGTCGTTATTTCGCGTTCTCTGCCATCCTGTATGTCTTTTTCGGAGCGGCCAAGTGTGGGGAGAATCAGGGCAGTCTTACCCGTCACTAAGTGGGAACGATTTAATTTGGTACTCACCTGTACGGTCAAATCACAATTCTGTATGGCTTTTGCGGTATAGTCTGTATCAGAAGCTGCCATGACAAAGTTCCCACCCAAACACATAAACACCTTTGCTTTTCCCTCATGCATTGCCTTCATGGCACCCACAACGTCAACTCCCTCGTGATCAGGTGCTTTAAATCCCAGGTGTTCTTCAACCCGTTTATTAAAGGTCTTGTTAACGTAATGCATGATCCCGACAGACCGGTCGCCCTGAACATTACTATGACCCCTTACCGGGCAGGTACCGCTGTTAGGTTTACCGATGGCACCTTTAAGCAGCAAAAGGTTGACGTATTCTTTGATGGTGACCACCGAATTTTTGTGCTGCGTTAGGCCCATGGCCCAGCAAACCACTATTTTTTCGGCTTGTGCGAGGTATTCCACTACTTTATCAATTTCCGCCTCCCCTACTCCGGTCATCTCAATGAGTCTGTTTAGATCATAGTTCTCGAGATCTGCCATTAGTGCATCGTAGCCCTGGGTATACTCAAGGATAAATTCATGGTCAAAAACATTACCACTATCCTGGTCCAGTGCCTTTAGTTTTATCAGGATGGCCTTCACCAGGGCGATATCCTGGTTGATCTTTACAGGGAGGTGGACATCGGCGAGTTGTGTGCCGCCGCTTAACATCCCGGTTACCGATTGAGGATTTTTAAAATTGACCAGTCCCGTTTCCAGCAACGGATTGATACTGACAATCTTGCCGCCATTTTTCTTACATTTCTCTAATGCACTGAGCATTCTGGGATGATTTGTTCCTGGATTTTGTCCTGCTATCAAAATAACTTCAGCTTCATATAGATCTTCCAGTTTCACAGACCCCTTACCTATCCCCAGTGTTTCAGAGAGGGCCACTCCACTGGATTCATGGCACATATTGGAGCAATCGGGCAGGTTGTTAGTGCCTAATGCCCGGGCGAAGATCCCGTATAGAAAGGCGGCTTCATTACTCGACCGTCCTGAAGTGTAAAATATGGCTTCATCAGGGTTTTGTAGTCCGCGTAAATGCTCAGCGATCAGTTCATAGGAGGCTTCCCAGCTTATAGGCTCGTAATAAAGGCTGTCTGCCTTGAGTAGCAGAGGTTCTGTTAGCCGGCCAAAGGCGTTAATCTGATAATCCGATAAACGCGACAATTCCTCAACCGAATATTTGGCAAAGAAATCTTTTCCTATGTGTGATGTAGTGGCTTCATCAGCCAAAGCTTTGGCCCCGTTCTCACAATATTCAGCGATAGGAGAAGGATGTTCAGGGTCGGGCCAGGCACAGCTGGGGCAGTCAAACCCGTCCTTTTGATTTAATTTAAATAACGCTGGAATAGAACGGCTTATCCCCATTTCCTTGAAGCTGTGCTTTAAAGCTTGATAAACGCCTTCCGTACCTGCTGCGATCCGCATAGGTTCCTTTATCCTGAGATCTGAGAACTCCTCTGGACCTCGCTGAGATACATTTCGTTTAATGGGTCTTGGTTCTACCGGCATATTGAAATTATTCTTTAATTGGTCTTAATATTGGGACTCCATTTTGGGGTTTGGATAATTATCACTTTGGTCTTCAAGGCGCTCATCGAGACAAACAAAATCCTTTTCCAGCAAGATACTCAGAGTGGTTTCTGAATCGATTTTCTCAGCATGATCAAAACCGACTTTATCGTTGTGATTCCAACCGTCTAAAAGTCGTTCATCAACATGCAGTGTTATTGCATCCTGCTCAAAAGTGGCGTGAATACCTTCTTTTGTAGTTCGTTTCACCGCATAGGCAAAGGGCTTATTCTTAAAATGCGTTACTTCTTCAATGGCACCTTTAGAACAGAGTTCTTCCACTTCAGTTTTGGTAAGTCGGAAACGCACCGAATTTCCTTTAATACGTATTTTCATAGTGTTTATATCTTACTTTTCTAAAGTTACAACTTATTCATTATTTCTTCCGATTTCAATTGTAGTCAACCCAGTAATTTAATTTTAATAAGCAAAGACTTCAACAAAAGAAGTATCTTTCGTGGCAATGGTGTGCATTCGCTTTTTCCGAATAATTGTATTGTGCAGTGCCTTACTAAGTGGCACTTTTCTTATGACCGGACAAGACCACATTGATCTGGCTTCGTTTTCCTATACTTCCTCTTTTGAACGAAACCTCGAAGACACTAATATTGAATCCGCTATTCAGGAATGGAATATAAACCTTGACCTGCCTCTGGTACTCGATAAAAAAAATGCCCTGATCTTTGGGCTAAGTGCAAATCGTATCAATGTCGATTTAAGTCCGTCCCCCAGTCCTGAAACCAATTTATACGGGATAAATCTGAGGTTGGGTTGGAATACTACTTTTAATGAGAAATGGTCGGGAACTTTTGTACTCATCCCCAAAGTAGCTTCTGATTTCAGTACTGGTTTCAGGAAAGGGAATCAGATTGGGGCGGTAGCTTTGTTGACCAGGACAAAAACCAATCGGTTAAAATACCTATACGGATTATACGGGAATACAGAAGAGTTTGGCTTGCTGCTGGTTCCCATTGTCGGGATGTACTACAAAAGTGCAAGTGATCTTTTTGAAGCTGATATCTTTCTGCCGGTCAGGGTAGACCTGAATTACAGTCTCAACAGTGTAATATCTGCCGGGATGCGCTTTGATGGCCTGGGCTCTTCCTTCAGTATTCAGAAAGAAGGTTTTAACGACCACTATGTAACGAGAGCTTCAAATGAATTATATCTCTACGGACAGCTTAAAATAACTCCGTCCCTTTTACTCAGGGGTAAGTTTGGCTATTCTTTTTTCAGGAATTTTAAAGTGTATAACAATGAGGATAAAATAGACCTTTCCCTGGTCGGCATCTTCTTTGGAAATGACAGGGAGATTCTGAATCAGGACCTGAACGACAGTTTTCAGTTTAAATTTGAGATGGTATATCGATTTAATCTGGTAAAAAACAACCCTAAACCCTAAAGAAACATCAAATGAAAAATCTGGTCAGAGCAATCATTGCCGGCTACGGTGCCAAGAAAATTGGTGGAGGGCGCTGCGGCTGTATAGGAACAGTCTTTATATTTCTGATTTTATACTGGCTTTTGGGCTATGTCTTCAAAGTGTTCTGAGGAGTAATCCTACAGAAAAGCCTACTTTTGCCGGATGAAAATCCAAAGGCGTTCGCAACTCGAATTTGTTGGTCTAATGGCCGCGCTGATGTCGATAGCTGCTTTGGCGCTCGACGCCCTGCTGCCGGCCCTGGATTTGATTGGACGGGACATAGGAACCACCAGTCTTGCGCAGAATCAGTTGTTGATAACGCTATTCTTCCTGGGCCTGGGTATTGGCCCTTTGCTCTTTGGCCCGGTTTCGGACAGTGTGGGACGCAAGCCGGTGGTTTATGTCGGATTTGCGCTATTCATAGGAGCGAGCTTGCTCTGTGTTTACGCCCCCACATTCGAAATCATGATTGTAGGCAGGATTTTGCAAGGTATTGCTTTGTCAGCACCGAGAACCATAAGTGTCGCCATGATCAGAGACCGCTATAGCGGAGACCAAATGGCAAGGATCTTGTCTTTTGTAGTGGTTGTATTTATCCTTGTGCCTATCGTGGCACCAACGCTGGGAAAATGGGTGCTCGACGCCATGGGATGGGAGGCTATCTTTCATTTTCAAGTCATTTTTGCCCTCCTTGTCGGGATTTGGTTCTGGAGAAGGCAGCCGGAAACGCTGGCACCCAAAAATCGAAATTCATTCCGGCTAAATGTATTCATTAACGGGTACCGGGAATTGCTGAATTACCGGCAAACCATGGTTTTTACTTTTATCTGGGGATTTATTACCGGTTCATTCCTGGTCTACCTGAGTACCGCCCAGCAGGTTTTTGAGGATCAATACCTGATGAAAGAATCCTTCCCCTATATTTTTGCCTGTCTCGCCATCACTATAGGTACAGCCACTCTGCTGAATGGAACCCTTGTATTGAGGTTCGGTATGTTGCGTTTAGTGACAATTGCCCTCGCCTTTTATATCCTTGTTCCACTGTTATATGTGATTGCATTTTACGGACAGGAAAATCCACCCTACTGGGTAGCACTTGCGTTTTTTGGGATGCAATTTTTTGCGGTAGGTTTTATCTTTGGCAATTTGCGAGCACTGGCCATGGAGCCCCTTGGACATATTGCGGGGATTGGATCGGCCCTTACGGGTTGTTTGGCTACTTTGATGGCCGTACCCATCAGTGCGTATATCGGTAGCTTTGTAAGTGATTCTATTTTTCCCATCTTTCTCGGGTTTTTGTGTTGTGGGATATTAGCTTATTTGCTGCTGGGGTATTTTTATATATCGAATCGACTTAGCCGATAAGCTTGGCAATTTGACAAATCGAATATTTCATTTGATGAAATTGTACAGCAGGTTGTGTATATTTAACTTTAAATTTTTCCCCCCATGTTGGTTTGGGTTGCTTTTATCTCTCTCATTATTGTCTTCCTAGCTCTTGATCTCGGTTTATTTAATAAAAGGGACCATGTAATTAAAAGTAGGGAAGCTGGCCTATGGACAGCACTCTGGGTGACGGTGGCCTTTAGTTTTAGTGGGGTAATTTACTGGTTGTTTTCTACAGGTCTCACGGAGAATCCCACCGGAATGTCTCCAGACACAGCTGTACTGAATTATATTACCGGTTATCTTATTGAGCTTTCCCTGAGTATAGATAATGTATTCGTTATTGCGGTTATCTTCTCTGCCTTTGCCATTCCGCCCAAATACCAGCACAGGGTTCTTTTTTGGGGAATCCTTGGGGCCATTGTTTTCAGGGCCCTTATGATCGTTTTTGGTGTGGCACTGATCACGCAGTTTGAATGGGCTATCTATGTCTTTGGTGTCTTTCTCTTGTACACCGCATTTAAGATGCTCAAATCAGATTCCATTAAATTCGACCCCAAGCGTTCTCTTGTTTTTAAGTATCTGAGGAAAATCTATCCTCTCACCAAACACATGAACGGACGGCATTTTTTCTTGCGCCGAATGGGGATCAAAGCAGCTACCCCTCTTTTTGTAGCCTTGATAGTTATTGAACTTACAGATATCCTTTTTGCCCTGGATAGTATCCCGGCTATACTGGCCATCACTGCCGACCCCTTTCTTGTATTTAGCTCTAATATCATGGCTATCCTTGGCCTGAGATCAATGTATTTTTTAGTATCGAGGATGTTGGCCAAATTCAGGTTTATCAATTACAGCCTTGTGGTAATTTTGGGTTTTGTGGGCCTGAAAATGCTAACTGCAGAAATTATCCATGTTCCTGAATGGGTTTCTCTTACCCTGATTGTAGTATCCCTGGCATCAGGAATAATTTCTTCCCTGCTGATTCCTGAAAAGGGGGAAACAGGAACGAAACTACCTGATTAACCCAAGATTTTGGCTTTACCAATATAAGCCAGGACATCTCTTTCCAGCTTCTTAATCTTCTCCAGCTGCGTTTCACATTCATCGAAAAAAGGCCGTGCACTTCTGCCCGACTGTCTAATGGAGGTCATCAGGTTTTCATTTTCCTTTATAAGGCTTTGTATGGAGCGCCTTAAATCGTCCATTTGTTCGTGTAGCTGGACGGTTTTTGGAACGCAATGATAAGATCTGAGCTTTCGGGAAAGAGATCTCAAATACCCTTGCTGCCGCTCCAGGTAATGCAAGGGCTTGTTACCCGACGGCGTGGATTTCTTCTTATTTTGCGGATCCAGGGCATTCATAATGCTGCATTTCAAGTTCGCAAAAGGTCGCTTTTCACCCCTTAAATTACGAAATTTTGGGCTAAATCTTTGGGTTTGAAGAAATATTTGTCTGAAGCTCTTACATGAAAAACGGCAGGATTCCTAATAGAAAACGTATGCTAATTTTATTGAAGCTTTGCTTCGATAATAGCCAGGGCATCTCCCACGGTTTGCATATCATCCATCTCTTCATTTTCAAGCGTGATGTCAAAAGCATCTTCCACATCGAGCACAATATCCACCAAATTAGCAGAATTGATATTTAATTCATTGATCAAATGACTATCCTTAGTAATGGAATCCGAAGAAATATCATCGGGCAGGTATGGTTTGATGATACTTTTTAAGGTACTATATCGATCTTCGTTAGACATGGATCAGTTTTTAAATTGCTTAAAAATAACACAAGCATTTACATCCCCAAAACCAAAACTCGCTTTGGCGACAATTTTTAAGGATTTTTGAACACTGGCCTGTGGAATTTTCGAAGGGTGTATCCATTTTAGGATTTCAGGATGAGGATCTTCACAGTTTACGTTCCCGTAAACCATTTGGTTTTTAAGCTGCAATACGGTTCCAACGGATTCTACTGATCCTGCGGCTGCCAAACAATGGCCCACCATTCCTTTAAAAGAATTGATCAGGGGAAAATCCTGTTGTTCCCTTCCCAGAGCCTTACACCAATTTTCGATCTCATCAGTATCCTTGGCAGTGGCAGTGAGATGCCCGTTAATACTGTCAATTTCATCTGTGGATATTCCACTATTCAAAACGGCTTCTTGTATACAGCGCTGTACTGCGATTTTATTAGGAGCTGTCATCGTTCCTCCGCTGCGTTGTCCCCCACAGTTAATAGCGCCACCTAAGATCTCAGCATAGATGGGGACCTTTCGCTGTTGTGCACTTTCCAGAGTTTCAAGAACCATTGCTCCTGCCCCACTCCCGGGAACAAAACCGGTAGCTGAGGCACTCATAGGCCTGCTGGCCTCATCAGGCCTCTCATTATATCTCCATGGCAGGATTCGCATGGCGTCAAAGCCTCCCCAGACATAAGGTCCGCTGTCACTACAACTTCCCACGAGCATTCGTTCAGCTTTCCCTGATGCGATACGCTCGTAAGCCATAAGAACCCCCTCAGTACCTGTGGTACAGGCTGAAGAATTTGTAGTCACCTGGTTCCCGGCTCCAATTATCCCCCTAAATACGCGCTTATACCGCTTGCCATGGTTTGAGTTACTGTGGTACTTCCCAACCTTTTGGTTTTACCTTGGTCTACGAGGTAAATGGCTTCCCGTAACTTATCAATTCCGAGGATTCCCGTACCGAAAATTACTCCGCTACCCCAGTCTGTTGTCTCGGCGTCGGTTGGATGTAATCCCGCATCTTTCCAGGCATCCATTCCCGCAATCACCCCGTAAATGAGTCCGCTTGCCAACAATCCTTTTTGTTCAAGTGATGTAAAGTATTTATTTATATGATCTTTACTAATATTCGGCTTTCCAGCAATTTGACATCTAAAATTTAGACTCTTTAACTCTGGATAAAATCGGATACCACTACTTCCCTTTTCCAGGGCATCCGCAAAGGTATTTAGGTCGATGCCGTTAGGTGCACATATCCCCATGCCCGTGATAACAACTCGTTTATCCATCTTGTTCGCGCTTTAACATTCCGGAAATCGTCCCCTGACAAATGATCTCATTATGAGAATTAAACATTTTTACTTTACATTTCAATTTTGAAAATCGGAAATAGACTTTTTCAGAAACCACCCTCACTTTTTCTTCCGGAAAAGTCGGTTTTAAATATTCCATTTCAGCACTGCTCATGGCTACTTGCAGATTACCGGATTTCGTTTGTCCTTCATTGTGCAAAAGGTAGATTCCAAGGCATACCAGACCTATCTGAGCACAACATTCGGTAAGAATTACACCCGGCGTAACCGCTTGATCTTTAAAATGGCCCCTGTAAAACGGCAGGTCTTTTCGAAAGCCATAAGTACCCTGGCAACCCTTTTCATTGATTTCAATGATCTCATCCACAAACAAAAAGGGTTCGGAATAGGGTAATAATTTTAGAATTTCCCCAGTTGTGATCATCTTAAACTCTCCCCCCCGTCTGCTTTAATGATGGTGCCTGTGATCCACTTCGATTCTTCCAGCGATAGCATATAAACTGTGTTCGCTACGTCTTCGGGCAGCGTAATACGACCGAAAGGATTTCTTTTTACCGCATTCTCTTTGATTTTATCACTGTTGGGAATCATTGCAAAGGAACTGGTTTCGGTTACTCCGGCCTGTATGCAATTCGCTTTGATGCCTAAGTTGGCAAATTCGACAGCCATACTTCGCGTTATGGCTTCCAGGGCCACCTTGGCTACCGAAACTGCAGCATATCCGGGCATAGCCTTTTTATTTCCCTCGCTGGTAAAGGAGACCACCCGCATGTCCGGATCGTTAAGTCGGGCAGCGATCAGGCCCTGAACCCAATCATACAGACTAAGGGCCATTGCCCGGAAGGTGATCTCGAAGTCTTCAGAACTAAGACACTCTCCTTTTTCAGCGACCATGGGCTTTAAACTTCCTTTGGCAATACTGTGAACCAATACCTTGACTGTGCCATTACCTTTGATTACACTTTGAAGTGCAGCGATGATCTCCCCCCTCTTTTCCGAATTAACAGCATCAGCATTAAAAGAACAAAAGGCAGGCGCATCTTTTTTTATTTCACCAAAGTGCTTTTCTATGGCTTCTAACTCATTTCTTCGATCGCGGTGTACTACGCAAATGGCGTATCCGTGCCTGGCCAGTTTTTTAGCAGTGGCAAGGCCTAATCCCCTGCTTCCGCCCAGAATTAGGGCCCATTTGTTTTCAGAAGAATTACTCATTGGATACTTTTTAATCGGTACTTAAGTAAAAATACATCTAATTATTATGATCCTAATTGATTTACCATTCCAGCAATACTCTTTGTGCCGAAAATCCCGGACCAAAACTCAAAATCAGGCCTTGTTCTCCCTCTGCTATACCTTTATCCATAAATCGCTCCAAGACATACAGCACTGTTGCACTGCTCATATTGCCATATAATCTAAGGGTTTCCCTAGTGTCATCAATGTTCTTTCCGAGCTTCCCGAAGAGGGATTCAACGGTTTCGACAATTTTTCGCCCCCCGGGGTGAAAAATCAGATGGTCTACCTTTTCAATAGTACTATTGTGCTTCTTTAAAAAGGGATGGATAATAGCCGGAAAATGTTCGGAGATCGTCGTTGGCACTGCCGGATCCAGGATCATTTTCAGCCCTGTATTCACCACATCAAATCCCATCAAGTGTGTCGCATTATTGAAATGATACATCTCTTCTCCCAGCAACTTTGGCCCTTGCGCCTCTTCCTCGGAAGAAAGCAATACACAGGCAGCTCCATCCCCAAAAATGGCAGCACTCACCATGTTGGCCATACTAAAATCATTGAGTTGGAAAGTGGCGGTTGGACTTTCAACTGCTATTACAGCTGCCCTTTTTCCGGGGACCGACTTTAAAAAATTGGACGCGTATATTATTCCCGAAACCCCTGCTGCACAACCCATTTCTGTGACGGGCAGGCGGGTGACATCGCCTCTGAGTCCCAGTGCATTGATCAGATAGGCATCCAGAGAGGGAATCATAATCCCAGTACAACTTACAGTGATGATGTAATCCAGGCTGTCTGGTGACCAGCCACTTTGCTTCAGGGCTTTATCCAACACAGCTGTCCCCAGCTTTTTTACCTCCCGCGAATAGATTTCGTTTTTCTGTTCGAAGGAAGTAGCCGTAAATACTTCTTCAATGTTCATGATGCCATAGCGCGTGTCCACCCCTGCAGCTTCAAAAATCTTGATCACTTTTCTCCTAAACCGTTCTTCCTGTCCTGAAAGCCAAAGTTCCACAAAGGGTAATATTTCTTTTGTCGCTCTGCGATACCTGGGGAGTTCCTTGGCTACACTAACGATCCTTACATCATTCATTTATTAAATTATTTGGGTGCCAAAAGGTCCATTCGTATCGAAAGACCCATCTACGGCGAATAAGATGTCGCATTTCCGGCAGTAATCCGGAAAACGACAGTAATTCCTTTTTATTAAAACCGCTTTTAATAGAAATCAATCCATCATTTCTGGCAATATCTGTTTTCATAAATACTGCAGAAAATACTTTAAATAAGTGGTAGGCGATTTTATTTCGTTCAAGATCATTGATAATAACCCCAATATGGGCTAATTCGGCGAATTTATTGATGAATTTTACAATTTCTTTATCCTGGAAATGATGCAATGTAAGCGTACACAATAGAATATCACACTTTAACTCCTCCTCATTTAAAGCCAGAATATCGCGTTTTAGATAGGATACCTCCGAATAAGAAGAACCCCTTTTTTTGGCAATTTGAATCGATTTTTCATTCAGGTCGATTCCTATAAACTCAGCCTCTATACCGAGTTTTGAACAAAAAGCAGCGACCTCTCTGAGCATTGATCCATCCCCACAACCCATATCGACAATTCTGTATGATTTTTGAGGAAATTTTCTGATCAGGCGGTGAATTGCTTTTAGCGTTATCCGGTTCCCACCTAATAAAGTATTGGCCTTGTTGATATCAGCGAGAATTGCTTCAAGCTGATTTTCATCCAGGCTCATATCATCCATGAGCTCATCTTCCTCGCTTCGATCCTTAAATGCAATCATAGGGATAGGGGTTTGCCATGGGTTTGACTGATCAATTTTTTCAATAATACCGGAGAGCTGGAAGCAAGTGAAAACAAGCTTTTAGTTATTCCTTCTGAGAGAAGAAGGCGCTGTAGGTACCTTCCTGCCAGCATTCTTTTTCCGAAAGTTCTTTTCCAGAGATAAGTATACTCCTTTTCCAGTTTTTGTCTATCCTGCATACCGTGTTTTAACTCCCGGTTTAGTATTTCCGAGGCCAGCTTTGCACTGTGAATGGCCATCGCCATTCCATTCCCGCACAAGGGATGTATGAGTCCGGCTGTATCCCCGCACATCAATAAGTGCTCTTCAACAGGAGATTTGGATTCAAATGAAATCTGAGCGATACTCATAGGTTTTTCAAAAAGGGGTGTTGATTTCCTCAGAAACTCGGCGAGAAAAGGATTTTGAGCAACTACTTTTTTATTGAATTGATCAATGTCCTGATATTTTTGAAAACTTTTATAGGTCACAAGGTAGCAGAAATTTACAGCACCGGATTCGGTTTTTGACAAGCCGGCATAACCCCCTTTGAAACTGTGTAAGCCCACCTTCTGATCGGGGAATTCCGGCCAGCTGTGGTGAGCTTTTATTCCCAGCCAGGGAGATTTTTTATCAATAAACTCCCTGCTTAGATTTTTGTCCAGATGAGATCTTTTCCCATAAGCGCCAATTACAAAATGCGCCTGAAACTGCAGATTAGAACCCGAATAAACCGTAAATATATTGGTATTAAAATCGACTGATTTTACAGTACAGAATTCAATGTCCACACCGAGCTTTACAGCCTCCTTATACAGCGTAAAATCCAGGGTGTACCTACTGATCCCAATGGCGCCAAGGGGAAGCTCAACTCTTAGTGACCTCCCATTTTGGGTGCTAAATTCAAGGGTATCAATATGTACCTCAGAGGGAAGTTCTATATTGAGCTGAGAGAGATACGGAAGTACCTCTTTTGAAAGGTATTCACCGCAAACCTTATGGTGAGGATACTCTTCCTTTTCGAGTACGAGTACCTTGTGGCCTTCTTTCCTTAAATGAATGGCCGCCGTGAGTCCGGCTAGTCCTCCCCCGATACAAATAACATCGTACATAGCAATCAGGGAAAGATACAGAATCCACCAATAAAAAACCCGACAATAATGCCGGGTTCATCAAATATGTTTTTAAACCTATCCTTTTGTGTTTTGGATGGCCTCTTGTTTCAGTTCCTCACTGGCAACGATACCGAGCTCTACCCTTCGGTTCTTAGATTTTCCTTCTGCGGTCGAATTATCAGCTACAGGCTGCAACTCCCCATACCATTTTGTGGTAAAACGGTCTGAAGAAATCCCCTGAGCTATCAGGTAATTGGTCACCGATTCGGCTCTCAATTTGGAAAGACCCAGGTTGTATTCCTCAGATCCTGCGCTATCAGTATGTCCTTCTACCAGGATTATGGTTTTGGGATATTCCTTTAAAATACCGGCCAGTTTATTAAGTGTTTCTACTGAAGTCCCTTTGATATTCGACTTATTCGTATCAAAATAGACCCCGGCTCCTTCGTTAAAAGTTACGTTTATCCCCTCTCCCACTCTGGTCACTTCAGCGCCCGGAATTTCTTCTTCAATACGTTCGGCCTGTCTGTCCATTCGGTTGCCGATATATCCTCCGGCTGCACCACCAACCACACCGCCTATGATGGCGCCCAGTACAGTATTCCCCTTACCTACATTATTTCCAATTACTCCGCCTATTACAGCTCCCCCAGAAGCACCAATTACGGCTCCTTTTTGGGTGTTATTCGCATTTTTGACGGCATTACATCCCAGCCCAAGGCTAAGGATTAGAATTAAGGCACTTATTTTTTTTATCATTTTTATCATCTCTTATTGTTTTGAAAATTCATATACAACGGTAACCGGTTTCGAGTTAACCGTAACATTAGACTTCAGGGTCATTTCCCCTTCAGTGAGTTCGGTGATGTTTAATCGATATCCCAAACCTCCTGAAATGTCTTTCCTTTTGTCATCAATAAACTTGAACTGTAACTGAGAGGTATAGTCCGCAGGGTTTTTAATCACAGACCATCGAATAAATCGGTCTCCCCCCTCACAAAGACTACCTTCTTTAATCGTGTATCGCCCTGTGCTGTTATTGTCCCTGAAAAACCAATTGCTCCCCTCGAAACAAATCGCATCGGCATCGTTAAAAACAACAGCCTTAAACATACCTGTGTTGTTTTCGAATCGAACATCGTCAAGCGTCCACGTTCCGCTGAGAAGGTTTCTCTGGTCTCGTATATCTTTAGAAACGCCACAGGAAAGCGCAAAGATCCCCATAAATAATAGCACTAAACTCCTTTTAAGCATAATCGTTCTTTTTTAAATTACGTTCATATATACGGCTAAATTACCCTCTTGGATGTGAGGAGGTAGTTTCTTTTCAATAAAGCTTAAAAATCCAATTAAAAAGTGAAATTCGGGAAGGGTTAATAGTCAAGAAGGCTCTTTAGCTCTTCAAGGATACGCCTCTTGGGAAGGTACAAGTCCTCCAAAGATCTTGCAAAAGGAATAGGAGTTTCCATACTGCCTAATCGCCTTACGGGAGCGTCTAGCGATTGGAAGCAATTTTCCATGACAGAAGCAGCTATGTCACTGGCAATTCCCCCGAAAAGGCTGTCTTCCTGTACAATCAGGCATTTGCCGGATTTGCGGACAGATGAATATACGGTCTCCAGATCCAGAGGTTGCAGGGTTCTGAGGTCAATCAGGTCAGCATTTATTTCAGGGTGGTTTTCAAGGATTTCCAACATCCAATGTACCCCTGCTCCATAGGTGACTACACTTATATCGTCACCGGTTTTAAGGAGGCTGGCCTTGCCAAAAGGAAGCGTATAATACGAATCGGGGACATCCTGATAGATACTTCTGTATAGCGCTTTGTGCTCAAAGAAGAGTACGGGATTTGGGTCATTGATAGCGGTGGCAAGCAATCCTTTTGCATCATAAGGAAAGGCAGGATAAACTACTTTAAGTCCGGGTGTTTTCGTAAACCACGCCTCATTAGTCTGTGAGTGGAAGGGGCCTGCCCCTACTCCGGCACCACAGGGCATCCGGATAACCACGTCTGCGGCCTCATTCCAGCGGTAATGGACTTTAGCGAGATAGTTAACAATAGGATTAAAGCCGCTGCTGACAAAGTCGGCAAATTGCATCTCCATCACGGCCTTCATTTTATTAATGGACAGGCCCATTGCTGCTGACACCACTGCCGATTCACAAATGGGTGTGTTTCTTACCCGTTCCTTGCCAAAGGCTTCTGTAAATCCCTCGGTTACTTTAAAGACACCACCGTAATCTGCTATATCCTGCCCCAGAAGAACGAGGTTTTCATGTTTCTCCATCGACTGCCTGAGTCCGGCCGAAACTGCGTCTACCAGACGAATATTAGATTTTTCTTCAGTCGCTGTAATTTCCTCGTATGTAAACTCTTTAAATACATCATCTAATTCTATACTTTCAGTGGAATCAATCTGCTCTTCTTCAAATGCGAGCTGTAGATTTTCGTCAATTTCGTGGATAAAGTCCTTTTTAATCTCAACCTCCATTTCTTCGGTCAGGATCTTCTCTTCTTTTAGGTACTGCACATAATTTTCAATGGGATCCCGGGCTGCCCATTCGTCCAGGAGCTGTTGAGGAACATATTTTGTGCCACTTGCTTCCTCATGCCCTCTCATTCGAAATGTTTTGAATTCCAGAAGCAGTGGTCTGGGTCTCTGCCTGATACTTTTGCTCAAAGCTTTGAGCCTGGAATATACTTCAAGGATGTTGTTACCATCAATAATATAGGATTCCATGCCATAGCCCTTGCCTTTATCTGCAATATGCTTACAGCGGAACTGTTCATTTGTAGGGGTAGAAAGGCCATAACCATTATTCTCAACACAGAAAAGCACGGGTAAGCTCCATACCGCCGCAATATTCAGGGCTTCATGAAAATCTCCTTCACTGGTTGCACCTTCTCCGGTAAATACTGCTGTCGCTCTTTTATTTCCCTGAAGCAGGTCGGCCAGTGCGATTCCATCGGCCACGCCCAACTGAGGCCCCAGATGAGAGATCATCCCCACGATCTTAAATTCCTGAGTGCCGAAGTGAAAACTGCGATCCCTCCCCTTTGTAAAACCACTTTTCTTTCCTTGCCATTGCGCAAAAAGACGGTTTAAAGGGACGTTTCGATTCGTAAAGACTCCCAGGTTTCTGTGCATTGGCAAAATGTACTCTTCCGGTTCAAGAGCGAGGGTGACACCCGCTGATATGGCTTCCTGCCCTATCCCGCTGAACCACTTGGAGATCTTACCCTGTCTGAGCAGAATCAACATCTTCTCCTCAATCATCCTGGGCTTAAGCATAGCCTTGTAGAGATTGAGGAGCTCTTCGTTTGAAAGACCATGACGCTGGAACTGCATAATATCTGGTATCGGCTAAAGTACGTTAATGGGCGTAAATGTAACAAAATTGATCTGAAGATATCCTCTATAGGCGAGACCAATTTCGTTTGATAATTTAGTACCTTTGAGACGCCAATAAATATCAAAATCATGAATACTATTCCCAGTGTAGACCTCAGAGATTATCTCTCTTCCGACCCCGCTAAAAAAGAACAATTTGTAAGGGACCTTGGTGGTGCGTTTGAGGATATAGGATTTGTGGCCTTGAGCGGACATTTTTTGTCAGAGTCGCTTATTGAAACGCTTTACGCGGAAATCAAAAAGTTTTTTGCGCTACCTCAAGATGTAAAAGATAAATATGAAATTGAGGGTATCGGTGGCCAACGCGGGTACACTTCCTTCGGGAAAGAGCATGCCAAAGGAAGAAAAGAAGGGGATCTGAAGGAGTTTTGGCATTTTGGGCAATATGTGGAAGACAATCCCAAACTTTTAAAGGAATATCCATCAAACGTAATGGTCACGGAATTACCCCAATTTAATACGGTTGGGAAAGAGACCTACAAAATGCTCGAAAAGACAGCCCAGTATGTGCTCAGGGCCCTTGCGCTGCATCTGGAGTTAGAGGAAAATTACTTTGATGATTACATCAAAAATGGAAACTCTATCCTCAGGCCTATCCATTATCCGCCCATAACAGAAGAACCAAAAAATGCAATCAGGGCAGCTGCCCACGGGGATATCAACCTGATTACATTACTGATGGGCGCGCATGGTAAAGGTTTGCAGGTAAAAAATCATCAGGGCGAGTGGATTGATGCTATTGCACGGACAGATCAATTGATGATCAATGTTGGGGATATGCTGTCCCGCCTTTCGAACAACAAATTAAAATCAACCATCCACCAGGTGGTCAATCCTCCCAGAGAATTATGGGGTAAATCGCGTTATTCCATCCCATTCTTTATGCATCCAATTAGTGAAATGCCACTCAACTGCCTTCAGAACTGTATAGACGAAGATCATCCTAAGTTGTATGAAGATATCACTGCCGGCGAATTCCTGCACGAACGCCTGGTTGATCTGGGATTAATTAAAAAATAGTTTTATACCACGCGTAAGATTTTTCATTGTACATGGACCTTCAAGATCAATTGCGAAATTTATTTCCGGACCACCAGCCAGAAAAGGAGGAAGAAGTTTCAGAAGAAAAAGCTGAATTCTGGATACAGGATGAACCCATACTGTGCAAGTATGAAAAACGAAAAGGAAAGCCTATTACCATATTAGAAGGATATCAGGGAGCCGATACCGATTTTAAAACGCTGACAAAACAACTCAAGGTTTTTTTAGGGGTTGGGGGTACATATAAAAATGAGACCATTATTATTCAGGGCGACTACAGGGATAAGATAATGGCATACCTCAAAGAAAACGGATTTAAGACTAAAAGAGTCGGAGGCTAAATCCCATATTACTTTAGAGATGTATTCTCAATTTTGTTTAAGTAATTTGTTAATTATTTCCGACTTTATCGATTAAATGTTACTTTTAATAGCCGAAACCTAATCAACAACATCTTCAGCATGAGTACGCAACTACATATCACTAATGGAGATAGTTTTACTCAACGTTTAAAGTCTCTCCCATTTAAAGGTGCTATAATTACCTGGAGGGAAATGTTATGTGAAGGGCGGACGGAGACTAATGTGGGAAGTGAATCCTTTTGGAAGACCAGATTTGAATTCCTTCACAAGAACTACAATGTTAGTAAGTCCTGGTTTGTAGAAAAAACACTGAAAGAATACCGTTCTCTTTGTAATCATAAACAACAGGATGAGATCATCCTTTGGTTTGAATACGACCTTTTCTGTCAGATCAATATGATCGCCGTACTGAGCTGGTTAAAGACGCATAGACGGGATGCTGATATCTCCCTGGTCTGCAGCGGGGACGAAGACGGCACACAGAAAATGTATGGCTTGTGCGATGTTGATGATGAAAAGCTCCAGACACTTTACAACAAGCGTATTCATCTCACCCAGGATGATATTGAATTTGCGGACTATATCTGGCAACTGTATTGCAGTGACAACCCGATCAGGCTTGAAAACATGTCCGATTTTGATCATTATCACTTCGACTACCTTTCTGATGCCATCAAAGTACACTTGAAACGTTTTCCATCGGTTAAAAACGGACTCAACGAATTGGAGAACCGAATCCTTAGCCTGGCGGCGGAACACAAGCCCAAGAATAAAAAGGACTTTGTGAACACCTTATTGACGCATCAGGGATTTTACGGCTACGGTGATACGCAGTTTGAAAGGATTATCACCAATATCAAGCCTTTGTTTACTTCTTTAAGTCCGGTAAAACTCTCAAAAAAAGGTAAATTAATCTACGAGGGAAAAACCAGTTTTTACTCTCAGATCAGAGATAGCGAATCCTACCTGGGAGGCGCTTTGAAATACAACTTCCTCTTTAACGACCAATCGGGTCGTATTCTAAAACTATAATCTTAAAATGCAATTAGGCCCCTCAGAACTCATCCTCAACGAGGATGGAAGCATCTATCATTTAAACTTACTACCTGAAGATCTGGCCGATACTATCATTCTAGTAGGCGATCCTCAAAGGGTTGAACGGGTCTCCTCCCATTTTGATTCTATCGAAGTAAAGAAAACCAAAAGGGAATTTGTCACGCATACAGGGATTTATAAAGAGAAGCGAATCAGCGTGATTTCGACAGGCATAGGCACGGATAATATCGATATTGTTCTCAATGAACTCGACGCCCTGGTGAATATCGACTTAAAGAAACGGGAAATCAAAAAGGGTAAAACCACTTTAAAACTGCTGAGAATAGGAACTTCAGGGGCATTACAGGACGAGATCCCGGTAGACTCATTCCTGCTCAGTGAATTGGCCTTAGGCTTCGACAGTGTCTTGCACTATTACTCTTCCGAACCGGTGCGCCGAAGGGAAATTGAACAAGCCTTCCTTGAACAAACGAAATGGAGCTCAGATTTCTCCACTCCTTACGTGGTAGGCTGTAATCAGGATCTTTTGGAGCATTTTTCTGAGCAAGGGATTATCCTTGGTTTTACAGGTAGTAATGTTGGTTTTTATGGGCCTCAGGGACGTCAACTGCGATTGCGATCTAAAGACAGCCAGCTGCATGACAAACTAAATTCCTTTTCTTTTAATGGGCGAAAACTGACAAATTTAGAAATGGAAACCTCCGCTCTTTATGGTCTTTCAGCTTTGATGGGACACCAGGCGATTTCCCTGAATGCGATTATAGCCAACAGGGCCAGCCTCACGTTTTCCGAGAAACCACGCAATACCGTAGACCGCTTGATTAAATGGACATTGGATAAACTCGTAAACTATTGAAAAAGATCAAAATTGCCGGTGTCCCGGAGCATTTTAACCTTCCCTGGCTTATGGCTATTGAAGAAGGGGCCTTTGCCAGCAGAGGGATAGATGTTGAATGGATCGACGTGCCTGAAGGAAGCGGAAAAATGTGTAAAATGATGCAAACCAAAGAAGTGGATTTGGCCATTGTTTTAACAGACGGACTGGTAAAAAGCATTTCGGATGGAAATCCACTGAAGATAATTCAGGCATATGTTGATTCCCCTTTGCAGTGGGGAATTCATGTGGCTGCTAACAGTGAGTTTGAAAAGCTAACTGATTTAGAACACGCGACAGCCGCTATCAGCAGGTTTGGCAGTGGCAGCCATCTCATGGCCTTTGTATTGGCTGAAAAACAGGGATGGGATGTGAATAAGCTTTCTTTTGAAGTGGTGAATACCCTGGACGGTGCCATTGATGCCTTGAAAAATAAGAAGGCCGATTATTTTATGTGGGAACATTTTACAACCAAGCCCTTAGTGACTCAGGGTATTTTTCGCCGACTTGGGGACTGCCCTACTCCCTGGCCCTGTTTTGTTATCACAGCGCATGAGCAAATGATTGCTGAGAACGGTAGAATGATCAGGCATATTTTGGAAGTCATCAACACCTATACCGTAGATTTCAAACGAATTCCCAGTATAGACAGGACTTTGGCTAATCGCTATCAGTTGGAACTTGAAGATATACAAAAATGGTTGGGAATGACCCGATGGTCCCAAAGTCAAATAGAATCACAAGTTATTGATAACGTGATTAATACGCTATTTAACTTAAACCTAGTATCTAATAAAATAGATCCTCGATTATTTCTTACCAATCTATAGGAGTTGATCCCTGCGACTTTAAAATTTCATTGACTTTACCAAAGTGTCCGTTCCCGAACCACAACCCTCGGTTAGCACTTAAGGGTGATGGGTGTCCGGAAGTAAGAATGTTGTGTTTCCGACTGTCAATTAAGGAAACCTTCTTCTTGGCAAATCCGCCCCATAGAAGAAAAATAAGGCCCTCTTTTTGATCTGATAATATGCTGATCACTGCATCTGTGAACTCTTCCCACCCTTTTTTCTGGTGACTGCCGGCCTCCCCTGCCCTTACCGTAAGCGTGGCGTTGAGCAATAATATACCCTGCTCGGCCCAGCGTTCCAGATTTCCACTTTTGGGGTAGGGAATATTAAGGTCTTTTTCTACTTCCTTAAAAATATTGATTAGCGATGGCGGATGGGGTACATCATCTTTTACCGAAAAACAAAGTCCGTTCGCCTGCCCCTGGCCGTGGTAGGGATCCTGTCCGATGATGACCACTTTGGTGGAATCGAAAGTACTGTGGTCAAATGCAGCAAAGATCCTTTTTCCGGGGGGAAAACAGGTATGTTTGTCATACTCGGCCTTTACAAATTGTACCAGTTCAGCAAAATAAGGCTTATTGAATTCTTCCTCCAGATAGGGTTGCCAGCTTTGATGAATCTTTACTTTCATAGTGTCCTTTTGTTCTCGCCATCAAAAATACAAAGGACTTCAACTTTGGGGCATCAATCCGCGATTTAAATGTAACTTTATATCAAGGATACTTAAATAATTATAAGTGTTCACGAATCAATAAGTTTTCGACTTGTAGTACTCATATGGAAACTATAGAATCTATAAAATACTGGCTAGGTGAGCATTCAACAATTTCACTCATCATTAAATATATAGTGTGGGTTATCTTTATTTTGATACTCATTCAGTTAGCCAAAAGGACCTTAAAGAAAAACCTGCCAAGTACAGAAACCCGATACAAGTCGCAAAAAATAGTAGAGACCATAGGGTATTTTTTGCTGATCATTCTTTCGATATCTTATTTTACCGGGAACATCAAGGACCTAACCCTGGCCATCGGCTTATTGACGGCAGGAATAACAATTACGCTGCAAGAGCTCATACTGAGTGTCGCAGGTTCGCTGTTTATCTTTTTTGTAAAAGTGTATCAGCCCGGAGATCGGATAGAGATCAACGGGATCAAGGGAGATGTTATCGACATTAATAGTATGTATACCACCATGATGGAAATTGGACAATGGGTGAGCAGCGATAATTACAGCGGAAGAATCGTCAAACTAAGTAACGCCTTTGTATTTAAAGGCCCGGTATACAACTATTCTCAGGACTTTCCTTTTATCTGGGACGAACTCAACCTACCAGTTCATTACGGTTCTGATGTAGAGTTGGCTAAAAAGAAAATTATAGAAGTAGCCCAGGAGGTACTGTCAGATTACGTCAGGAACTCTGTTGAAAAATGGAACCATGTAGTAAAGAAATATTATATCGAAGATGCCGTAGTGGAACCTACCCTGGCCATTACCCTTACCGATAACTGGATAGAGTTTAACCTTCGGTATATAGTAGACTATAAAAAAAGGCGGGTCACAAAGAACAAATTACACGAATTAATTAAAAAAGCGTTTGACGACTCAGGGGGAAAAGTTGAATTGTCCTCTTCCACTGTTGAAATCGTTCGAATTCCTATGGTAGATGTAAAAAAATAGGAGAATAGGATGATTTAAACCGTTGTTATTTTCCTAACAAAGCAATTGCCTGTATCTGTTTTTCAGCCTGCTCTTTCTGAAGGACGCATTCTTTCAAGGCTTCCAAATAGGCAGTGTGCTCTTTTCCTTCTTCGTGGCTTTTGGCCAATACAGCCCATTCAAGAGCTTTGTCAAGATCGTTTTTAACTTCGTAAAGCACGGCCATGTTGTGACAGGCCATTGCACGGACAGCCGACTTGTCATGATTGAGATCGAGCTGCCAGAGTCGGGCAGCCTCAAGCCAATCCTGATCTATTACGGCCTGCCTTGCTTCTGCAAGTCGTTCTGAACCTTTGATGTACAATTCGCGTTCCTGGGCCCTGTTTGCGGGTTTCAGGCGCATCCCATAGGAGCTTCCGCTACCCCTGCTGACTGAGACCAGCGAATCTGCTCTGTCTGTCATCGCCCATAAGGCATTTACTGCATTCTCCCCCTTTGCCTGGGTAACGATCTGCTCATTGACTTTGATCTCATCGAGAACTTTCTTTTCAAAAGGATCATAGATACGCCATCCATTTTCAATCAAAGTCTCCAGGGTGAGTTCCCGGGCTGGAATTACTACGGTCATTCGCATCAAATCCAATTCCTCCATGGTTGATTTCTTTTCTTTAATACGTGTATCCGTTTGATAGGAAGCAAGAGAAAATACGGCATCCAGTTGATTTTTGAGACAAAGATTTTCGAGTTTCTCCCACGGGATCTGTTGTTGGCTGTCTCCTTCAGCTTCCCACAGGGAATTGGAACTCTCAAGAATCATAACAGTATCAAATCTTTGATCTCGCTGTAATTCCTGTAAAAGTCCTTCAATGGCCGCTGTGGTGCCCTTATTGGCGAGTTTTTGATCTGTTGCCTTAACCAGGGCCTCCAGGGTTGATACCTGGTCCTTAGCGTTGGCCTTGCCTACCTCGTTAATGATTCCAATACGTTTTATATCCTTTGCAAGAACAACCGGGGCGGGTTCAAGGTTATAAACCGTTACCGTATGGGTGCTCTTACAAGCTGACACAAGCAATACTAGCACAATAACTTTTACCGCAAAACGCATAGAGAGACTCTTTGTTAATTTCATTTGGATATATCTCACTACAAGAACACCTAAATCCCCATATTTATTGCCTTTTATCACCTTCGGGGTGGTGAAAGCATCATTTTCTGATGTGAATGGATATGCCCGTTTATTTCGGGCTTGTAGCAGTAGTGATAGCTTATGTTAAAAAATGCAACCTATTGGCTACCTTTGTAGCTTGTAGTTTGATATGGATACCTATCTGAAAAAAAGTGTACAGGATCTGGAATTTGCCACAGTGCGGAAACAACTCGCCGCGCGTTGCAATACAGATATGGGCAAGAAAAAAGCCCTGGATTTGAAACCACTCACGGATGGCGTTCAAATTATGCGCTTACTGGGCGAATCCTCGGAGTATTTATCTTCTTATTCTAACAATAACCGAATCCCTAACCACGGCTTCGACACCATTGCAGGTGAGCTTGAATTATTGGAAATTGAAAACACTACGCTTGAGCTCACCGGTTTCAGGAGGATCAAACATTTATGTATTACCGTTTCTGAACACAAAAAATTCTTTAAAAAGTTCACTGAATACTACCCTCTGCTAAAAGCACTTACCGATACCGTTTCCCTGCTGAAAGAAATTCCGGATTTGATTGATGGGGTCATTGACAAATTCGGACACATCAAGGATTCAGCCTCTCCGGATCTCAGGCGAATCAGGCAGGAGATGTCAGAGGTAAAAGGGAAGATAAATCAGAGCTTCGGATCTGCCTTAAACACTTACCAGGCCTCAGAATTTTTAGATGAGATTAAGGAGTCAATTGTCGATAACAGGAGGGTGCTTGCCGTAAAATCGATGTACCGCAAGAAAGTGAAAGGTACGGTTATGGGGACCTCAAAAACCGGTAGTATTGTTTATGTAGAGCCCGCTGCAGTATCGAAGTACAGCAGGGAGTTAGCCAATCTTGAATTTGACGAAAAGGAAGAAATTCAAAAGATCCTGAATGTGCTAACCCGGGATATACGCCCATATAAAACCGAATTAAGGGATTATCAGGATTTTCTTGCACATATGGATGTCACCGCCGCCAAGGCGAAATACGCATCGGAAATCAATGCCATTAAACCTGAAATTAATCAGGAGAAGAAATTATTTCTGCGCGATGCCTTTCACCCACTTTTATACTTATCAAATAAAAGAGACGATCTTCCCACTTTTCCACAAAGTATCGAATTGCATCCGGAAAACAGGATCATAGTTATTTCAGGACCCAATGCGGGAGGAAAGAGTATTACTTTAAAGACCATTGGTTTGTTACAGCTTATGTTGCAAAGTGGTTTATTGATCCCGGTTCACGAGCGTAGCTCTGTTTGTTTATTCAAAACTATCCTTACCGATATCGGGGATAATCAGTCTATCGAGAATCACCTGAGTACGTATAGCTACCGCCTGAAAAATATGAAGAAGTTTCTGAAGGAATGCGATAAGGAAACCCTCTTCCTTATCGATGAATTCGGAACAGGTAGTGATCCGGAACTCGGAGGTGCCCTGGCTGAAGCTTTTCTTGAAGTATTTTATGAAAGGGGAGCCTTTGGCGTGATCACTACGCATTACGCGAACCTGAAGGCACTGGCTAATGAATTGCCCTATGCCACCAATGCCAATATGCTCTTTGATGGCACTACCCTGCAGCCTACTTTTCAGCTAGAATTAGGTCAGCCGGGCAGCTCGTTTACTTTTGAGGTGGCTCAGAAAAATGGTATCCCCTACAGTCTCATCAATAAGGCCAAAAAGAAAGTGGAGCGGGGTAAAATCCGGTTTGACGCCACTATTGCCAAAATGCAAAAAGAGCGACATAAGATGGCAAAAACCGGCAATAAACTTCAGGAAGAAGAGACAAAGGCCCGGGAACAAGCCGAGAAACTTGAAAAGCTCAATGCAAAAGTCAAATCTAAGTTAGAGAACTATCAGGAGCTATACGATTTTAACCAACGGATGATTTATCTGGGGGAGAAAGTAAACAAAGTGGCAGAAAAGTACTTTCGGGATAAAAAGAAACGCCCTCTGATCTCCGAACTACTCCGGCTGATCGAAACCGAAAACAGCAAAAGGAAAAAGAAGTCGGCAAAGGAGGTCAAGCAACAAGAGGTTAAAAATAAGGCCCTGAAACAGGAAGTTCAACAAGAAGTAAAAACCATCAGGAACAAGAAAAAGCTAAACGAAAAGAAGGAAAAAGCCAAACAGAAGGCGAAGCCCAGGCCAGTATTTAAGATTGGTGACCGGGTGCGATTATTCGATGGTAAAGCGGTAGGAAGTATTGATAGTCTGGAGAAGAACAAAGCCGTGGTGAATTACGGTATGTTCACCACCAACGTGAGTGTTGAGCAATTGGAACTGGTAGAAGGAAAGAAGTAAATATGGCGACTGAGAAGAAAATCATCCTTTTTGACGGGGTCTGCAATTTGTGCAACGGGGCCGTTCAATTCATTATAAAACGGGATAGAAATGACGTATTTCGGTTTGCGCCTCTGCAAAGTGAAGTGGGTAAGAAGTTGGCTGATGAGAGGAAGATTGATACCTCGAAGGTCGATTCTATCATCCTTATCGAACCACAGCTTGCTTATTACACTAAATCTGATGCTGCACTTAGAATAACAAGATCGCTTTCGGGTCTTTGGCCTGTGATGACCGTATTCCTCGGTTTACCCTCAGCAATTAGGGATTGGATTTACGATTGGGTAGCAAAAAACAGATATCGGTGGTTCGGAAAAAAGGAACAATGTATGATCCCAACTCCGGAAACGAAGAATAAATTCCTTGCCTTCTCCCCAGGGGAAGAAAAATAAATCCCTACCTCCTATTTTTTCTTTTTGGGAAGAACTTCTTCAAGATGATCATCCCATTCCTTTACATGTGGCACCAATTTCCGACCAAGGGATTTGGAAACCATCATGGACACAGTGGCATCACCGGTAACGTTTACAACCGTCCTTAGCATATCCAGGGGACGATCTACGGCAAAGATCAGGGCTAGACCTATAGCGAGCTTGTCCGCCGGGAACTTAATCGCCTCCAGGACAATTACAAGCATCACCATTCCTGCCCCCGGAACCGCTGCAGAGCCAATGGATGCCAAGAGGGCAGTGAGGACAATCATCAGTTGATCTGCAAGGCTGAGATCGAACCCCAGGGCCTGAGAGATAAATACAGCTGCCACGCCCTGGTAGAGGCTGGTACCGTCCATATTGATGGTTGCTCCTACAGGAAGTACAAAACTCGAAATATCTTTATTCACCCCTATGTGTTCTTCTACTCTTTCCATAGTCACAGGAAGTGTGGCAGCACTTGAACTGGTGGAAAAAGCTAAAAGTTGAGCCGGACTAATCTTACTGAGGAAGGTGAGCGGATTGTATTTGGTAAACGTTCCAACAACCACACTGTAAAAAACGATCATTAGCAAGAGTCCAACTACAACAACTCCGGAATATTTCAATAGAGCGAACAGCAGATCAGGATCCCCCGAGGTCACCACCACGTTTGCCAATAAAGCAAATACCGCCACCGGGGCTGTAAGCATGATGAGATCCACCATTTTCAATACCACATCATTGAGGGTGTCAAAGAAATCTTTTAGGGGTTTTGATTTTTCCTCCCCGATCAAGAGCATACATATACCCAAAAAGATGGTAAAGAAAATCACCTGAAGCATCAGGCTATTGTTGCTCAGGGCGTTAAATGCATTGTCGGGCACCATATCTTCCAGGAATTGAAGAGGGCCTCCCTCCTTTTGCTTAAAAGCCTCCTCCAGCTTGGAGGTGACTTCGGTATTGGTAGCATAGGTGTCTGTCAGTTTAGCTATTGTATCATCGGATATTCCATCTCCGGGTTTAAGGACATTTACCAGCACTAACCCAATCGTAATGGCCACAACTGTGGTACACATGTAGATGACTATGGTTCTTACCCCAATATTTCTGAACTGTGAGATGTCTTTTAAGTCGGATATCCCTTTAACCAAAGAGGCCAGTATTAATGGAATAGCAATAAGCTTAAGGAGTTTTACAAAAATACTTCCAAAGGGATTGATCCAATCCTGAACAAACTTACTACCCCATTCGGGATAGGTCATCACAAATCCGAAGACAATACCCAGCACCATCCCGATCAAGATCTGCCAGTGCAATTCCAGTTTTCTCATAGTCATTGTTTAGAAAGGTAATATACGGTATTGAGGATTAATCGCCTTCAATTCGCATGCTAACTTTTTATAGTTCGATTCAGCAATTCAAAATCTGCGAGCACCAGGGCTGCCATCGCCTCTACTATTGGCACCGCTCTGGGAACCACACAGGGATCATGCCTTCCCTTGCCTTTGGTCTGCACCGTTTCCCCCTTTTTATCAATAGTCTCATAAGGCTGAATCAAGGTGGCCACGGGTTTGAAAGCAACATTGAAATAGATATCCATACCATTGCTTATTCCGCCCTGTACGCCACCGCTGAAATTGGTTTTAGTGGTACCGTCCGACTTATAAGCATCGTTGTGTTCGCTTCCTTTCATTCTGACACCGTCGAAACCACTGCCGTATTCAAAACCTTTTACGGCATTGATAGAGAGCATTGCCTTGCCCAACTGAGCGTGCAACTTATCAAATACAGGTTCCCCAAGACCAATAGGTACATTTTGTATCACTCCTGTAATGACTCCTCCAATGGTGTCGCCTTCTTTGCGTACCTCCCGAATATGAGCTTCCATCTCAGCGGCGGTTGCCGGATCAGGACAGCGAACGGGATTTGTTTCGGTTAGGGACAGATCAAGTTCCTGATAGGGTTTATTTAAAGTAATACTTCCAACTTGTGAGACGAAAGCATTAAATTTCAAATTACTAAGAAATTGTTTGGCTATTGCTCCTGCTACTACTCTGCAGGCTGTCTCCCTTGCCGAACTTCGGCCTCCTCCGCGGTAGTCGCGAATGCCGTATTTCTTGTCATAGACGTAGTCTGCATGTGATGGCCTGTAGGAATCCTTAATGTGGTCGTAGTCGCCAGATTTCTGATTGCTGTTGAAGATCACAAAACCGATTGGAGTTCCTGTTGTTTTTCCTTCGAAAACTCCTGAGAGGAACCGAACCTGATCGGCCTCCTTTCTTTGGGTAACGATGGCAGACTGACCCGGCTTTCTCCTGTCCATTTCCTGCTGAATTGCTTCCAGGTTGAGTTGCAGATTAGGCGGACAGCCTTCTAATATTCCTCCGATGGCTTCGCCATGTGATTCTCCGAAAGTAGTGAGCTTAAAAAGAGTTCCGAATGTATTGCCGGCCATGAATTGAGGTTTAGATTCCTGCTTCTGATGGCCCTGGCCATCATATGGGATCCAAAGATAGGCGTAATCCAATTTGTAGCCAAAACAGATAGTCTCTTAATCTACACTTAACCTTACATTGAATACTTAATTTTAAATTAACTTATTGAGGCCTAATGCCAACGATTTCTTTGCATTCATTTTTCATATTAAAAATAATTTTGCTGAATAAAAGGAGAAGAGTTGAAGAAACGCATACTTGAGGTCGTTGTTATTTCAGATTTAAATCTGGGAACACCGGAATGCCAGGCAAAAGAGCTATTGGTTTACCTGAGTAGTATCAAACCCAAAATCCTTGTACTCAATGGAGATATTATAAGCGGGCAGGAGAGCGACTTAAATGAATTTCCCCCTAGCCACGCCAGAGTCCTCAAAAAACTTCAATTATTGTCTTTAGAAGGAACAAAGATCTACTATCTCAAAGGGGATCAGGATGAGTTTTTGAGAAAATCTAAAAACAATATCCCGGGTAACTTCACAATTGACAAAGAACTTTTTCTTCAACTTGACGGTAAAAAAACCTGGATCTTGCACGGAGATGTCTTCGATGCTCCTTCTAAGTTAACGCAGCGGATAAGGCATTCTTGGAAGAAGGGTCTCGACGTCCTTTTTGCTTTTAGGGAATCAAAAAAACCCTACTTAAGACAAGAGAATGCTACTGTTATTTCGCCTGTACTGTATAAACCCATCAATAACCCTGAGCGGACATCTGAGTGTCATTTGGAACGAAAAGCAGCAGAGCGGGCTATAAAGAAAGGTATTGACACGGTTATATGCAGTCATAACCACCAGCCTAAAAAGGCATTATATAAAAATCACAGTGGGCAGTGCTTGTATCTCAACTCGGGGGATTGGATGACCCACCTTAGCGCTTTAGAATACACTTTTAAGAGATGGAAGCTGTATAGTTTTAAACGAGATAAACTCACGGCGTTCTACGGAGATGAAGCACTCAAAGATCTCACGCTTTCTGAGCTCCACAAAGATTTTTGGAACCGGGCAGAGCAAAACAAGCAGAGGACGGCCTCTTAGTTAGCTATTTTTCAACGCTCGATTTAGGATGCTGACGGGATGATATGAGTCGCGGTGGGTGCCATCCTTAATCTGATGCCTGCAACTTGTTCCATTAGCCGCAATCAAGGTTTCTTTATCCGCCTTTTTAACAGAGGGAAAGAGTTTCAGGTCTCCTATTTGCATACTGAGGGCATAGTGTTCTTTCTCATAACCAAAAGAACCTGCCATGCCGCAGCATCCGCTGGGAATAATGGTAACCTTGTAATTCAGGGGTAAATTCAACATATCAAAGGTCACCTTTTGATTAGATAGTGATTTTTGATGACAGTGCCCGTGAATTTTTACAGTCTTTGAATCCAAAGTAAAATCCTCATGGGTGATTTTTCCTTTGTCTATCTCCCGGGAAATAAACTCCTCTATCAACATGCTGCCTGCCGAAAGTGAGTTCACTTTAGCCTTATCCAAATGAAACCGATGGTACTCATCACGGAAGCTGAGAATGGCAGAGGGTTCCAGGCCTACAATGGGAATATTTTTTTCAGTATAGGCCGATAATGCCGCCAGATTCGTTTTCGCAAGTGCTTGGGCCTGCCGCAGAAATCCCTTTGAAATGTAGGTTCGGCCACTTTCTCCAAAATACAGTTCAATCTCATACCCCAGGGAATGCAAGAGGTCTATTGCATCTTTCCCCACTTCCGTATCCAGGTATCGGGTAAATTCATCAATGAACAATACCAATTTACCTTTAGCGGAATCTGTTGGCGTTTTTGCTTTCAAATAGCCGGCAAAATCGAACTTTTTCGCAAGAGGTATACTGCGTTCTTCTGCTATTCCTGAGGCCTTCTTAATGAGTTGCCCAATAAATCGATTCGTTAAAACTGCACTGCTTAGGTTCGGAAATCTGGAAGCCCATTTATTGGCCTTGGTATTATGCGCGAATAGTCGGCTTCGCATTGAATATCCGTGTTTTTCCTGGTATTGGTATGAAAATTCTGATTTCAGGGTGGCCACATCCACATTGCTGGGGCACTCACTACCACATGCCTTGCAACTGAGACACAAATCGAAGACCTCCTTTAATTCTTCAGCATCGAATTTATTTTCCTTATCGTTATGTGTGAGTATTTCCCTCAGAACATTGGCTCGGCCTCGGGTAGTGTCCTTTTCATTCCTTGTTGCGTGGTAACTTGGACACATTCCCCCACCGGCATGTTCTGTTTTGCGGCAATCCCCGCTGCCGTTACACTTTTCTGCAGCTTTGAGTATCCCTTCGCTGTCGCTGAAATCGAGCAGGGTTTCAATCTGAGGTTCCTCCCTGTCCACCTCGTATCTCAAAGAGGTATCCATTGGGTAAGGATCTACGATCTTGCCGGGGTTAAAAATATTTAATGGATCAAAAACGCTTTTTACTTTTCGCAATACTTTGTAATTCTCTTCCCCGATCATCAGTGGAATAAACTCGGCTCTAACAATTCCATCGCCATGCTCGCCACTAAATGACCCCCTGTACTTCTTGGTCAGATGAGCAACTTCTGTTGTTATTTTCCTGAAAAGCTTTACGTCTTCCTTTTGTTTGAGATTTAATATAGGGCGAAGGTGCAATTCCCCCGCTCCTGCATGGGCATAGTAGACCGCTTCCTGTTTGTACTGCCGCATGATCTCACTGAACTCCCCAATAAAGTCTTTCAGATCCTCCAGCGCTACCGCAGTGTCCTCGATGCAGGCCACAGCCTTCCTGTCCCCTACCATATTTCCCAACAGCCCTAAGCCCGCCTTACGAAGTTCCAGGGCGCTCTTGATCTGATCTCCATACAAAACGGGGTTTGCATAACTTTTTGCTGAGGCCTCAATGGTTGCTGTAAGTTCCAGGAGTAGCCTGTCTAGGCCTTCCTCTGTTTCAGATCGTACTTCAAGCATCAGCAAAGCAGCAGGATCTCCCTCGACAAAAAAACGGTTGGCCTGGTGGGTTTTATTGTGTTTAGTACAATCGAGAATCACCTTATCCATCATCTCACAAGTGTGCAACTGATGTTTCATCACAGGAGCTACATCGGCAAGGCATGCTTCCAGGGTAGAATAATGCGTCACTACCATGGCAGATTTTGCCGGCGGCAGTGGGTCTAATTGCAAGGTGATTTCGGTAGTAAAAGCAAGGGTGCCTTCGCTTCCGCTGAGGAGCTGACACAGATTTATTTCAGGCTCAGCACCCAAAAAAAGCTCATGCCTCAAAAGTGAATCAAGGGCATAACCCGTGTTGCGCCTGTGGATACTTTCTTTGGGAAACTCTTTCCGAATGTTAGACTGTATCTCTTTATCAGACAATAGGTTATATAACTCCTTATAGATATTTCCTTCAAGTGAGTCTAGCGTAGTCTTACCATGGAATTCTTCTGCTTTTAGCTTCCTGAATTCAACTTCAGTACCGTCGGAAAGCACTGTCTTAAGGGCAACTACTTTATCCCTGGTAACCCCGTATTGAATGGAAGTAGTACCACTGGAGTTATTGCCCACCATCCCCCCTATCATACAACGATTTGAAGTGGAAGTATTAGGACCAAAAAAAAGACCGTGCTCTTGTAGATATGAATTGAGTTCATCCCGAATCACACCCGGCTGTACAGTAACCTGTTTTTTGGTAAGGTCCAGATCCAGGATTTTTGTAAAGTGCTTTGAAACATCTACAACGATTCCTTCTCCCACGCACTGTCCGGCAAGTGAAGTTCCGGCGGTTCTGGGAATTATACCAAGCTGGTGCTTAGCTGAGAATCGTATTAGTTTCCTGAGATCTTCGGTGTTTTTTGGAAAGGCTACCGCAGATGGAATTTTTCTGTAAACGGAAGCATCCGTGGCATACAAATTCCTCGTAAGTATGTCTGAATGAAATGAGCCGTCTAATGATTGTGCTATTTCGTGAAAAGGGATTGCAGGCAAAGATGTCATATTTTGAAGTTCTAAAATTAAGTTATTCTTAACACAAGAACCTCTTGCAATCCTTAATTTTAACAACTAAATACTATAACTATGAAGATTATCAAATTAGCTCTATTCTTTTTCTAACAGCGACCCTGGCTGTAAGTGCACAGTCTATTTCAGATCATGCTCTCGGCCTGAGACTGGGTGACAGTGATGGATTTGGTGCAGAAATATCCTACCAAAAGTCTATTTCCCGTGCAAACCGGTTAGAAATTGATTTGGGATGGCGTGATAGCAGGAATTTTGACGCATTTAAGCTTACCGGGGTATACCAGTGGGTACAGCCCTTAGATGGTAATTTTAATTGGTTTTACGGTGTAGGTGGCGGACTCGGAAGTGTAGACTTTTCGGCAGGTTCCAACGGTGAGGTCCCTGATGGCGGACTCTTCCTATTCGGAGCGGGAGTCATAGGAATTGAATACAATTTTGACATCCCTTTGCTGATTTCACTAGACTTCCGACCTGAGATTGGCCTGGTAGGTTATGATGATTTCTCTGATAATTTTGATTTCGACATTGCCCTTGGCCTTAGATATCAGTTCTAAATAAAGATTTAACTTCTCTTAAGCCCTTAATCATAAGCCTGTGTTAAGGGCTTTTTTATTGGAGCTCTAATCTCTACCTTTGGCGAAAATTTGAAGACATGAAGAAATTTCTGATTCCTTTAGCTATTGTATTGCTAATCGCAGCCTGTAACGAAAGCTATGATGGATATATAATTGAAGGATCTGTCGAAGGTGAGAATACGGAAGGCACAGAACTCACCCTGAGAAAGTATGGCGAGAACAACCAGTTGATTACAATAGACTCAGCTAAAGTCAAAGAGGGGTCATTTGTATTCAAAGGCAGTCCTGTTGAGAGTCCCGAACTCCATTATATTTTCTTCGGCCGTGGACAGGAGAACATACCTGTTATCGTAGAAAATGGTGAGATTGAAATCAAAGCACAAAGGGATAGCCTGAGTTTCGCCAAGATTGGAGGAACCCTTCAGAATGAGCTGTTCTATGATTTCCTCAAAGGATCAAGGGTCCTGAGCAGGAAAGCGTCTTCTATGAATCAGGATATGCGAGTTGCACAGGGCAACAGGGATACGGTAAGCATGAATGCTCTTAGGGAAGAATATTTTGAGCTGATGGATGAGGCAAAGGGATACGAATTGGATTACGTAAAGGAGAACCCAAATGCCGTGGTTTCTGCACTCATCATCTACAGAATACTCTCTACCAAGGCTAAGCCAAACACAGAAGTTCAGGAACTCTTCGATGCGCTAACTCCTGAAATAAAAACGAGCAAGGCTGGGTTAAAGATCAAGGAAACACTGGAGAATGAAGCCAATACCTCAATTGGATCAAAAGCACCTAATTTTACAGCTCCAACACCTGCAGGTGATGCACTTGCACTAAATGATGTATTGGGAAAAGTGACGATTGTAGATTTCTGGGCAGCCTGGTGCAAGCCATGCAGGGCAGAAAATCCCAATATTGTTAGAGTGTATGACAAGTATAAAGATAAAGGGCTGAGTATTCTGGGAGTTTCTCTGGACAGAAATGCTGATGACTGGAAAAAAGCCATAGAGGTTGACGGACTCAATTGGCACCATGTTTCAAATGTGCAATTCTTTGATGAAATTGCCAGGTTGTACAATGTCGATGCTATTCCTGCTTCATTTATCCTCGATGAGAAAGGGGTAATTGTAGCTAAAAATTTAAGAGGCCCTGCTCTGGAACAGAAGATTGGTGAACTGCTGCAGTAAGTTCAACAACGAGCTAAAATATAAAAACCCTGATGTTAAGGCATCAGGGTTTTTTATTAGAATCCTGTTGTTTCAAAACTTATTCCTTACATCCAGAAAGGTTCCAAGAACAGTTGCATCTTCGTCTATGTCTACATCTCCAAATATATTTACCACAGAATCATCACCGATAAATTCTAAGGTAGCCCCTTCTTTGAGTTCGAGGTCGCCATATATGGTGAGGTTACCTTCAATTCTAAGGGTTGCTCCCTGTTCTACCTCGATTTTCTTTCGCCTATTGTTCCTCCCAACAGTTAATGATCCGTTCATTTCGAGTAAGGCATTCTCTTTTATATCCACATCATTACTTACCGTCCAGGTACCACACATCAGGAGTTCCCCTTCTACCTTAATGGAATTAAAACTCTTGGCTCCGCTGAAGGCGATGTCATCACCTTCGTTAATTACTAACTTGCTCGATCCATCGTATTCAATAAGCGAAGAACACTGCGCGGCTAGACTCAAGGATAAGCGATTTAACTTGATGATTTGCATACCTTCATCTCCGGAAGCCGCAAAAGCATAATCGCCCCGAGTTTGAACAAAGTTGATTGACCCATTCAATTGTATCACTCCATAGGGCTTGGTTAAATCTCCTTCGTCATCCGAAACAGACAAACCTGCTCCCCCATTGGCCATGAATACCATGTCCTCATTGATGGCCACAGCATTATTTACTACATCCCCTGAGGGTGGATTCAAGGGATCACTTATGATAGGAATATATTGCAGGAGCGTTCCGGAATCGTATGAGTAAACACCGGCTCCTTTTGCGCCTTCGGCTACAATGATCTTGTCTTCAACAAAATCTATAGTTCTCTTGGTATATTGCCCAAAATCTGTGTCGATTGAAATTTCATCTTTTTCTTTGAGGTTGTCGTCAAGGACACGAATTCCTATGCTGGCATCCAGGACCGCCACACGGTTACCGAATATCGCCAATGATCTGAGATCACTATAGCTCTCCTCTTTTTTAACCTCAAGGTCTTTGGTATCGTAAATCGTAATACTTCCATCTTTACCGCTAGTCACATAGGCTTCTTTGTCGTCTATTACAATGTCCGTTGCATTATCTCCGGGCTGAAATCCGTAGATCACGCCCGCATCGATATCCATTACCCCACTAAAAACGGGGATCTTGGTAATAAAGGAATTTGTTAAAGCTGTAAATGAAGCTGTTGCATCCAGACCTCCTACGGCGTATAAAAAGCCATTTTTAAATTGCAGGGAATTAATATCTGCATTGGTATAGATTACCCTGGACGTGAGTGTGGGATTATTGGGGTCATTAACATCCACAATGTCAATGGCTCCGGCATAATCATCTCCTGCCGTATTATAGGCTACATAGGCAAAATCATCTTCCACAAAAACATGTGCCGCTGTAAGAGCGTTGATACCGCTATAAGTTGGAGGATTCACTTGTCCTATCAGGACCATTGGATAATTTCCTGCCAGCTCATCCATTGCTTTTGAGCTGCGTTTACCGGAATAATTTTCGTCAACACTGATCTCAAGTACCCCGGCATTTTCAAACGAAACGCTTCCGGATAGTACAACGGCGTCATTTTCTGCAAGTATATTAGATTGTTGTTCGTCAATGAAGATCGAGGTTTCATCACTACAGGAAACCATAACAAAGAAAGTCGATAGAAATATCAGACGTATTTCTTTTCTCATAAGTAGGTATTTTAAAATGCAGTTTTGGGCACTACATTAACGGCGAAATAACGAAAAAAGTGTGGTGTAATCTAAATTATTAGTCCAGTGGCCATTTTTTGACGGCAGAACCAACAAAACCGGGAATATATTACCCCTGAGGATCAGATTTTCCCCAGCTTTTCAAGTACAAACAAGATGATGATGGGCAACGCCAGTAAAATAACCATAAGGGTATCCGTAACAAACAGTGTTGGCATAAATAGAAGGGTTGTAATGTAGCCTCCAATTGCGCCACCAAAATGGGCGGTATGACCAATGTTCCCCAGCCTTTTTTTCATGCCGTATATGGAATAAAGCATATAGAGTATCCCCAGCACGTAAGCTGGCAGGGGTATGGGTATAAACATAAGTGCCAGCCGCATATCAGGTTGAAGCAAAATTGCAGAATAAAGTATCCCGGTTACTGCCCCACTCGCCCCTACAGCACTGTAATAGGGTTCTTTTTTGTGAAAAAACAGGGCGAGCAGACTTCCTGCTAGCAGACTAACGAAATAGATCAACAGAAATTTGGTGGGGCCAAACCATCTGATCACTACATCTGCAAAGAAGTAGAGGGTAAACATATTCAGGAATAAATGAGAAAGGTCTACGTGCAAAAACCCTGAAGTGACCATCCGGTCTTTCTGCCCGGCCTGAATGGCGCCAATCCCGAATTTATATCGTTCAAAAAATGCCACATCCTTAAATCCCCTGAGTGAGACCACGACATTTGCCGCAATGATGGCCAGAGTTGCCCAATGTAAATTCATATAATTATCCCTGTTTTAAGAGGTGCAAATATAGCTATATTTGCACATAGTTTAAATGCATGCAATTACTGGTATTTCTCCTTGCCTATCCTGTTTTAAGGCTGATATCAATTCTCCCGAAACCTCTTTTTTACGGCTTCTCTGATATCGCTTTTATCCTGATTTTTTATCTCATTCGATATCGAAGGAAAGTGGTACAAAATAATTTACAGCTTGCCTTACCCGAGCTTTCTGAAGAAGAGAGGAAGCGCGTAGAAAAGAAGTTTTATCGCCATTTATGCGACTTGTTTCTTGAAATGGTAAAAACAATGGACCTCTCAAAAACAGAAGTGGCAAAACGATACGAAATTAAGAACATCGAATTGGTTCAAAGTCTTGAAAAAGAGAGAAGTGTGCTGGTACTTTGCACTCATTACGCGAATTGGGAATGGAATACCAGTATTAATAATGTTGTAAGTTCAAAAGGATTTGCCATCTATCAAAAAGTGGGAAACAAATACTTTGACCAGCTGATCAGGAAGATTCGCGCAAAGTGGAATACAGAACCTATAGAACAGAAAAACACGGTAAAACGGATGTATGAAAACGAACGCAACGGCATTCGAGGTGTTTACGGGATTGTGAGTGATCAATCCCCTATGATGAGTAAGGCTCAATACTGGAGTCCGTTTATGGGGATTACCGTACCTATTTTTGTGGGGGCTGAATCCCTGGCCAAAAAATTAGACCTAGCTACCGTTTTTCTCAAGGTATCTAAGGTTAAGCGGGGGTATTATCAGGCAGAATTTATTCCGATTAATGACAAGGGAAGTACTGCAGAAAAGCATGAGATCACTGAAAAATTTCTTCGTCTTGCAGAACAACAGATCAGGGAAAAACCCGAGTACTATCTGTGGACCCACAGGCGGTGGAAACATAAAGACAAGGCCCCAAAGGATTGACCTGCGCTATTGGGAAATGGATCCGATCTCGTCCATAATCCTCTTAGCCAGGGCATCGGCACTATCCTGAGAAGGAGCTTCTGTATACACTCTTATGATAGGCTCTGTATTCGATTTCCGCAAATGCACCCAGGAATCACTAAAATCGATCTTTACCCCGTCAATAGTATTTAAGTCTTCCTCTTTATACCGTTCTGCCATTTGGTGGAGAATCTTATCTACGTCTATTCCTGGCGTTAGTTCGATCTTTTTCTTACTCATAAAATAAGCGGGGTAGCTCTTTTTTAATTCACTTACCTTACCTCCTCTTTCTGCCATCAGCATCAGGAACAAGGCCGTCCCCACAAGAGCATCGCGGCCGTAATGACTCTCAGGATAGATAATTCCCCCGTTGCCTTCTCCACCAATTACCGCATTGGTCGCTTTCATTTGTGCTACCACGTTTACCTCACCAACAGCTGCCGCAGTATACGTCCCTCCGTGTTTTTGAGTAACGTCCCTTAGGGCACGTGTAGAAGAGAGATTAGAAACCGTATTGCCCTTTGTTTTACTTAAGACATAATCTGCGCAGGCTACAAGAGTGTATTCCTCCCCAAACATTTCTCCGTCTTCGGATATAAATGCCAGACGATCCACGTCTGGGTCCACAACAATACCAAAGTCGGCTTTTTCCTTTACCACCAATTCACATATGTCTTTCAGGTGTTCTTTCAGGGGCTCCGGGTTGTGTGGGAAATGACCGGTTGGGTCGCAATAGAGCTCTATTACCTCTACCCCAAGCTCCTTTAAGAGCATTGGCATCACTATTCCTCCCGAAGAATTTACCCCGTCTACAACTACCTTAAAGCCAGATTTGGCTATGGTATCCTTTTCAATCAGAGATAAATTGAGCACTTCATCAATATGAATATCCATATAGGAATCATTTGCAGTAAGTTCCCCTAAATGGTCAACTTCAGAAAAATTAAAATCTTCCTCCTCAGCCAGGTTTAATATTAGTTCGCCTTCTGCTGCATTCAGGAATTCACCTTTGGCATTGAGTAATTTTAACGCATTCCACTGTTTGGGATTATGACTGGCGGTCAGGATAACACCCCCGTCTGCCTTTTCAAGAGGAACGGCAATTTCTACCGTGGGGGTTGTGGAAAGTCCGAGATCAATCACGTCAATTCCCATCCCCAGTAATGTATTTACCACCAGGGCCTGAATCATCTCCCCTGAAATTCGGGCATCTCTGCCAATGACTACTTTGAGATCTTTTTTCTCCACTTGTTGCCTGAGAAAGGCTCCGTAGGCTGCAGCAAATTTTACAGCATCAACAGGAGTTAAATTAGTGCCTGGTTTCCCCCCTATGGTGCCACGAATGCCTGATATGGATTTGATTAGTGTCATATTGTCTGAAAAGTTTTTGCAAATATAATGGTATAGGTTAGTTTCCTAGGCCCTTCTTTGTAAATTCGAGCGATGAATTTTCTAGCTCATATATATTTGTCATTCGACGATGAAGAGATCAGTCTGGGGAATTTCATCGCTGATAGCATCAGGGGCAATCGCTTTAGCCATTTTCCTGAACGAATTCAGAAGGGAATAATTCTACACAGAGCAATTGACACCTACACCGATGCCCATCCCACACACAGACGCAGCAGCAAACGTCTACATCCCACCCAGGGACACTACAGCCGTGTGGTCGTCGATGTTTTTTACGATCATTTTCTGGCTAAAAACTGGGAAGTGTATTCAAAAGAAGACTTAAGGGCTTATGCTGAGCAGTTTTACAAATTATTAAAGGACAACTACCCAATTCTTCCCGAGCCCACCAAACACTTAATGCCCTACATGATCAGGGACAATTGGTTGTACAATTATGCATCAATTGAAGGAATCGATCGGGTTCTCAATGGATTGTTCAGAAGGACAGGCAAGAAAAGCAGGATGAACAAGGCAGTAAAAGACCTGGAAATGCACTATGATCTTTTTGAATCCGAATTCACCGACTTTTTTGAAGATTTAATTATCTTTTCCCGGGAGAAATTGAATTCCCTCAATAAACATTGATGCCCTATGACCGATATATCCAATTCTAAAAGTAGAATTATTTTTAGGCCGATGCTGTTCGCAGCCTTGTCGTTGCTGCTCGTAACAGGTATCAGTTGTCGCAAGTCCCCTGCTTCACCCACCGGATTGGTTACCGAAAAAGCCATGGTAGTTTCGGCACGGGAAGAGGCCTCAGCAATAGGCGTGGAAATTTTACGGGAAGGTGGTAACGCTTTTGATGCCATGGTTGCCACAGAACTCGCCCTGGCCGTAGCCTATCCCTATGCAGGAAACCTGGGCGGAGGAGGTTTTATGGTTTACAGAAAATCAAATGGTGATGTGGGTGCACTTGACTATAGAGAGAAGGCACCTCTTTCAGCTACTGCGGATATGTACCTCGATTCACTGGGAAATGTTATCCCGGGACTAAGTACCAGGGGAGCAACTGCGGTTGGAGTCCCAGGAACCGTTGCAGGGGTCTTTGAAGTTCATGAAAAAATGGGCAGCCTGCCATTGGAGAAGTTACTTGAACCTGTCATTGCCCTTGCAGAAAGAGGGGTTATTGTGACTGAGAATCAGGAAAACCGATTGGAGCGATACCGGGATCAAATCATAGAAATAAGTGGGGAAGAAACCTTCTTTTTTACTAAGTGCCGCGTTGGTGATACTCTTAAATACCCAAGTCTGGCCAATACACTCAGACGAATAAAAAACAATGGCCGGGATGAATTTTACAAGGGGGAAACGGCTAAAAAACTAGCTGCATTTATCCAGGAAAGAGGAGGATATCTCACAGAGGAAGATCTTGCAAAATACCAGGCGGTCTGGAGACAACCGGTCATATTTAATTACAAAGACCTTCGTATCATTAGTATGAGTCCGCCCAGCAGTGGCGGTGTGACGATCAATCAGATTTTTAAAATGATCGAACCTTATGATATTGGTGACTACGAGCATAATTCGGGGGAAGCGATACAACTCTTAACAGAATCGTTTCGGCGTGCCTATGCCGATAGGAATTTTTATTTGGGGGATCCCGACTTTGTGGAGATTCCACTCGATTTCTTGCTTAAAGAAGATTATCTGCATCAGCGTATGTCAGATTTCACATTTGATAAAGCCACTAAATCAGAATCCGTCTCTCACGGCACCGTGGAGATCCTTGAGAGCGCCGAAACCACACATTATTCAATCGTAGATGAAATGGGAAATGCAGTATCGGTGACCACAACCCTCAACGGAGCTTATGGCTCTAAACTTTATTGTGATGAGCTCGGCTTTTTCCTGAATAATGAAATGGATGATTTTAGTTCTAAACCCGGGACGCCAAATATGTTTGGCCTTATCGGAGCGGAAGCGAATAGTATTGCGCCGGAGAAGAGAATGTTGAGCAGTATGACTCCCACCATTGTGGAAAAAGATGGCAAGCTTTGGCTGGTAGTGGGTACTCCGGGAGGTTCCACGATAATCACTGCAGTAGCCCAGACCATTTTGAATACCTATGAGTTCAACCTAAGTATGCAAGAGGCTGTGGAGGCACCCAGGTTTCACCACCAGTGGCTCCCTGACTATATTATTTTTGAACCTGATGGATTCCCTGAAGAAACTAAGGAATTTCTGAGGTCTAAAGGATATTTGATCAATGAAGAAAGAACGCCTGTTATAGGCAAAGTAGATGCTATCAGGATATTGCCTGACGGAAGAATGGAAGGTGGAGCAGATCCTCGTGGAGATGACACGGCAGTTGGGTATTAACAGGACAGAAAAAAGCAATTGAGTATGGCACTTTGGATTAAACGGGTTCTGGGAGTTCTCCTTTTGATTTTCGCGCTGTTGACAGGAATCCTTTTTGTGTTTTTCAACGAAGACGTCCCTGATGGTCATTCACCTCAGAAGGCTGATGAAATAGCTAATAAAATGCTGAAGTCTTTAAATAATGAGGCATACCAGGATAGTCGTTATCTGGAATGGTCTTACCGCGGAGGCAGGAATAACTACATCTGGGATAAGGAGATGGGAAAAGTAGAAATGAGCTGGGGTGACTATACGGGAGAGATAGATCTGGTGAATCCTTCCAACAGTTCCGTCAAAGAGGGTGAAGAACAAATTCTAGGAGAAGAAAAGGAGAAGCTGGTGAAGGAGGCAATCTCCAATTTCAATAATGATTCATTTTGGCTTGTGGCACCATTTAAAATTTTTGATAAGGGCACCAAAAGAGCTGTCGTTGATCTCGATGATGAAAAAATCGGACTTAAAGTCACTTATACCCTTGGTGGAGATACACCCGGAGATACTTATGTCTGGGAGCTCAACGAGAAATACCTTCCGGAAAGGTTTCGCATGTGGGTACAAATATTGCCTTTAAAGGGGCTGGGGGCTACCTGGGAAGGCTGGGATCTGACAGAGAGCGGTGCACTACTTCCTCAATATCACAAAGTAGGACCTTTGAAACTCGATTTAGGCACGGTTCGAGCCAGAAAAGATTAAGAAGCCTTTAATTGCCTCTTTAATTCCTCCATGGATTGCTGTAACTGACGCAGGAGGCCATTTTCAGTTGTGGCATCAACGCCAAAAGTAATTTTACTACTCACCTGCCACAGCTCCTGGATCTGATAGGGTTCTATTTCATATGGCGGATAGGTCTCATTTAAGGAAATCAAGATCACCTTATTAGTATTGGGTGGACGTTCTATCTTTTTGACCATTACAGAGTCCTGAAGTACTACCACATAAACTTTGTTGGTGTTTACCTCGCTTAAATCTTCTACTGCCTTTGCAAGTACCCATTCTCCGGGCTTTAGATTAGGGAGCATGCTGTCTCCTTCTACCTGAAATCCCCTGTAGGTCGCATTGCGGAACTCGGGAATCGGCAAATCAAATGCCGGCAATTGTCTATACCAGCTGGTGTCGTGAATGTTCTGTGGGTAACCGGCTGCTGCCTTGGCATTAACCAAAACCATATTTTCCCTGTCCGAGCTATCAACGGTTACCACTTTAGGAATGACACTGGTGTTAGAGGCTTCTATGTACTGTTGCTCACTCTCTCCGTAGAGCCAAAGAGGATTTATTTTAAACTGTTTTAATAGGTTGGCGACTACCTTTCCTGAAAGTTTTGTCCGCCCCCTTTCTATATCGGCTGTAGTATTTGAGACGCCTAACAAAGCAGCAAATTCTGCCTGGGTGTACTCTAATTCGCGTCTTAGATCGGTAAACCTCTTTATGGTAAGTTCATTCTCCATATTGCAATTGTTTTAAAGCCTGAATAATTACTTGGTTCTCTTCAAAGATACTCAAATTGGAATATATCCAAAAATAAATTAGGAATATTTCCATATTATGGAATATATCCATATATTTGGAATATATACCAATAGCATTGATTGACCTATTTTAATACGCAAGGACGATGAAACAAGAATCAGGAATTTATTTGTACGACGGAAGTTTTAACGGGTTTCTTACTCTTTTATTTGAGGTCCGATACCATGGGCTACGCCCCATGGAGATACACAAATTGAATGAGCAACAAGAGGCCTTGTTTCCACAACCCAATTACATTGCCACACGATTAAAGGATGCAAAAACCTTCTGGAATAGTTTAAGAGGCCAGAATTACAGTGCGTTAAAAGCCTTATACTTTGCTTTTTTAAGCGAGGAAGAAAATATCGAAATACAGCTTTATCATTTCTTCTGTGCCTGGCAGAAATTGAACACCAAAGAGAAATCCATGGCCGCAGAGATTAGCCATAAGGAGGTCTACCAACTGGCTGCTTCTGTGGAAAAGGAAAAAAGGGCGATTGAAATTCGTTTAGTCCACAGTGATTTCCCCGGAACTTCCATGGTAAAGCGAATTAAGCCGAAATACAATGTACTACCCTTGATCTCCAGGTATTTCAGGACCAGGTTTAGAGAAGAGGACTGGCTCATCTATGACGTAAAGAGAAAATATGGCCTGCAACATAAAAACGGCAGCCTGGCTTTTATTCATATCAGGCCGGAACAGTTGAGTATTAAAAAGAATGAAATTGAAGCTCAGAAATCGTTTATCCCGGCTTCGCAATTAAATGAAAAGAGGAGAAACCACAGTATGGAAGCCGTGGCCTGAGCCTAACACAGCTCGTGTGATCTCAGTATTTGTATTAGTTTCATAGGAATTTGGTTTTGTGCTTTACACTTTATTTTTTGATGGATTTAACAGGCTTGGGATAAAGCCCACTTCGTTTTTAAGCATCAAAAGAGTACCTTTGCAACTTTGCCCTATTGCATGACGTATTACGAAGAATTTATAGAAGTTAAAGGTGCTCGCGTTCACAATCTCAAAGACATTGACGTTAGTATTCCCAGGGAAAAATTAGTTGTCATTACCGGCTTATCGGGCAGTGGCAAATCCTCTTTGGCCTTTGACACCATTTATGCCGAAGGACAAAGGAGGTATATCGAAACCTTCTCTGCCTACGCCAGACAGTTTTTAGGCGGATTAGAACGTCCTGATGTGGATAAGATCGATGGCCTTTCCCCTGTTATTGCCATTGAACAAAAAACAACTTCTAAATCCCCGCGTTCAACGGTAGGCACGATTACCGAGGTTTATGATTTTCTAAGGTTGCTGTACGCAAGGGCTGCCGATGCATACAGTTATCGTACGGGAGAGAAAATGGTTAGTTACTCTGATGAGCAAATCAGAGCGCTTATACTTTCCACTTTTGCAGGTCAGCGCATCAACATCCTGGCACCCGTAGTTAAGTCTAGAAAAGGGCATTACCGGGAATTATTCGAGCAGATAGCGAAACAGGGCTTTATAAAGGTTCGGGTAGACGGAGAATTGCTCGACCTTCAAAAGGGCATGAAGGTAGATCGCTACAAAACTCACGATATTGAGATTGTAGTAGATCGACTTGCAATAAGTGAAGACGCCGATCTGGAAAAACGACTTGCGGAATCCATTAATACCGCAATGTACAGCGGTAATGATACAATGATGGTATTGGCTGAAGGGGAAACAGAACCACGGTACTTCAGTCGAGACCTCATGTGCCCAACCACCGGAATCTCCTACCCTACTCCTGAACCCAATACATTTTCGTTCAACTCCCCTAAAGGCATGTGTGATGAGTGTAACGGCCTTGGACATACCTACGAAATCAACGAGAAAAAGATCTTTCCCAACACTAAACTTTCCATTGCGGGAGGTGGAATCGCACCCCTTGGTGAATACAAGAAATCCTGGGCTTTTAAGCAACTTGAGACCATTGCCAAACGCTATGAATTTGATCTTAAGGATCCCATTGAAAAAATTCCTGAAGAGGCCATGGACATTATCCTTCATGGGGGGGAGGAACGATTTGTTCTCGATTCGAAATCCCTTGGGGTAAAACGTGATTACACTATCGACTACGAAGGAATTGCTAATTTTATCAAGAGTCAGTTTAGCAGCTCAGATTCGACCTCGATAAAGCGATGGGCAAAAGATTATATGGATAAAATCCAATGTCCTGAATGCAATGGATCAAGGCTGAAAAAGGCTTCCCTTAATTTCAGGATTGGAGAAAAGAATATTGCCGAACTCGCAGCTATGGATATTGCTGAATTGGCAGTATTTTTTAAAGGGCTGCAGAATTCCCTGGAAGGAAATCAGCGGATTATCGCTGAAGAGATTATCAAAGAGATCAGCAGCAGGATACAGTTTTTACTCGATGTGGGTTTAGACTACCTCTCCCTAAGTCGAAGTTCGAAGTCGCTTTCCGGCGGTGAAGCCCAGCGTATCAGGTTGGCAACTCAGATAGGATCTCAGCTGGTAGGGGTTCTGTATATTTTGGATGAACCCAGCATTGGACTACATCAAAGGGATAACGGCCGACTCATAAAATCCCTGGAAGCGCTCCGGGATATAGGAAACTCCATTATTGTCGTAGAACATGACAAGGATATGATTGAAAGTGCCGATCATGTGATCGATATCGGACCCCTCGCCGGGAAACACGGTGGTGAGATCATCTCCGAAGGCCCACCGGCAGAACTCAAACAACATCAAACCCTAACTGCAGACTACCTAAGCGGGAAAAAGGAAATTCCCGTACCTGTAGAGCGAAGAAAAGGAAACGGAAAAAGTATTCTCCTGGAAGGCTGTACCGGAAATAATCTTAAGAATATTACGGCGCGATTCCCCCTTGGGAAAATGATAGGCGTTACAGGCGTGTCGGGAAGCGGAAAATCAACCCTGGTCAACGAAACGCTTTATCCCATAATGAATGCGCATTATTTTAACGGGGTTAAAAAGCCCATGCCGTATAAAAAGATAAGCGGGCTGGAGCATATAGATAAGGTTATCGACATCAATCAATCTCCAATCGGTAGAACCCCTAGATCTAATCCGGCTACCTACACCGGGGTGTTCAGCGAAATACGTGCGCTTTTTACCAAAACACCTGAAGCCGCGATCAGGGGCTATAAACCAGGTCGGTTCAGTTTCAATGTAAAAGGCGGACGTTGCGAAACCTGCCAGGGAGGCGGACTACGAGTTATTGAGATGAATTTTCTGCCTGATGTCTATGTAGAGTGTGAAACCTGCAATGGCAAGCGCTTTAATCGGGAAACCCTTGAAATTCGATACAAGGGGAAATCTATAGCTGATGTACTGGAGATGACCATTGATGAAGCCGTTGATTTTTTCGAAAATATTCCAAAAATCCACAGGAAGTTAAAGACCATTCAGGATGTAGGCCTGGGCTATATTTCCCTGGGACAACAATCAACAACACTATCAGGTGGTGAGGCACAGCGGGTTAAACTCGCAACCGAACTTTCCAAAAGAGATACCGGCAATACCTTCTATATTCTTGATGAACCAACTACCGGCCTACATTTTGAAGATATACGTGTATTGATGGAGGTACTCAATCGCCTGGTTGACAAAGGGAATACCATACTTATTATTGAACACAACATGGATGTGATCAAAATGGTGGATCATATTATCGATATCGGATACGAAGGAGGGCGTGGCGGTGGAGCTATCGTTGCTGAAGGCCTACCAGAGGATGTCGCACTTCATAAAAAAAGTTTTACAGCACAGTTTTTAAAAAAAGAATTGAATCTGGCCGTAAGTCATTCATAATAGTTTTACGACATTTATAATGTGTCGGGTTATAATTCGTTTTAAGAAATAGACAATGAGAAAAGAACAACATCACAAAGGTTGGAATGAGATCAAAACCAATGACTCCTGGGCAATCTTCAAAATTATGGGCGAGTTCGTCAACGGTTTTGAAAAAATGAGTGTAATCGGGCCATGTGTAACTATATTCGGCTCGGCCCGGACCAAGCCAGGGGATACTTTTTACGATCTTGCTGTTTCCATTGCTAAAAGCGTATCAGAAGCAGGCTACGGAATTATTACAGGTGGCGGACCAGGGATCATGGAAGCGGGAAACAAAGGAGCTCATTTGGCCGGCGGAACTTCTGTCGGATTAAATATTGATCTGCCTTTTGAACAGCATGATAATCCCTATATCGACACGGATAAAAGCCTTGATTTTGACTATTTCTTTGTTAGAAAAGTGATGTTTGTGAAATATTCTCAGGGATTTGTCGTCATGCCCGGAGGTTTCGGTACTTTGGATGAGTTATTTGAAGCCGTAACCCTGATTCAAACCAATAAAATTGGTAAGTTTCCCATTATCCTGGTCGGTTCTGATTTCTGGTCAGGCTTGATGGATTGGTTGAAAAACGTCATGCTTGAGGCGAAGAATATCAGTCCGGAAGATCTCGACCTGATCAAAATTGCGGATACGGCGGAAGAAGTTGTAGATATCATAGATGCATTCTACAAAGGGCACACCCTGAGCCCCAATTTTTAAACTATCTATGGAGGTAAAACCCAAAGTTGTATTTCATAGAATTTTCTGCCTGATTGTATTGTTCGGTACATTTTTAGCTTCCGGCCAACATACCAATCTGATACAAGCGGAACTATATCCGGATACCCAAGAAATAGAAATTCAACAGGAGTTTACCTATTTCAATAGTTCTTCCGACACCCTTAAGGTATTGTATTTTAATGATTGGGCACACGCCTATTCCGATAAGAGAACTGCTTTAGCTAAACGCTTTGCAGAGGACTTTAAAAAAAGTCTTCATCTGGCCAAGGAGGAAGAAAGAGGTTCTACCCAAATCTTTGGGATGGCTGATTTTGAGTTCAGAAACCTTTCTTTTAAACGCACTCAGCAAAAGGATCTTATTGAAATTAGTCTGAATAGTCCTCTCCCGCCGGATAGCTCCTTAAAAATATATTTTACATATACCGTAAAGTTGCCACCAAATCGATATACCCCGTATGGATATGATTCCAGGGGTGGATTCTATCTCAAAGATTGGTATTTAACCCCTGCGGTTTACGATGGTTCATGGCAATTGTATTCCAATAAAAATCTCGAGGATTTATATACCGGGATCACCAATACCAATATCACCTTTACCTATCCCAATAGACTATTTCTCGGGACCAACTTTAATGAGGTCAATATCACGTCTTACCCTGCCAAACAGGTGGCAAGCTTAAAAGGTGAAAATCGAAAAAGCTGTGACATTATCCTTAATTCTTCTAATAAGTTTATCAAACACGTCACCCCTTACCTCATTGTGGTAACTGATATCAAATCTCCTAAATACGATGAAATTTCGCAGGGAATCTCAATAAACCGGATTACCAGATACATTCATGAAAACCTGGGTGAATTTCCCTATGAGCAATTGTTGGTGAGTGAAACAGACTTCAATAAGAATCCGCTTTATGGCCTAAATCAGCTCCCTTCCTTTATACGTCCTTACCAGGAACAGTTCCAGTTTGAGATGAAATTCCTGAAGACAGCTATTCTCAGCTATCTGCGGGAAACCATCTTTTTAAATCCACGGAAAGAACAATGGGTTTCCGATGCCATCGTGAATTATCTGATGATTAATTTTGTAGACACCTATTACCCCGACCAGAAACTCCTCGGAAAATTGTCATCGATCTGGCCAATAAGCACCTTCAACCTCGCTCAGATGTCCTTTAATGATCAATATCCCTTCTTATATATGCTAACGGCAAGGAAGAATCTGGATCAACGCCTTACAACACCCAATGATTCCCTGATCAAATTCAACCAGAAAATAGCAAATAACTACAAAGCCGGGTTGGGATTAGCTTATCTCGCAGCCTATACTAGCAAGGAGGAGATAAACGAAAGCATAAAAGAGTTCTACAATACTTACAAATTACAACCCGTTACCCCTTTGGGATTCGAGAAGGTCATACGCTCTAATACATCAAAGGATGTGGATTGGTTTTTTGACACCTATGTCAATACGGATAAGCGAATCGACTTTAAAATTAAAAAAGTCAATAAGACCGAAGATACACTGGAGGTGGTTATAAAAAATAAAAAGGGAACCAATGTTCCGATATCTCTTTTTGGTTTGCGAAATGATACGGTGGTATCGAGTTACTGGTTTTCGAACATTTCTAATCTGGACACCGTGCTCATTCCTAATATACAGGAAGACCGCCTCGTACTTAATTACGACCAGAAAATACCTGAATTTAACCAACGGGATAACTGGAAATCCCTCAGTGGCTTTTTCTCCAGTAACAAAAAGCTAAAACTTCAGTTTTTAAAGGATGCTGAAAACCCTTACTACAATCAGATTTTCTACATGCCCGTAGCAGGTTTCAATGTGTATGACGGAATATCGCCCGGACTCCGGTTTTCTAATAAGACCTTATTGGAAAGACCATTTATATTTACTGCTGCTCCCTCTTTTGCCCTCAAAGAAAAGGCATTGGTAGGAAATGCAGGCCTGAATTACCGTAAATACTTAAGGAAAAGTGGTCTGTATGTGATGAATTTTAGCCTCAACGCTTCCAGTTTCCATTTTCAGACCAATTCCCGATACAGTACCATAACTCCTGCTGTTGGCTTGGGTTGGCGGCCCGATGATTTGATTTCCAATGAGCGCAAATCTCTTGTATTCAGATATGTAAATGTATTGAGGGATATTGATCCTTCCCTTAGCATAGAAACCGATCCGGATTACAGTGTATTCAATCTTCGATATAACCATTACAACAACGGTATTATCAATTTTTTCTCTTGGTTTATTGATGCACAATACTCCACTGATTTCACCAAATTGGCTGTGAATTTTGACTATCGGAAACTCTTTGACAACAATCGACAACTCAATCTGCGGTTTTTTGCAGGGAAGTTTATAAGGAATGAAACCAATTCTGATTTCTTCAGTTTTGCCCTGGACAGGCCCACAGACTATTTATTTGATTATAATTACCTCGGCCGCTCAGAAGAATCAGGAATTACAAGTCAGCAGATCATCATCGCCGAAGGAGGTTTTAAATCTCAGCTTGAAAATCCTTTTGCCAACGACTGGATTGTGACCACCAATGCCAGTTTTAATTTATGGCGCTGGATAGAATTATACGGGGATGTGGGCTATGTAAGAAACCGGGGAATGGATCCAAGGTTTGTTTATGATTCCGGGATCCGACTTAATTTGGTCACTGATTATTTTGAATTGTACTTCCCGCTTCACTCAAATAACGGCTGGGAAATTGCCCAGCCCGATTACGATGAAAAGATCCGATTTGTAGTTACCCTAAGTCCAAAAACACTCATTGGATTGTTTACCCGTAAGTGGTTTTAGTTATTAAAGTATTCTTATTTTTTTTTAAATAAACCTATCTTCTTTTAAAAAATTAATGGATACACAGCAAATTATTGACAAATTGTTAATGATTATCCTCTCCCCCCTATTGTAAAAATCCCCGGTTTTTGATATTTTCGTAGAAATTTTATAGGCATGAACCCTGATCTTCAAACCAGCGAGGATATTTCATTTGATGAATTCCGAAAGCAGATCTTTTACGATTATGAAATCGCTGTTATGAGTCGGGAATGCAGTCTGCTCGGAAGACGAGAGGTTCTTACAGGTAAAGCTAAATTCGGAATTTTTGGAGATGGGAAAGAGTTGCCTCAGCTGGCGATGGCCCGATCCTTCAAGGATGGAGATTTCCGGAGTGGGTATTATAGAGACCAGACCTTTATGATGGCTCTTGGTTTATTGTCACCCAAAGAATTTTTCCATGGCCTCTACGCCACAACGGATATCGAAAAAGAACCCATGAGTGCCGGTCGGCAAATGGGAGGACACTTTGGAACTTTTAGCCTACACGAGGACGGGAGTTGGAAAGACCTTACTGCACAAAAGAACAGTAGTCCCGATATTAGCCCTACCGCAGGGCAAATGCCTCGACTTCTGGGCCTTGCCTTAGCTTCAAAGGTATATCGAAATGAAAAATCGATCAAGGGGGATAAATTTTCAAACAACGGAAATGAAGTAGCCTGGGGGACCATTGGGAACGCCAGCACCAGCGAAGGACATTTTTTTGAAACTATAAATGCTGCAGGGGTTCTTCAGGTACCCATGGTGGTAAGTGTATGGGATGATGACTATGGTATTTCGGTTCCGGCTAAATATCAGACAACAAAAGAAAATATTTCAGAGATCCTCAAAGGTTTTCAAAGAACTGAAGATGAGAAGGGCTACGAAATACTTCGGGTAAAAGGTTGGGATTATACCGCGCTTATCCATGCCTATGAAAATGCATCAGATATTGCAAGGGAAGAACACGTGCCCGTATTGATCCACGTCACCGAACTTACCCAGCCTCAAGGCCACAGTACTTCGGGATCTCACGAAAGATATAAATCGGAAGAAAGACTAAAGTGGGAAAAGGAAAACGACTGCAACAAACGTTTTAAGGAATGGATACTTTCCAATAAGATTGCTACTGAAGAGGAATTATCTGCCTTGGAAAAAAGGATTAAAACAGAAATTCGGATGGCCAGGAAAGACGCCTGGAATGAATTTCTCAATCCGCATAAAGAAGACAAAAGACAACTGGTAGGTTTACTTACCGCATTAGAACAAAGCAGTCCTAATAAAGTTTTTATCAGTAAAGTAAAGAACGACCTGATTGCCATTGAGGAGCCATTGAAAAAAGATCTGGCTTCACATGCGCGTAAAGCTCTTCGCTATGTTCTGGGAGAAGAATCAGCTCAAAAAGCAAGCCTTGAAAATTGGATTTCAGCCTACCTGAAAAATAACCAGCCCCATTTTAGTTCACACCTTTATAGTGAATTACCTTCCAAAGCAACCAATGTCCCTGAAATAAAGGCTGATTATTCAGAAAGCCCGGAAATGGTAGACGGGCGCATCATTCTCAGGGATAATTTTGACGCCTTGTTTTCGCAATATCCAGAGGTACTTATTTTTGGCGAAGACAGCGGGGCCATCGGAGATGTAAACCAGGGACTGGAGGGGTTACAAAAAAAGTACGGAGACCTCAGAGTCTCGGATACAGGGATACGGGAAACTACGATCATAGGTCAAGGAATAGGTTTAGCGCTCAGAGGTTTAAGGCCTATTGCCGAGATTCAGTATCTGGACTATCTGATGTATTGTTTGCAAACGCTAAGCGATGACCTTGCAACACTCTTATACAGAACTGTGGGGAAACAAAAGGCCCCTTTGATTGTGCGTACTCGTGGGCACAGGCTGGAAGGCATTTGGCACTCCGGATCCCAAATGGGAGGCATAGTTCATCTGCTCAGAGGAATGTATGTACTTGTACCCCGAAATATGACCAAGGCTGCGGGATTTTACAATACCCTGCTCAAGAGTGATGAACCTGCCCTGATCATAGAAAGTCTCAACGGTTACAGATTAAAAGAGCCAAAGCCCTCCAACCTCGGAGAGTTATGTACTCCTATAGGCCGTGTTGAAACCGTTAAACAAGGAACTGATATAACAGTTTTGTCTTATGGTTCTACGCTCAGAATCGTGATGGAAGTCGCAGACGAACTTAAAGAAGTAGGCATCGATGCAGAGGTTATTGACGCCCAGTCCCTCCTGCCCTTTGATCTGGAAAAAGACGTGTTGAAAAGCGTACAGAAAACCAATCGGTTGCTAATTGTAGATGAGGATGTCCCTGGAGGTTGTGCGGCTTATCTTATGCAGGAAATCATCGAAAAGCAGGGGGCTTACCAGTTTTTAGACAGTGCTCCTCAGACTTTGAGTTCAAAATCTCACAGACCGGCATACGCTTCGGACGGCGATTATTTTTCTAAGCCAAATGCCGAAGATATATTTGAGAAAATATATCAAATCATGCACGAAGCAAATCCTGGAGATTACCCGCGTCTCCGTTAAGAACAAGTTTCTTTTTCAATCTATTATAATTATTATAAGTTTAGGGATGCTAAGGAACTCCTATGGGAATTGACCACATTCTGCAAAGGCATTACAAACTTCACTTGAACTCTGTGAGCTCCCTGGATGGCTATGTGAGTACTAATTATCGAATTGAGGCTGAAGAAGGAGTATTTGTTCTCAAAATATACAAGAATTCTCCCCGGATATTAAAGGAAATCCTAGCAGAGAACAGGGTATTACAGCAACTTGGTAAAATAAAAGGCATTGATTTTCCAAAAGCAGTCAGAACCGTTACAGGTGAGGTCTGTTTAATAGAAGCTGAAAATATCTACAGGCTTTTAACTTTTATAGAAGGATCTTTTTTAGGAGACGTCAAGCACACCCCTGCTATTTTATTCTCCCTGGGCAGTTATTTAGGTAAAATAGATCTTGTACTGCATTCGCTGGAGGAAGAGATTTTTACAGCCAGAGAAATATCATGGGATCTGCGACATCTCAATTTATCAATTCCATTACTTGAAAACATATCAGATCTTAAGAAGCGAAGCCTTGTTTCCTATTTTATTCAACAGTTCCATGAACACATCGGACCTGTGGCTTACCAATTACGTAAGAGCCTTATTCACAATGACGGCAACGACTGGAATATTCTCACAGACGGAAAAAAAGTTACCGGCATTATTGACTTTGGCGATATGTGTCATACCTGGCTTATCAGTGAGGTTGCTATTGCCATGACCTATGTAATGATGCACAAGGGGTCGCCCCTGGAACACGGACTAAAAGTGTTGGAAGGCTATCAGCAGGAATTACCCCTGACTGAACTAGAATGCGACAGTTTGTACTACCTGATTGCGGCTCGGCTATCCATGAGCGTATGCCATTCGGCTCATGCAAGCGAGCTGGACCCCAATTCGGATTACATCACCATCAGCCAGAAAGGAGCCTGGAAATTACTTCAACAATGGCTGAGGATTAATCCTCTACACGCCCGAAATCGATTCAGGCAGACATGTGATTTACCCATCGCGAAGGGGGTTCCTACTTCAGAAATACTATCCCAGCGGAAGGAACACTTTGCAAAAAATCTTTCTTTGAGTTATGCAAATCCTATCCATATGTACGGAGCAGCATTTCAGTACATGTACGATGTTGAAGGGAACACCTTTTTAGATGCCTACAATAATATTATGCTGGTTGGGCATTGCCATCCTAAGGTAGTGCAAGCGGGGCAAAAGGCGATGTCGAGGCTTAACACCAACACCCGATACCTGTACGATATCCTGGGCGACTATGGCTCGGCATTACTGAAAACACTTCCTTCCTCATTGAGCAAAATATTCTTTGTGAACTCCGGCAGCGAAGCCTCGGATCTGGCTATAAGGATGGCAAGGAACCACAGTTCGAAGAAAAATGTCATGGTAATTGAACACGGCTACCACGGGCATACGCAGGCCGGAATTGGTATTAGCTCTTATAAGTATAAGGCCGGTGAGGGTATTGGTAAACCCGAAGATACCATTGAAACCCCATTGCCAAAAGTATATTCCAGCAACAGGGAAAAATCTGGTAAATCAAGAATTGATTACACAGAGAAAGCCCTGGAACAGATCCAGGACCATACAGGCACTATTGCAGCCTTTATTGCAGAACCTATTGTAGGCTGTGGCGGACAAGTTCCCTTAGCCCCGGGTTATCTGAACACCCTATATCCTGCCGTTAGAGCGCAAGGCGGACTCTGCATTAGTGATGAAGTGCAGGTAGGATTCGGCAGATTGGGCAAAGTCTTTTGGGGCTTTGAATTGTACGATGTGATTCCGGATATTGTGGTGGTAGGTAAGCCAATGGGTAATGGCCATCCCATGGGAGCCGTTATCACTACAGAAGCGGTTGTATCTTCTTTTGAAAAAGGACCGGAATTCTTTAGCTCTTTTGGGGGTAATCCCGTTTCTTGCGCTGTAGGTTTGTCCGTCCTCAAGGTAGTGGAGGAAGAAAAATTACAAGAACATGCTGAGCAAACGGGTGATTATCTTATCCGTCAACTACGGCTCCTTCAAAAAAAGCATAATACCATAGGGGATGTCAGGGGTCACGGCTTGTTCCTGGGTATTGAAATGATCACGGAAGATGGCGAACCAAATTCCCAACTCGCCGGGGATTTAAAGAATGAACTCCGGGAAAATATGATCCTGGTGGGCACTGATGGCCCTTTTGACAGTGTCATTAAAATAAAGCCTCCCATGTCTTTTGATATAAAGAATGCCGAAGAGTTGGTCTCCCAAATTGATACAATTCTCTCAGAGAATATGGTTTATAACTAAAATTATTTTACATTTAGTTAACATATCCCCAAGAAATGATGAAAAATAACCTGCAAAATAATATTGGTCTTGCATTTTTGAGAATATCGGCTTCGGCTATGATGCTGAGCCACGGATATCCAAAATTTCAGAAACTGCTTTCCGGTGATTTTGAATTTGGCGATCCCATAGGACTGGGAGCGACCCCTACCCTCTTTTTAGCGATCATCGCCGAATTTATTTGCCCCATCCTGGTGATGATAGGTTTTAAAACGCGCTGGGCTGCTTTACCTACAGCCATTACGATGGCAGTAGCGGCTTTTATAGTTCATGCTCCTGATGCTTTTGCCAGCAAGGAGAAAGCATTACTCTTCTTAACGTTATTTGTTGCGATCATATTTCTCGGACCTGGTAAATTCAGTATCGATAAGAAATAATCCCTACATGATTTTTACCAGCAGTTCCTTTAGTAGGTCGGCCTGACTTGCATTATAAGCTCCTACGCCCTTTCCTTTCATATCTAATTCACGAAGAAAAGAGACCACTTTGCTCGACTTTTTCATGGAATAATTCCGTGCAGCAGTTTGAAATTCATCTACAAAATAAGGGTTGATCCTGAGAGCACTCGCGACATTCCTGGGCGAATGATCACTGAGTCCGTGGTATTGTAATAGTTGCGTGAAAAAGGTGTGCAAAAGGGAGATGGTGACCACAAAAGGATTGTCTTTCGGATTTTGGGAAAAATACTTAATGATTTTTGTTGCCTTAAGCACATCTTTTTCCCCTATGGCTTTCTTGAGCTCAAAATTATTGTAATCCTTACTGATCCCGATATGCTTTTCGATGACCTCAGGAGTTATTTCGGTGTTTACAGGGAGCACCAGAGATAGTTTCTCAAGCTCGTTGTGAATCCTGCTTAAATCAGTTCCCATAAATTCCACCAACAAGATGGAGGCTTTGTATGAAATGGGATAACCCTTGGTTTTAAGAATCTTCCTTATCCATTCTGAGACCTGGTTCTCATAAAGCTTTTTACTTTCAAAAACACAGCCATTAGGTGCTTTGAGAAGTTTGTGGAGTTTTTTTCGTTTATCTAGTTTCTTGTATTTGTAGCAAATAACAAGAACGGTTGAGGGTTGTGGATTTTCTGCGTAAGCTGTAAGTTGTTCAATGGTACGCGATAAGTGTTGAGCCTCTTTTACAATAATCACCTGCCTTTCAGACATCATCGGAAAGCGCTTGGCGTTGGAGACTATATCATCTACAGAAACATCTTTACCATAGAGCACCATTTGATTAAAGCCCTTTTCCTCTTCAGACAAGACATTTTTACTGATAAAATCCGCAATCCGATCAATGTAATAACCCTCCTCTCCCATCAGAAAATAGATGGGTTTTATATCTCCCTTCCGAATCTCATCAATAAGCCGCTTTACTTCATCCATCAAAAAAAAATCATCAAATTTGCAACATGGAAAATCTGAATTTTCCGGGGTACTCGTTCCGTTTCAAAAATAAGGAAAATAAATCCCTGATCTTTGATGTCATTCGCAAAAAATTTGTTGTTTTTCAGCCTGAAGAATGGGTTAGACAACACGTGTTGCACTATCTGATGACAGAGAAAAAATACCCCCCTGGTCTCATCAATGTTGAAAAGCAGATCAAAGTAAATTCTTTGCCTAAAAGAGTTGATATTGTAGTTTTTACGCCCCAGGGGGAATTGGAGATCCTTGTTGAATGCAAGGCACCGGAGGTAAAGATCACTAAAAACACTTTCGATCAGATCGCCCGATACAATATGGATCTCAGGGCTCGCTACCTGATGGTCACTAACGGGATCAACCATTATTTTTGCCAAATGGACTACAATCGATCGGCCTATATATTTTTAGAGGAATTACCTTCCTATTCAGGAGAAGGGATCTAGTTGTATGGACGGTTCATAAGTAGAAACATATGCAATTAATTTCTTTACTTTGTGGCCTTGCAAAAACGCACCACCAACCGGTGCCAGATAATTAGGAATTCCCATTATGCCCGATATAGCCGTTGTCATACTCAATTGGAATGGTGAAGCGTTGCTCGAACGTTATCTTCCATCGGTTATAGAAAACTCCGAAGGGGCACGGATCTATGTCGCCGATAATGCATCCACAGATGGTTCTGTCAATTTCTTAAAGAAGAATTATCCGGAGGTAAGTCTGATTCAAAACTCGACGAATTGCGGTTTTGCCGGTGGTTACAATGAAGCATTGAAACATATTGATGCCGAAATATTTTGTTTGTTGAATTCCGATGTGGAAGTCACTGCCAATTGGTTAGCTCCAATACAAAAAGTTTTTCAAAATGATCCTGAGGTAGCCATCATTCAGCCTAAGATTCTCGATCTCCTGCGCCCTGAGTATTTTGAATACGCCGGAGCAGCCGGAGGATTTCTTGATCAATTGGGATATCCCTTTTGCAGGGGAAGAATTTTTCAGGCTTTGGAAAAAGATCAGGGCCAATACAACGATACCAAAGAAATTTTTTGGGCCACCGGGGCTTGTATGTTCATCAGAAAAATAGTCTTTGATAGCCTTGGCGGGTTTGATGAGGATTATTTTGCACATCAGGAAGAAGTCGATCTTTGTTGGCGAGCCCATAATAAAGGATACAAGGTGCTTTACGTTGGTGCTTCTGAAGTACTTCATCTGGGAGGGTCAACACTCAGCAATATGAACCCCAAAAAGACTTACCTCAATTTTCGAAATTCCCTCTTTTCAATCACAAAAAACCTCCCACGAAAAAAAGCAACGGCGATTATTATAGCCAGGTTGTTATTAGATGGTATAGCTGCCATTCGTTTCGTGTTTCAGGGAAAAGGGAAACACTGTTTCGCAGTTTTAAGAGCACACTTTAGCTACTACAGACAATTCCGTAAAATGTACAAAAAGAGAGAAAAGACCGAATTTGTACAAAAGTACTACCGAACAAAATCCATTG